>NZ_AP025737.1:2400000-2769930 GCF_023734115.1 Herbiconiux sp. L3-i23
CAGGGTCCGCTCAACTTGACGCACCTGGAGCCGAAACTCATCGATGTGACGGTGCAGGGATGGCTGAACATTCTCAATGACCGGGTTTTCTTCTGGTTGCACCCGGACAAGCTCGCCGGGCTCTTGACAGCGCGCCGGTACCGGAGCAGTGTTCAGGACGTTTTGACGGTGGACACGAGGAGTCTGTTGAAGTCGGCGGTGGAGCGTGTTCGACTCTCGCCCATCAACTCAGGGGCTGCCCTGTATCCGAACGCGACACCCCGTGGTTCGGATACGTTCTTATCGATCGCTGACTACGACTACGCGGCTCGGAAACGTGCCCGGGGTTCGGTGGACGCAATCGTCGAACTCGCGGTCATCGGCGGTGTCCCGGATATCGCGGACCATGTTGTCTCAGTTCGCCGAATGCGGGGATTAGAAGAACTCGGTGAATACTCACTGGGCTGACACGGTCAGTTGACCTGATCCGACCGGGCAGCTGTGGGGCAAAGGCTGGCCTGCTATCGAGAGCTGCGCTCGTCCTCCCCGTCTTACTCCTCGAACTGCGTCGTGATGGCGGCGAGTTCCAGTTGTGCGCGTTCGAGCATCGGACGGGCGCACTCAGAGCAATATGTCGTCGTGTCCATAGGCCCCTCGATGACCACGAGGCACAATTCGCCCTTCATGATCACGTGCTTGTTGCTGCGCCAGCACTTCCGCTTCCGACCGGCCGTTTCGGTGCTGACGTGCTTCAGGACGTTTTTCACTGCAGGCATCTACTTCTCCAATTGTTGAGCGATGCGCTCGTTGAGTTCGTCGCCGATCTCGTCGAGTGACGCGTAGGCGGTCTTGAGTTCGTCGAGCGTCCAGTCCGCGCGAGAGTTAGGTGCCCTGCCCACGAACAAGTTGATCTCGCGGTTTATCAACATCGTGATGGCCCTCGCGTTGTCCACGGGATGGAGCTTCATCGCCTTGGCGATGGTGAACGCGGCGCGCGGTTCGGCAAGGTTGACGAGAACCCGGTTCGCAACGGCCCGCGACCTGGACACAACACGCTCGCGCAGTAACTGGCGCTGGACCTGCGGTTGAACGGCGACTTCTGGTGCCGGCGATTCATCCTTGGTAGACCGGTCCGCGTATCGGGCGCGTAGCTGTTCGGCGGTGATGCCAAGCTCACGGAAGGTGAAACCGCCGGGTCCGGGTTGATTGAGCATCTGCTCGATTACGGCATCCTCAGCAGGATCGATGAATGACTTGTTCACGAAGTGACTGAGCTGCTCGTCAGCAGCCACCGGAACGTCGAACCGATGGACGAATGACTCCTCGTCGACGCCGCGGGTCGACGAGGCGCCGGCCCCGCCATCGCCGCCTGTCCAGCCGCGCACCATCTCCTGGTCGGAGCGGTCGAGTTCTCGGAAGTCGTCCCACTGCTGCTCGTTATTCAGCCCAACGTGAGAGACGACAAACCCTTCGTTGTTTCGGCTGCCGGGGGCATTCTGCTCGACGGTGCGCATGATTCGGCCAACGAACTGGATGTACGGCGATAGGGAACGGTATGGACGGAAGATAGCGGCAACGCTCAATGGCGGGTGGTCGAAGCCCTCTCCGAGCATCTGCACCTGCACGATGACGTCGATCTGGTTGTTCCGCAGCTTCGCCAAGACGGCGGCGACCTTTGCGTTGTCCAGTCCGGAGTGGATGACCTCGGCCTGCAGTCCGGCTTCCTGGAAGATGGCACGCACTTGGTCGGCGTGGTCGATGGACATTGCGGAAGCTGCGATCTGATGCGGGAACCCTGTCGCTGACCGAAGCTGCTGGAGCTTCTCGATCGCCTTCGCTGCGATGTGGCGGTTGCATTCATCGGAGAGCGCGACGCCGCGCCGGAACCAAGCTTCTTCGTTGAGTTCGAGGATCTGTTCCAGCGTGTACGTGTCCTCGCTGCCGTTGCTGGTGAACGTAATCTCCGACGGGTAGGCCGACGCTGAGACGATGTGCTTGATGAAGCCGTTCATCATCGCCAGGGAGAAGGGGTACCGGTAGATGACGTCACCGAGGAGGTCCTTGTTGTCCGCTCGGAACGGTGTTGCCGTCAAGCTGACTACTCGGGCGTTCGGGAACGCGCGGATCACACGCTGCCAGCTCTCCGCCGCGTTGTGGTGCCCTTCGTCGACAATCACGAGGTCGAAGAAGTCTTGAGGAAACTGCGACAGCCAGCGGTCGGCGTTGCTGGCGAGCTGCTGGATGTTCGCAACGACAATGTGACTGTTGATGCAGTCGTCGAGGTTTGCCTTGGGTCCATCCACCAGCGCGGTGAACGGTCCCGCGGTGAAGCTGTCCAGGACACCGGCACGCTTCCAGAAGCATGAGGCGTTGGAGATACTGAGGTCTGCGTACAAACCTTCCCGGATGGTACGGTTCGGCGCAATGACGAGCGTCCGCTGCTGGGACAGGCCGAACGGCAGCAACGCTGCGACACCGGTCTTGCCGCACCCCACTGGCAGTTGAATGATCGCCGGCGAGTTCGACGTGGCGAAGTGCTCCATGGCGGCACGGTGCGCTTCGACCTGCGGTTCCCGCAGACGTGGGTTGCCGTTGATGCTCGGTTCAGCGTCATGGAAGAACCCGGCGACGATGTCCTTCCCGGTCGCGGCTGACCCGTACTCGAGCCGGAAGGGTTCCAGGTCCGCGATGCGGTAGTAGCGGTATTTGCTCCCAGGTCGCCGTACCGCCGCCAGCGTCCCTGCCGCATCCCATCGTCGAAGAGTCGCCGCGGAGACTCCCACGTATACCGCAGCTTGAGCGATCGTCATGTAGTCCTCATAGTTGGCCATACGCCTGAGCCTACCGCAAGTCCGTCAACCTTACTCAACTGTGCCGCCGGCATGTCGCCGCAGGTGATATTGGGCAAGGTTTTCATCAGCGGGCGCCGGTCCTTTGGCGCGGCCGCATAAGAATGGTTGGTAAAGTCCGCGAGGCCGTCGCTCTCGGCTTGCCCGAAGGCAGCTGCATCAAGGAACGCGCCACGGAAGAGCGGGTCATTTTCGGGGGCGGCGGGCGCTCATTTCTTCGGTACTCGTCGCCGCGCGAGTCAATCTGGTCGGCCGGAACCCAGATCAGTGGTCTTGCTGGGTCACCACAACGATCACTGCCTGCATGTAGCCGAGATCTTGCACATACGCTGAAGGAATTCAGCGGGGGTGATGGGCAGTGATGGACAGCGAAAGGGCGCAGAGTGCGCACGAGCGGGTGCTCGCCGAGCTGCGCCGTTCGATCGTCAGCGGTGAGCTGGCCGCGGACAGTCAGCACTCCATCTACGGCCTCGCCGACCGCTTCGGTGTCTCGCGCACGCCCGTCCGCGAGGCGGTGTTGAAGCTCGCCGACGCCGGGATGGTGACGATCGACCGCAATCGGGGCATCCGCATCCGAGGGCTCTCGGTGCGCGACATTCGCGAGATCTTCGACCTGCGTCTGCTGCTCGAAGTCCCCGGTGCCGCGCTCGCTGCCCGCCACGGAGATGCCGGTCTCTCCGAACGGCTCCGCGAGCACCTCGCCCGCATGCGCGATGCCATCACCGGTGACGACCTCGCCGCCTTCGCCCAGCACGACCGCGCTCTGCACACCGAGATCGCCGAGGTGGCCGACAACAGCCGGTTGACCCGTCAGCTCGGCGCACTGCGCGACGCGACCCAGGCGATGGGCGCGTCGACGATGAATCAGACCCGCGGACTCGATCAGATCGAGCGCGAGCACGTCCCCATCATCGACGCCATCGAGCGCGGGGACGAGAAGGCTGCGGCCTCGGCAATGCGCGAGCACCTGGTCGAGACGGCACGCATCCTCATGACCCAGATCGCCGCCGTCACCGGCGAGGAACTCCCCGACCCGTGGCCCCGCGAAGGCTAAACGGTTTAGCTGCCCCGATTCAGGGGCGCACGTAGGAAGTCTTGATCTGGGTGAAGAACTGCCGGGCCGCCGTGCCCTGCTCTCGCGGCCCGAAGCTCGAGCCCTTGCGTCCGCCGAACGACACGTGCGGGTCGACACCCGCCGTGGGCAGGTTCACCATCACCATGCCAGTGTCGGCGCGGCGCTGGAAGTCCGTCGCATGGGACAGCGACGTGGTGCAGATACCCGACACGAGACCGAACTCGCTGTCGTTCGTCACGGCGAGGGCTTCCTCGTAGTCGCCGACGCGGATGACGCCCGCGACCGGTCCGAAGATCTCCTCACGGTTGAACGCCGCCTGCGCGTCGCCGCCCACCACGAGCGCCGGTGAGAGGAAGTGCCCATCGGTCGGGCGCTCGAGCAGCTCGCCGCCGATCACCTCGACGCCCGCGCTGCCGCGGGCGAGGTCGAGGTAGCCGAGGTCGATGTCGAGTTGCGATTGGCTGACCACCGGTCCGATCGTCGTCGCCGTGTCGAGAGCGTTGCCGACGACCTCGCGGCGCATCGCCTCGGCCATGCGGGCGACGAACTCGTCGTGCACGGCGTCCTCGACGACGATCCGCGACGACGCGGTGCAGCGCTGACCCGTCTGGTAGTAGGCGCCGTTCACCGCGCAGTCGACCGCGATGTCGAGATCGGCGTCCGCGAGCACGACGAGCGCGTTCTTTCCGCCCATCTCGAGCTGCACGCGCGCGAGACGGTCGGTCGCTCCCTGGGCGACGCGGCGCCCGACGACCTGCGAGCCGGTGAAGGTGACCGCATCGATGCCCGGGTGCTTCACGAGGGCGTCGCCGACGACGGATCCCGAACCGGTGACGACGTTGAAGACGCCGGGCGGGAAGCCGACCCGGTCGAGGATCTCGGCGAGCGCCAGCGCCATGCCTGACACGATCTCGGCGGGCTTCAGCACGACGGTGTTGCCGAAGGCCAGGGCGGGTGCGGCTTTCCAGGTGGGGATCGCGATCGGGAAGTTCCAGGGCGAGATGATACCCACCACACCGACGGGCTCATACCGGGTGCCGACCTCGACGCCGGGGCGCACCGAGTCCTGCAAATCACCGGTGACCCGCAGGGCCTCGCCGCTGAAGAAGCGGAACAGCTGGCTGGCGCGGATCACCTCGGCGCGTGCATCGCCGATGGCCTTGCCCTCCTCGCGGGCGAGCAGGGTCGCGAGGCGGTCGGCTTCTGCCGCGATGGTCGCCGCGACGCCTTCGAGCAAGTCCGCGCGGCGCTGCGGCGACGCGGTACGCCACCCGGGCGCTGCGGCGTGCGCGGCGGAGACGGCCTCGTCGAGGTGCGCCGCCTCGGCCATCGCGAAGCGGCCGATGACGTCGTCGCGGTCGGACGGGCTCCGGCGCTCGCTCCGGTCACCGGTGCTCACCCAGCGGCCGTCGATGTAGAGGTCTGCCTTATCGCCATCGATAGTGTTCACCACAGTCGCGAGAGTAGCATGCTACTCGATGTCGCAAAGTAGCATGTTAGTCGAGTCGGGTACCGACGCCCTGGCCCAGCTGGCCGCCCGCGGAATCGAGTTCGACGCCTCTCGTCGTCGGCTCGCCGAGTACTCGAGCGACGCCTCCAACTACCGGCTGATCCCCACCGCCGTCGTCTTCCCGAGGCACGCCGACGAAGTCGCCGAACTCGTCGACATCGCCCACCGCACCGGCGTCCCCGTCACGCCGCGCGGCGGCGGCACATCGGTCGCCGGCAACGCGGTCGGACGTGGTCTGGTGCTCGACTTCTCGCGACACATGACGGCGATCCACTCCGTCGACGCCGAGTCGGCGACCGCCGTCGTCGACCCGGGAGTCGTGCAGAGCGATCTGCAGCGCGCCGCTGCCGGCCTTGGGCTGCGCTTCGGACCCGACCCCTCGACCGCTGACCGGTGCACCATCGGCGGCATGATCGGCAACAACGCGTGCGGCCCCCGAACCCTGCGCTTCGGGCGCACGGCCGACAACGTCCGCTCGATCGATCTCGTCGACGGACGCGGTCGACTGCGCACCGCGGGCGCCGGACTGCTCGACTCGTCGCTCGAATCGCTCGTGCGATCGAACCTCGCGACCCTGCGCACCGAGTTCGGCGGATTCTCGCGCCAGGTCTCGGGGTACTCGCTCGAACACCTCCTGCCCGAGAACGGCCGCGACCTCGCCAAGGCGTTCGTCGGCACCGAGGGCACGTGGGGCATCACGACCCGGGCCACGGTGAGCCTCGTTCCTCTGCCCGTCGCCCCGATCCTCGTCGTGCTCGGATACTCGGACATGATCGCCGCCGCGGGCGCGGTACAGCGCCTTCTCCCCCACCGGCCCCTCGCCCTCGAGGGCATGGACTCCCGGCTCGTCGACGCTGTTCGCGCGCTGCGGGGACCGAGCGCGGTGCCCGAACTCCCCCGCGGCGGCGGCTGGCTCTTCGTCGAGATGGACGGGGTCGACGCCCGGGCCGACGCCGCGGCGCTGGTCCGCGACGCCGGCGCACTCGACTCCCGCGTGGTCGACGGCGCCGCCGCCCGTGCGCTCTGGCGGGCGCGCGCCGACGGGGTCGGTCTCGCCGGCCGCACCTCGACCGGACGGCAGGCGTGGCCGGGGGTCGAAGACGCCGCCGTGCCGCCGGAGAACCTCGGCGACTACCTGCGAGAGTTCGACGAGCTGGTCGCGTCGTACGGCATGGAGGGCATGCCCTATGGGCACTTCGGCGACGGCTGCATCCACGTGCGTCTCGACATCCCGCTCGAGCACGATGGGCGCGTGCTCGGCGAGTTCATGCACGACGCCGCACGACTGATCACCCGGCACGGCGGCTCCCTGTCGGGCGAGCACGGCGACGGCCGCGCGCGCAGCGAACTGCTGCCGTACATGTACTCCCCCGACGCCCTCGCGCTGATGGCCGCGGTGAAGCACGAGTTCGACCCCGACGACCTGCTGAACCCCGGCGTCGTCGTCGACCCGGAGCCGCTGACCGCGTCGCTGCGTCGCCCGGCGGCGGGGCCGGTGCCCGTCGCTCTCGGTTTCGCGTTCGCGCACGACGCCGGCGACCTCACGATGGCGGCGCACCGCTGCGTCGGAGTGGGACGCTGCCGAGCCGACACATCCTCGGCCGGCGGGTTCATGTGCCCCTCCTACCAGGCGACGAAGGACGAGAAGGACTCCACCCGCGGCCGCGCTCGGGTGCTGCAGGAGGTGATCAACGGCAGTTTCATCGGCGGCTGGGACTCCCCCGAGCTCGCCGAGTCGCTCGACCTCTGCCTCTCGTGCAAGGCCTGCTCGAACGACTGCCCGGCGGGCGTCGACATGGCGGCGATGAAGTCCGAGGTGCTGCACCGTCGGTTCCGCGGCAAGCTGCGGCCGATCTCGCACTACACGCTCGGCTGGATGCCCCGATGGGCTCGGCTCGCCACGTCATTCTCACGGCCGCTCAACGCGCTGCTGTCGATCCGCCCGCTCGAGCGGCTCGTTCTGCGGGCGGGCGGCATGGACTCGCGGCGGAGCATCCCCCGGTTCGCGACGAAGCGGTTCTCCTCCGCGCACCGGCGTCGCGCCGGCGGGGCGGCGACAGGGACGAAGCGGGTGCTGCTCTGGGCCGACACCTTCTCCGACAACTTCTCACCCGAGATCGGGCACGCGGCCGTCCGCGTCCTCGAAGGCGCAGGCTTCCGGGTGGGTGTCCCGTCCTCGTCCGCGTGCTGCGGCCTGACCTGGATCACCACAGGACAGCTCGACGGGGCCAAGCGCCGACTCTCCGACCTGCTCGACCTGTTCTACCCCGCCGCGGCGGACGGCATCCCGATCGTCGGGCTCGAGCCCTCCTGCACAGCGGTGCTCCGCGGTGACCTCCTCGAACTGCTCCCCGACGACCCCCGCGCACCGGTCGTCGCCGCTGCCGCCACGACCCTCGCCGAGCTGCTGACGGCGACCGACGACTGGGAGGGCCCCGACCTCACCGGCGTCGACGTGCTGGCGCAGCCGCACTGCCACCAGCACTCCGTCATGGGCTTCGACACCGACGCCGCGCTGCTGCGCGGGCTCGGCGCCGAACTCGACGTCATCTCGGGCTGCTGCGGCCTCGCCGGCAACTTCGGCATGGAGAAGGGCCACTACGAGACGTCGGTCGCGGTCGCCGAGAATGCGCTGCTTCCGGCGCTGCGGGCCGCGCCGACCACGACAATCGTTCTTGCCGACGGACTCTCGTGCCGAACGCAGGCGTCGCAACTCGGTGGGCGCAGCCCGATGCACCTCGCCGAGCTCCTCGACCCGCAGCGGTCCGCGGGAGGAGCAGGGCGCGCGGCGAAGGTCGGCTGAGCGTCAGCCGCGATCGTTGCGCACGGGCGGGCGGGGCGCCGGGCGAGCACTGAAGTCCGGCCAGGCGAGCACCACCGCGGCGACGAGGGTCGGCCCGATCGTCCAGACGATGCCCGCCGGGTTGTCGGGCAGGACGACCGACCCGTTGGCGCTCGGCAGGGCGAAGACGCCGATGGCGACGACGACGCCGAGCGCTGCGAGCCCCGAATACCAGCGCGACTCGAAGGCGAGTCGGATGCCGCCGAGCAGACAGATGACGGCCGCGAGCCCGGCGACGAGCCCGATCGGCAGCGGGAAGCCGAATTCGGTGAACGTCAGCTGGTGGCCGAAGGTTCCGATGACCCCGACGACGAGCCCGAGCAGCAGCGCGGCACCCCCTTCGAGGATGCGCGATCCGACGCCGACGCGCGGGCTGTCCGTCTGCTCCGACACCGCATAACTGTACCGCCCGCCGGTCGGGCGTTCCGGGCGAGCGCGCACGTTCCGGCGGGCCATTGCTGCCGCAACGCACCCGCAGAATCCGATATTGCGGGCACAGACGCACGTTCCGGCGGGCGCACAAGCCCGGAACGTGCGTTCTCGCAGCGGCGCTGTGTCGAACCCGCGGGCCTACGCAGGGGTGACGACGTAGACCGCCGTCACGACGCCCTCGGCATCGGTCGAGAAGGTCAGCTGCAGGTTGTAGTTGGTGCCGGTGAACGACCCGAAGGCGCTATCGGCGTCGGCGTTCGACGCGTTGGCGGTGAAGCCGGCACCCTCGAGAGCCGTCTGCGCCTCGGCGAAGCGGTCGACGCTGTCGGGCTGGATCACCACGGTCCACCCGGCGCCGCCACCCGCGGCGCCGCCGACGACGGTTCCGTCAACGAGCGGGATCGATTCAGGAAATCCGTCGGGCACCTGACCGTCGGTCGAGATGTCGACATCACCGCCGACCGCCTCCTCGATGGCCCGATCGACCGCGCCGCCGACGATGTTGTCGAGCGGGGTCCCCGAGCATCCGGCGAGCGCGCCGGTGAGAGCCAGCGCCACCGCGCCGGCGGCGACAGAACGACGGATGCGGACCCGGGACAGCGCGAGGGTGCTCATGGCCACGAGGGTAGTCGACGGACCTCTGCGCCGTGCGGACCCTCACCGGGCAGCCGGTCGACGTATGAGCGGCACCGCGGTCTGATCGACGAGCACCATCGCGTTCGCGAACGACATCTACGCGAGAAGCAGGCCCTTCTTCGGCTGAGACGCAGACATGCCGCCCACCTTTCGGTGGACGGCATGCTGGCGAGCCGGTCGGTTCCGACTTCAGAGACTTCTGCGGACGCTACGCGTTCTGCTTCTTGAGACGCGACGTCGCGCGGGCACGGGCGGTCTGGTCGAGTTCGACCTTCCGGATGCGCACGAACTCGGGGGTCACCTCGACGCACTCGTCGTCGCGGGCGAACTCGAGGCTCTCCTCGAGCGTCAGCCGTCGCGACGGCGTCATCTTCTCGAACGAGTCGGCGGTCGACGAACGCATGTTCGTCAGCTGCTTCTCCTTCGTGATGTTCACGTCCATGTCGTCGGCGCGCGAGTTCTCGCCGATGACCATGCCCTCGTAGACCTCCTGCGTCGGCTCCACGAAGAACGACATGCGCTCCTGCAGGTTCACGATCGCGAACGGGGTGACGACTCCGGCACGGTCGGCGACGATCGACCCGTTGACACGGGTCGTGATCTCGCCGGCCCACGGCTCGTAGCCGTGCGAGATCGCGTTCGCGATACCGGTGCCGCGGGTGATGGTGAGGAACTCGGTGCGGAACCCGATGAGGCCGCGCGACGGGACGATGAACTCCATCCGCACCCACCCGGTGCCGTGGTTGCTCATGCCGTCCATGCGACCCTTGCGTGCGGCGAGCAGCTGGGTGATCGCGCCGAGGAACTCCTCGGGGGCGTCGATCGTGAGGTGCTCGTACGGCTCGTGCAGCTTGCCGTCGATGTGCTTGGTGACGACCTGCGGCTTGCCGACGGTCAGCTCGTAGCCCTCACGACGCATCTGCTCGACGAGGATGGCGAGCGCGAGCTCGCCGCGACCCTGCACCTCCCACGCGTCGGGGCGACCGATGTCGACCAGCTTGATGGAGACGTTGCCGATGAGCTCGCGGTCGAGACGGTCCTTGACCATGCGAGCGGTGAGCTTGTGGCCCTTGACCTTGCCGATGAGCGGCGAGGTGTTCGTGCCGATCGTCATCGAGATGGCCGGGTCGTCGACCGTGATGGTCGGCAGCGGACGCACGTCCTCGGGGTCGGCGATCGTCTCGCCGATGGTGATCTCGGGAATGCCCGCGATCGCGACGATGTCACCGGGACCGGCCGAGTCGACCGGGTAGCGGGTGAGCGCCTTGGTGAGCATCAGCTCGGTGAGGCGGACGTTCGCGACGGAGCCGTCGTGCTTCACCCACGCGACCTGCTGGCCCTTCTTGATGCGGCCGTGGAAGATGCGCAGCAGGGCGAGACGGCCGAGGAACGGCGACGAGTCGAGGTTGGTGACGTGCGCCTGCAGGGGGTGCTCGTCGTCGTAGGTCGGCGCGGGGACGTGCTCGAGGATGGCGGCGAACAGCGGCTCGAGGTCGCCGTTGTCGGGGAGCTCGCCGTTCTCGGGCTTGTTCTGGCTCGCGGCGCCGTTGCGGCCCGAGGCGTAGACGACGGGAACGTCGAGGATCGCGTCAAGGTCGAGGTCGGGGTGCTCGTCGGCCATGTCGCTCGCGAGGCCGAGGAGCAGGTCCTGGCTCTCGGCGACGACCTCGTCGATGCGGGCGTCGGGGCGGTCGGTCTTGTTGACCAGCAGGATGACGGGGAGCTTCGCCTCGAGCGCCTTGCGCAGCACGAAGCGGGTCTGCGGCAGCGGACCCTCGGACGCGTCGACGAGCAGGACGACGCCGTCGACCATCGACAGGCCGCGCTCGACCTCGCCGCCGAAGTCGGCGTGGCCGGGGGTGTCGATGACGTTGATGGTGATGGGGCCGTCGGTGGCGTGCTCGCCGTTGTAGAGGATCGCCGTGTTCTTGGCGAGGATCGTGATGCCCTTCTCACGCTCCAGCTCGTTCGAGTCCATCATCCGGTCTTCGCCCTCGAAGTGGGCGTCGAACGAGTTGGTCTGCTTGAGCATGGCGTCGACCAGGGTGGTCTTGCCGTGGTCGACGTGGGCCACGATGGCGACGTTGCGCAGATCCTTACGCGTGGCAATAGCCATGGAGAAACATCCTTGAGAAGAGGGAGTGGGCCGGAATCGACGTCGTCACGGCCGGAAAGTAGGCGCGGCAGAACGCCGCGACCCCAACATCCTACCGTGCCCGCGCCCGCGACGGGCGAGACCGGCGCGTCCCCTCGACGCTGTGAGCGATCACTCCCCCACGATCCGATATTGCGGGCAGGAACGCACGTTCCGGCGGGCCGCTCTGCCCGGAACGTACGTTCTCGCGCGATCAGGTCTCACGGGTGCGGGAACGTGATCCCCGCGGTGCGCCGTTGCTATCCCGAAGAGGATGCGAGAACGCACGTTCCGGGCACATGTGTGCGCCGGAACGTGCGTTTAAGCCCGCAGTATCGGATCTCAGACGCCGAGCTTGATGCCGGCGCCGGGAATCGCGTCGAGGAGTTCGCGCGTGTACTGCTGCTTCGGGTTGTCGAACACCTCATCGGTGGTCGACTGCTCGACGATGCGCCCCTTCTGCATGACCGCCACGTTGTCGGCGATGACGCGCACGACCGCGAGGTCGTGGGTGATGAAGAGATAGGTCAGGTCGAGCTCGCCCTGGAGGTCGGCGAGCAGCTTCAGGATCTGCGCCTGCACCAGCACGTCGAGCGCCGACACCGCCTCGTCGAGCACCACGATGTCGGGCTTCAGGGCGAGAGCACGCGCGATCGCGACGCGCTGACGCTGACCGCCCGACAGCTCGTTCGGGTAGCGACCGGCGAGGACGCGAGGCAGCGCAACCTGGTCGAGCAGCTCGAACACGCGATCGCGACGGGAGCCCCGATCGCCGACGCCGTGCACGCGCATCGGCTCGGCGATGGTGTTGCCGATGTTGAACAGCGGGTCGAGCGAACCGTACGGGTCTTGGAAGACGGGCTGCATCGAACGGCGCAGCGCCATCAGTTCCTTGCCCTGCAGCTTCTCGGTGCGGCGTCCGTCGATCGAGATCGACCCCGACGTCGCCTTCTCGAGCCCCAGCAGCAGCTTGGCGACCGTCGACTTGCCCGATCCGGACTCGCCGACGAGCGCGGTCGTCGTGCCCTTGGCGACCGAGAAGGTCACCTCGTCGACCGCCGTGAAGTCCTCGGCCTTCAGACCGCCGGTGCGGATCTTGAACACCTTGGTGAGCCCGTCGACGGAGATCGCCGGAGCGGCCTCCCCGTGCTTCTCGAGGTGCTCGACGCGCGTCTCGGCCGCCTCGATCAGGTCGAGGCCCTGCGCCGACGCGTCGACGGCGTGCTCGATGTGGCCGAGCGTCGCCGACGCCGACTGGATGCGGCGGGAGGCGAGGCTCGGCGCCGCGGCGATCAGTCGCTGGGTGTACGGGTGGAGCGGGTTCTGCAGGATCTCGAGCGACGGACCCGCCTCGACGATGCGGCCCTTGTACATGACGATCAGCTTCTCGGCGCGCTCGGCGGCGAGACCCAGGTCGTGCGTGATGAACAGCAGCGCGGTGCCGTCGGTCTCGGTGAGCGTGTCGAGGTGGTCGAGGATGCGCCGCTGCACGGTCACGTCGAGCGCCGAGGTGGGCTCGTCCGCGATCAGCAGCTGCGGCTTCGACGACAGGCCGATGCCGATGAGCACGCGCTGACGCATGCCACCCGAGAACTGGTGCGGGTACTGGCGGAGCCGCTTGCCGGCATCCGGCAGACCCGCGTTCTCGAGCACCTCGATGGCCTTCGCCCGAACAGCGCGGCGGCCCTTCGCGAGACCGTTCGCCTTGATCGTCTCCTCGACCTGGAAGCCGACGCTCCACACCGGGTTCAGGTTCGACATCGGGTCCTGGGGCACGTAGCCGATGCGCTTGCCGCGGATCTCCTCGAGCTCACGGCGCGAGGCCTTCGTCAGGTCGACGCCGTCGAAGAGGATCTCGCCCGCGCTGACGTGGCCGGAGCCGGGCAGCAGGTTGATGATCGCCGCGGCGGTCGTCGACTTGCCCGAACCGGACTCCCCCACGATCGCGACGGTCTCGCCGGCGTCGATCGTGAAGTCGACCCCATTGAGCGCCTTGACGACGCCGCCCTGGGTGCGGAACCCGACCTCGAGGCCCTTGACCTCGAGCAGATGCTTCGACGCGGACGCCGACGCCGACGCGGGAGTGGATGCAGTGCCGCTCATCGGAGGGCCCTCGCCTTCGGGTCGAGCGCGTCGCGCAGCGCCTCGCCGAGCAGGATGAAGCTCAGCACGGTGAGGGTCAGAGCGATCGACGGGTAGATGAGCGTCTGCGGGTCGGTGCGCAGGTCGCGCTGCGCCTGGCTGATCTCGTTGCCCCACGACATGAAGTCCTGCGGCGGCAGACCGACACCGAGGAACGACAGGGTTGCTTCCGCGGTGATCGCCGCGCCGAGCGACAGCGTCGTGACGACGATGACGGGCGCGATCGAGTTCGGCAGCACGTGCTTGAACAGGATGCCGAGCCGCGACAGTCCGGTCGCGGTGGCGGCCATCACGAAGTCGGCGTTCTTCACCCGCAGCACCTCGGAGCGCAGCACGCGCGCCGTGGTGGGCCACGCGAAGACACCGATCGCCAGCGCGATCACCACGATGGTGCGGTTGTCCGAGAACACCGACATGATGACGACGGCGGCGAGGATGTAGGGGATCGAGAAGAAGATGTCGCCCGCGCGCATCAGGACCGTGTCGATGAACCCGCCGAAGAAGCCGGACAGCGCGCAGAACACGATGCCCGTGATGGTGGTCAGCAGGATCACGATGAGGCCCACCGACAACGAGGTCGAGGTGCCGTCAATGATGCGCGAGAAGATGTCGCAGCCCTGCTTGGTGTAGCCGAGCGGCGCGCCCGGGCCGGGACCCGCGAGGCTGTTCGCCAGGTCGCACGCGCGCGGGTTGGTCTGGGTGAACAGGCCGGGGAACAGCGCGACGGTGACGATGAGCAGGATCAGCGCGCCCGAGATCCAGAACATCGCGCGGCGGCGCAGGTCGCGCCAGGCGTCGATCCAGAGGTTGCTGGGCTTCTCGTCGAGATTGACGGCGTCGACCGAGGCGATCGGCGTCTCATCGACTGGCGCGACGTAGTGGTTGGCGGAGCGGGTCGGTGTGCCTGCCCCTGGAGTCTCACTTGACATAGCGGATCCTCGGGTCGAGTACGGCGTAGAGCAGGTCAATCAGGATGTTGACGACCAGGTACAGCAGCACCATGACCGTCACGAAGGACACGACCGTCGGCCGCTCCCCTCGGATGACCGCCTGATAGAGCGTGTTGCCCACGCCGGGAACGTTGAAGATGCCCTCGGTGACGGTCGCGCCGACGATGAGCAGACCGAAGTCCGCGCCGAGCTGCGTGGTCACGGGGATGAGCGAGTTGCGCAGGATGTGCACCGGAACGACGCGGCGGCGCGAGAGGCCCTTGCTGTAGGCGGTGCGCACGAAGTCGGCGTTCGCGGTCTCGATCACCGAGGCACGGGTCAGACGGATCGCCGTCGCAACGACGAACAGCGCCAGCACGATCGCGGGCAGCAGCAGTCGTTGCACCGAAGTGTCGGCGCCGACGGTGGGGCTGAACCATCCGAGCTGCACGGCGAAGAAGAACTGGCCGATGAAGCAGAGCACGAAGATCGGCACCGAGATCAGCAGCAGGCTGACGACCAGCGCGCTCGCGTCGAAGATGCCGCCCTTGCGCAGGCCGCTGATGAGGCCGACCGTGAGAGCGACGACCATCTCGATGAAGATCGCCATGAGCGCGAGCTTCAGCGTCACCGGGAAGGTGCGCGCGAGGATGTCGTTGACCGACTGGCCCGAGAACGAGATGCCGAAGTTGCCGGTCAGGACGTTGCCGAGGTAGTTGAGGTACTGGATGATGAACGGCTCGTTGAGCTTGTACTGCTCTTCGAGTCGTGCCAGCAGCGCCGGGTTCGGCGTCCGGTCGCCGAACAGACCCAGCAGCGGGTTGCCCGGCATGGCGAACACCATGAAGTAGATGAGGAACGTCGTGCCGATGAGCACGGGGATGGCCTGTAGCAGGCGGCGCAGGATGTAGTACGCCACCGCTCAGCCGCGATTCGTTGTGAGAAGCGACATGGGTAAAGAAAATACTCCGTAATCGAAGGGAGTCCGCCCATGGGTGTGGGGCGGCAGCAGTGCTGCCGCCCCACACTTGGCGGTTGTGCTCTGTCGGATCAGCCCTTGGTGATCTCGTAGTAGAGCGGAACCGAGTGCCAGTCGAACTCGACGTTGGACACGCCTTCGCTGTATCCACCGGTCACGTTCGAGTACCACAGCGGGATGGCGGGGAGGTCCTTCAGGAGGACTTCCTGCGCCTGCTGGAACAGGGCGTTCGCCTCGTCGGCGTCAGCCGTCGCGGCTCCCTCGCTGAGCAGCGAGTCGAACTCGGCCGACGAGTAGTCGCCGTCGTTCGAGGACGCGTTGGTCGCGTATAGCGGCCCGAGGAAGTTGTACAGACCCGGGTAGTCGGCCTGCCATCCGGTGCGGAAGGCGGTCTCGGTGGTCTTGCCGGTGATCTGCGTGCGCGCCTCGGCGAACGTGGGGATCGGGTTGCCCGAGGCCTGAATGCCGAGCGTGTTCGAGACACTGTTCGCGACCGCGTCGACCCAGCCCTGGTGGCCGCCGTCGGCGTTGTACGAGATCTGGAACGAACCCTCGAACGGCGAGATGGCGTCGGCCTCGGCCCACAGCTCGACCGCGCGCTCGGGGTTGTACTCCAGGACCTCGGCACCCTCGAGGCTGTCGCTCCAGCCGTCGATGGTCGGCGAGGTGAAGTCGCTGGCCGGGGTGCGGGTGCCGTCGAAGATCACGTCGGTGATCTGCTGGCGGTCGATCGCCATGCTCAGCGCCTGGCGACGCAGCTGGCCCTCTTCGCCGATCCAGTGCGAGAACGCAGCCGGGTTCGCGAACTCGGTCGTGTCGCTCGGGATCGTGAACGACTGGAACACGGCGGCCGGCTGGTTGATGGCACGGTCACCGAGGTCGTCCTCGAACGTCGCGAAGTTCGAGTCGGGGATGGCGTCGAGCACGTCGAGGTTGCCCGCGAGCAGGTCGGCGTAGGCGGCGTCCTGAGTGGCGTAGAAGACGATCGTGAGACCGCCGTTCTGCGGCGCACGGGGGCCGTCGTAGTCGGGGTTGGTGACGAGGTCGATCTGGACGTCGTGCTGCCACGCGTCGTCGCCGTCGAGCATGTACGGGCCGTTGCCGACCGGGTTCTCGCCGAACTCGTCGGTCACGCGGCCGTCGGCGTCGAACGCCGAGTCGGGCAGCGGGTAGAACGCCGAGTAGCCGAGACGCAGCGGGAAGTCCGAGCGCGGCTCGTTGAGGGCGACGGTGAAGGTGTAGTCATCCACCTTCTGGAGGCCGGTGAGGTCGGCGTCCTCGTCGTAGCTGAAGCCCTGGATGTCTTCGAAGAAGTAGGAGTTGAGGCGCTCATTGCTGAGCAGGGCGCCGTCCTTCCAGGCGTTGATGAACGAGTCGGCGTCGACGGGCTCGCCGTTGGTGAACTCGTGGCCCTCTTCGACCGTGATGGTGAAGGTCTGCGAGTCCTCGGTCTCGATGGACGCGGCCATGTCGTTCTCGGGGCTGCCATCGGCGCCGTAGCTGACGAGACCCGCGAAGATCGAGTCGAGGATCTTGCCGCCGCCGACCTCGGTGGTGCCGGTCGGGATCAGCGGGTTCTCGGGCTCGGAGCCGTTCGCGGTGATGATCGCGCTCGTGTCTCCGCTGCCGCCGCTGCTGTCGCCGCCGTCGCCGCTCGCGCAACCCGCGAGAGTCAGGGCGCCGGCCGTGACGAGGGCGAGGCCCCCGAGGCTCAGCTTGCTGAGTTTCACTCTTAATTCCTCCTGTGTGCAGACAGAAGACGCCACGATCCCCTAGGGCACCCTGGCGCCGGATAGAGATACCCTAGGTGGGGTACACAGCGAGCCCAAATCGTTGGCGATATCGTTACAACCTGGAAATCAATTCTGGGATTGCTTGCGTGAACGCAACAAAGTTGCCGAGGAGGGCGGGATCGTGGCCGGACGCGCTGCTGTGCGGGACACCGTGCTGGTCTTCGATGGCGAGTGCAGTTTCTGCTCCTCGTGCGTCGACTGGCTCGAGAAGGTCCTGCCCGTCATGCCGCCCGCCGTCCCCTTCCAGTCCGCGGATCTTTCGGGGTACGGACTGAGTGACGCCGAGGCCCGTGAGCGGGTCTGGCTGATCACTCCAGGCAAGCATTTCGGCGGCGCAGGAGCAGTGTCCGCGTTGCTGCGACACCAGCCCGACGCGAGCCTCCGGTTCGCGGGCTGGCTGCTGCAGATCCCGCCGCTGTCATGGCTCGCGGACGGCGCCTACGCCGTCGTCGCGCGTCTGCGCAACATTTTGCCGGGCGGCACCCCCGCCTCCCGCCGCTGACGAGATCGGATATTGCGGGCATGAACGCACGTTTCGGCGGGAACGCAAGCCCGGAACGTGCGGTCTCACCGCCCGCGTCGGGCGTTCCGGGCGAGAGCGCACGTTCCGGCGGGCCCTCGACGCCGGAACGCACTCGCGACCGACGCCGAATCTGGTGGGAGATCGCGATCGTCCTCGGACTATCGCTTGGCGCCTCGGCCGTGTATTCCCTCGTCGCCATAGTCAACCGGCTGACCCGCGAGGAGTCGCTCGGCTCGCAGACGGCGACGCTCAATCAGAGCCTCAGCGACCGGCCCGTCTTCGACCTCGTCTACCAGCTGCTGTCGATCTTTTTCGACCTGGTGCCGGTCGCCCTCGTCATCTACCTGCTGTGGCTGCCCGGACGCTCGGCCTTCCGCCGCATCGGCTTTGACTTCACCCGGCCGGGTCGCGACGCCGTCTCGGGGCTGGCGCTGGCCGCGATCATCGGGATCCCGGGAATCGGGCTCTACCTCGGCGCCCGCGCGCTCGACATCAACGTCGGCATCAACACGTCAGGGCTCGACGCCTACTGGTGGACGATCCCGGTCCTCGTGCTGTCCGCGTTGCGGGCGGCGCTCAGCGAGGAGCTCACCGTCGTCGGCTACCTCTTCACCCGGCTGCGCGAGATCGGCTGGGGCACCTGGCCGATCATCATCGCGAGTGCTCTGCTCCGCGGCAGCTACCACCTGTACCAAGGCTTCGGCGGGTTCATCGGCAACGCGATCATGGGCGTCGTATTCGGCTGGGTGTATGTGAAGTGGGGGCGCACCGCTCCTCTCGTGGTCGCCCACTTGATCCTCGACGTCGTGTCGTTCCTCGGCCTTCCGCTCGCGGTGGCCTGGTTCCCGGACCTTTTCGGCACCGCCTGACCTTCTGAACCACGGTCGCTGACCGAATGCAGGAGATTTTGCTCCGAGGAGGCCGATTCGGGCCCGATGCAGGCCTTCGGCGTTGGAATCTCCTGAATTTGGTCAGCCCTGCGAGACCCGGCGAACTCCCAGGTCGACACGCCGACACCACCACACGCAACATGCGAGCGTCCGCGCGCGATCCGACCGAGGTGCCCAGTTCTGCGGGGGCTCGCGCCCTGCGACCCGCAGAACTGGGCACCTCGAGCGATGCGTCAGGCGAAGGCCTCCGGGGGCGGGCACGCGCAGACCAGGTTGCGATCGCCGTACGCCTGGTCGATGCGACGCACAGGCGGCCAGTACTTGCCGCGAATGCGCGCCGTCGTGGTCGCCGGGTCCACGCTCGCGCCGGCGAACGGGTAGACCGCGTCCTCCCGCGAGTAGGCGTGCGGCCAGTCGGCGACCGCGATGGCCTGAGCCGTGTGCGGGGCGCCGCGCAGCGGGTTGTCGTCGACATCCCACTCCCCCGACCCGACCCGGTCGGCTTCGGCCTTGATCGCGATCATCGCGTCGACGAACCGGTCGATCTCGGCGAGGTCCTCGCTCTCGGTCGGCTCGACCATGAGGGTGCCGGGCACCGGGAACGACATGGTCGGCGCATGGAATCCGTAGTCGATGAGCCGCTTCGCGACGTCGTCGACGCTCACCCCGGTCGCCGCGGTCAGCGGCCGCAGGTCCAGGATGCACTCGTGGGCCACGAGTCCGTCGTCGCCCTTGTACAGCACCGGGAAGTGGTCGGCGAGCCTCGCCGCGATGTAGTTCGCGGCGAGCACCGCGGCACCGGTCGCGTCGCGCAGGCCGTCGGCCCCCATCATCCGGACGTAGGCCCAACTGATCGGCAGGATCGACGGCGACCCGAACGGCGCGGCCGACACCGGACCCCCGGCGAACTCGGCACCCCCGCGCTGCGAGAACGGGTGCCCTGGCAGGAAGGGCGCGAGGTGCGCCTTCGCGGCGACCGGGCCGACGCCGGGTCCGCCTCCGCCGTGCGGGATGCAGAAGGTCTTGTGCAGGTTGAGGTGCGAGACGTCGCCGCCG
The DNA here is from genome assembly GCF_023734115.1 of Herbiconiux sp. L3-i23. Classification (NCBI taxonomy): domain Bacteria; kingdom Bacillati; phylum Actinomycetota; class Actinomycetes; order Micrococcales; family Microbacteriaceae; genus Herbiconiux; species Herbiconiux sp. L3-i23. The sequence goes on from NZ_AP025737.1 coordinate 2,419,770, forward strand.
AAGTCACCGAACCGCGCGTACCCGAGAAGGGCGTTGAGGTTCGCACCGTCGACGTAGACCTGGCCGCCGGCCTCGTGGACGGCGTCGGTGATGGCCTGGACCTCGTGCTCGTACACGCCGTGCGTCGACGGGTAGGTGATCATGAGCGCCGCGAGCGTGGCGGCGTGCTCCTCGATCTTCGCGCGGAGGTCGTCGAGGTCGACGTTGCCGAGGCTGTCGCACGCGACGACGACGACCTTCATCCCCGCGAGCACCGCGGAGGCGGCGTTCGTGCCGTGCGCGCTCGACGGGATGAGGCAGACGACCCGCTCGAAGTCGCCGCGCGACCGGTGGTAGCCGCGGATGGCGAGGAGCCCCGCGAGTTCGCCTTGGCTGCCGGCGTTGGGCTGCAGCGAGACCGAGTCGTAGCCGGTGACCTCGGCCAACCACCCCTCGAGCTGGCCGATGAGGTCGAGGTAGCCGCGGACGTCCTCGGCGGGAGCGAACGGGTGCAGGCCGGCGAACTCGGGCCAGGTGACGGCCTCCATCTCAGCGGCCGCGTTGAGCTTCATGGTGCACGAGCCGAGCGGGATCATGCCGCGGTCGAGTGCGTAGTCGAGGCTCGCGAGGTAGCGCAGGTACCGCATCATGGATGTCTCGGAATGGTGGGTGTTGAACACCGGATGCGTGAGGAAGCGGCTGGTGCGCACGAGATCCGCGGGCAGCTCGCCGTACGCGGAGACGTTCTCGATCACGTCGACGTCGGGGGCGAAGATCTCGAGCAGCGACACCGCGCCGAGCGAGACCTCGCCCGCGGTGACCTCGTCGAAGCTGACGCCCACGGTGGTGTCGTCGACACGGCGGAGCAGGGTGCCGCGCTCGCGGGCCCGCTCGAGCACCACGTCGGCATCGGGGACGCGCACGAGGAAGGTGTCGAAGAAGTCGCCTTCGACCACTTCGACGCCGGCGGAGCGCAGCGACTTCGCCGCGGCGAACGCGCGGTCGTGCACCGTGCGGGCGATGTGGGTGAGGCCACCGGGGCCGTGGTAGACGGCGTACATGCCGGCCATCACGGCGAGCAGCACCTGCGCCGTGCAGATGTTGCTCGTGGCCTTTTCGCGACGGATGTGCTGCTCGCGCGCCTGCAACGACAGGCGGTAGGCGGGCTGACCGGCAGCGTCCTGGCTGACTCCGACGAGGCGACCGGGAAGCTGGCGTTCGAGGCCGGCGCGCACCGCCATGTATCCGGCGTGCGGTCCTCCGAAGCCCATCGGCACCCCGAAGCGCTGCGACGTGCCGACGGCGACATCCGCGCCGAGCTCGCCGGGCGAGGTCACGAGGGTGAGGGCGAGCAGGTCGGCGGCGACGACCGCGACGGCGCCGGCCTCCTTCGCTGCCGCGATGGTCACGGCGGGGTTCCACAGCCGCCCGGAGGCGCCCGGATACTGCACGAACAGTCCGAAGTACTCGCCGTCGACCGCTGCTCCGCCGGCGAGCGCCGCTTCGACGATCTCGATTCCGACGGCCTCGGCACGGTGCCGCAGCAGCGCGAGCGTCTGCGGGAACACATCCGCGTCGACGACGAACCGCGGAGACTTCGACTTCGACGCCCGGCGCGCGAGAAGCATTCCTTCGACCACAGCGGTGGCCTCGTCGAGCATCGACGCATTGGCGGTCGCGAGGCCGGTCAGGTCGGCGACCATGGTCTGGAAATTGATGAGCGCTTCGAGGCGCCCCTGCGAGATCTCGGGCTGGTACGGCGTGTACGCGGTGTACCAGCTGGGGTTCTCGAGCACGTTGCGCTTGATGACGGCCGGGGTCAGCGTGCCGTAGTAGCCGAGGCCGATCATCGAGCGGCGCACGGTGTTGCGGCCGGCGAGCATCCGCAGCTCGCGCAGCGCCTCGGCTTCGGTGGCGGCGTCGGGGATGGATGACACGAGCGACCGGTCGACACGGATGCCGGCGGGCACGGCCGCGTCCATGAGCGCATCGACGCTCGGGTAGCCGACCGAGTCGAGCATGACGCCCTGCGCGTCGGCTCCGGTGCCGATGTGGCGGCGGGTGAACGCGCCGCCCGCGACGGTGGCGACGGACGGGATGGAGAGGGTGTCCGTCACGCTCACGACTCCGAGGTGAGCGCCTGGTACTCGGCGAGCTCGAGCAGGGCGGGCAGGTCGGAGTATTCGATGCGGACGAGCCAGCCGTCGCCCAGCGGGTCGGAGTTGACGAGCTCGGGCGAGGCTTCCACGGCGTCGTTGACGGCGGCGATCGTGCCGCTGACCGGCGCGTAGAGCTCACCGACCGACTTGGTGGACTCGATTTCGCCGATCACCGCTCCGGCCTCGACCGCGGTGCCCGCAGCGGGGAGGTCGACGTAGACGACGTCGCCGAGCTGTCCTGCCGCGTAGCCGGTGATGCCGACGGTGGCGACGCCGTCTGCCGCCTCGACCCACTCGTGCTCGGACGTGTACTTCAGTTCGCTCTCGCGGGTCATGTGTTGCTCTCTCGCTTGTAGAAGGGAAGGGGGACGACGGTGGCGTCGATGCGCGTGCCGCGCACGTCGATGCCGAGGCTCGTGCCGGTCTCGGCGACCGCGGGGTCGACGAACGCCATGGCGATGGGGTGACCGAGGGTCGGAGACAGCGCACCGCTGGTGACGCGGCCGACGACGGCGCCGTCGCCGTTCAGGACGTCGTATCCGGCGCGTCCCGCGCGCTTGCCCTCGGAGGCGAGGCCGACGAGCACGCGACCGGCGAGCAGCGAGTCCGGCTCAGGGGCGTCGCCGCGGAGGACGGCGTCGCGACCGACGAAGTCGTGCCCGTCGGTGACGACCGCGCGCGCGAGGCCTGCCTGGGCGGGGAGGATGTCGACGCCGAGTTCGTGACCGTAAAGCGGCATGCCCGCCTCGAGTCGCAAAGTGTCGCGGCAGGCGAGACCGGCGGGCACGAGCCCGGCACCGGCGCCCGTCTCGAGCAGCGCATCCCACAGCGAGCGCGCCGCGTCGGGCGCGACGAACAGCTCGAAGCCGTCCTCGCCGGTGTAGCCGGTGCGGGTGATGAGGATCGGCAGGCCCGCGTACACGGCGTTGAGCGCGCGGTAGTAGCGCAGAGCGCCCAGCGCGTCGTCGATGTCCTGCTCCTCACCGGTGAGCCCTTCGACGTTCTGCAGGATCTCCTTCGACTTGGGTCCCTGGATCGCGATGAGGGCGACATCGTCGCTCTCGTCCTCGACCAGCGCGTCGTACCCCTCGGCGCGGTCGCGGAGGACCTCGGCGACGACCTCGCGGTTCGAGGCGTTCGCGACGACCAGGTAGCGGTCGTCTCCGGTGCGGTACACGATCAGGTCGTCGATCACTCCCCCGTCGTCGTCGAGCAGCAGCGTGTACTTCGCCTGCCCGACGGTGAGCGCCGACATCCGACCGCTGAGCGCGGCGTCGAGCGCGTCGGCGGCAGCGGGCCCGAGCACGAAGATCTCGCCCATGTGCGACAGGTCGAACAATCCGGCGGCGGTGCGGACGGCGGCGTGCTCGGCGAGGTCGCCCGAATAGCGCACGGGCATCTGCCAGCCGGCGAAGTCGGTGAAGGTCGCGCCCGCGGCGACGTGGGCGTCGTGCAGCGGGCTCTGTCGCTGGGTGGGAAGGGTGTCGGTCATCGCGGAGTTCTCCAGTCGCATAGGGCGGCGGTGGCGGAACTCCCCCTCTGTCATGGTGCCTGAGAGTTTCGCGCCGAGGGCGCCGCCCTCGAAGAGGACGTGTCCGTCGGGCTTTCACCGTGGGCGGGGCCTCTGGCGCGGTATGACCCTCGCCGACCCACTTTTCAGAGTGGCCTTGTCGATGCGGTACTGCTGACCTGAGAGATTGGCGGGGAGCTTGCTCCTTCGGTGCCGGCGTGCTGCACCACGGATGGTGCCCGGCTCTCCCGCATCGCGTAGCGGCCGATGTTCGATTGTCCGGTCAGCCTAGCGCGACCGATGTTTCGCCCGGGTGACGTCCCCACGATTTTTCAGGTGGCGCACGCGGCACCGACTACTTCGTGTCGGAGTCGTTGTCCGCTGCGGGGCGGCCGAAGTCGCCGCGGCGGCGTCCGAAGACGATCGCGAGCACGACGCCGACGACGGCGAGCGCGCCGATGCCGACGGCCGCGCCGATCAGGATCGCGTCGTCGCTCGGTCCATCCGTGTCGGAGGAGGCCTCACCGCAGGCGGGGGCGTCGGCACCCTCGGCGACATCGGTGCCGTCGAGCGGGTCGTAGGTGAACTCGTAGCTGTCGGAGATCGTGTGGCCGTCGGAGGAGACGACCTGCCAGACGACCTCGTACTGCCCCGCCTCGCCGAGCGCCACGTCGACGCTCGCCGTGTTGTCGACCAGGGTCGGGCATCCGGCCTCGAAGTAGCGGCCATCGCGCGTGACCTGGATGGCGGCGGAGCGCTGGTCCTCGCCGATGCTCAGCAGGGTGCCGCTGTACGACAGCTCGACGGACGAGAGCTCGACGACGGTCTCCCCATCCGCCGGCGTCGCGGACTCGAGGCTGTCGTGCGCCGACGCCGCTCCCGCGGGGGCGAGCGCGAGCAGCACCGCGAGGGCGCCGCCCGACAGGACCCCGAGCACTCCCGCTCGTCGTGTCGTGGCCTGCATGGTGCCCCTTCCGTCCCCCGAAAGCCTACGGGGAGCGGACGGGCGAGACCGTCAGATGCCCGACGTGGAGCTCCACGGCGGCCGGACGGTGCGCAGCAGCGAATAGCTCACGATGTCGGGATTGTGCACCTCGATGGCGTGGAACGCGCGGCGCCCGCCGACGGTCATGCCGAGGATGTCGAAGGTCAGTGCGGGCGCGCCCACGGGCAGGCCCATCTGCTCGGCCCTCTGCTCGTCGAGCACGATCACGCCGGGGGTGGCGACCTCCCACACGATCGGTTCGCCCCAGACCCTTTCGACGAGCGCGAACACCGATCCCGCCGAACCGATGTCGCCGTCCCACCCGTCGGGCACGGCGACGGTGTCCTCGGCGACCATCGCCGGCCGCCCGTCGGCGCTCCAGCGCTTCACGATGCGCACCGGTTCGCCGCCGGTCTCGGTGAGGAGTGCAGCGGCGCCGTCCCCGGCCGGGACGCGTCTCACGTCGAGCACCTCGACGGCCGCCTCATAGCCGAGTCGTTCGAGCAGCTCCGAATGCTCGAGCTGCTCTTCGAGGCGCACGTTCATGCGAAGGGCGACGAGGTCGACCGTGGTCGCCGCGCCTTGGCGTCGCTTCACGATTCCCTGGTTCTCAAGCGCGGCGAGGGCGTTGCGCACCTGTTGCCGTGTCGCGTCGAGGCGGCGGGCCAGTTCGACCTCGCCGGGCAGCGGACTCGCCGTCATAGCGGCTTCGCGCGCGTACCGGAGCACACCGCCCCGCACCCTGTCGTCCTCGCGCCGTGCGCCGCGGATGTCGCTCTGGATCGTCATCGTGCGCTCATCGAAGCACGGATGGAGCCGCGCTCACCAGATCCTCTCGCCTGCGACTCCGAGCGGCGCATCAGACGGCGCGGGATCCGGGGATCGCCGCGAGAAGCTCTCGCGTGTATTCCTCGCGGGGGCTCGCCATCACCTCGGCGGCGGTGCCCGACTCGACGAGCCTGCCGAAGCGCATGACGGCGATGTCGTCGGAGATCTGCCGGATGACGCCGAGGTCGTGCGAGATGAAGAGGTAGCTGAGCGCGAACTCCTTCTGCAGGTCGACGAGCAGCTGCAGGATCTGCTCCTGCACCGACACATCGAGCGCCGAGACCGGCTCGTCGAGCACGAGCAGTTCGGGCCCAAGGGTGAGGGCGCGCGCGATGGCGACGCGCTGCCGCTGACCGCCCGAGAGCTGGCGGGGGCGGCGACCGGCGAGCTCGGGTGCGAGACGCACGGCGTCGAGCACCGCGCGCACCGTCTCGCTGCGCTCCGCGCGCGAGCCGATGCGGAAGGCCGCGAGCGGCTCGGCGACGATGCGTTCCACCGTCATCATCGGGTCGAGCGAGCCGAACGGGTTCTGGTAGACGACCTGGATCTTTCGGCGCAGCTGACGCAGGCCTTCGCCGCGCAGCGTCGTGATGTCGTCTCCGTCGAAGCGGATGGTGCCGGCGTCGGCGTCGACGATGCGGGCCGCGATCCGGGCGGTCGTGGTCTTGCCGGAACCCGATTCCCCCACGATCGAGAAGGTCGACCCGCGGCGCACGCGGAACGACACGTCGTCGACGGCGGCGATCGCGTTCTTCGAGCCGAGTCCGCCGCGCACCGAGAAGGTCTTGGCGAGGTTCTCGATGACGAGGATGTCGGCGGGCTTGCCCGAGTCGTCGCGTTCGGTGAACGCGAGGGTCAGCGCCCGCCGGGCGGCCGGATCGTGCACGGTGACGTCCTGCGGCTGCAGGCGTCCGCTCGTCAGTCCGGGAGCCGCGGCGACCAGCTCGCGGGTGTACGCGTGCTGCGGATTTCCGAGGACCTCGGCGACGGTGCCCTGCTCGACGATCTCGCCCCGCTGCATCACCAGGATGCGGTCCGCGCGATCCGCCGCGACGGCGAGGTCGTGAGTGACGAGCAGCACCGAGGTGCCGTGCTCGCGGGCGAGTCCCTCGAGCCGGTCGAGGACGTGACGCTGAACGGTCACGTCGAGCGCGCTCGTGGGTTCGTCCGCGATGACGAGGCGGGGCTCGCACGACCACGCGATGCCGATGAGCACGCGCTGACGCATGCCGCCCGACAGCTCGTGCGGGTACTGTCCCGCGCGGATCTCGGCGTCGGGGATGCCGACCTCGTCGAGGATCTCGACCGCCCGTTTCGCCGCGGCGGCGCGCTTCATGCCCTTGTGCAGACGCAGCGCTTCGGCGATCTGCTCCCCCACCCGCACGAGCGGATTGAGCGAGCTGCTCGGGTCTTGCGGCACGAAGCCGATCTGGGCGCCGCGGATCTTGCGCAGCGCGCTCTCGGGCAGCTGCACCAGGTCGCGTCCGTCGAAGACGACGGAGCCTCCCACTATGCGGCCCCCCTCGGCCACCTGACGGATGAGCGACTGCGAGATGGTGCTCTTCCCCGAGCCCGATTCGCCGACGATGGCGACCACCGAGCCGGCGGGCACGTCGAAGTCGACGCCCCGAACGGCGAGATTCGTGGTCGCCCCGGTCTCGTACTGGACGCGGAGGTCGCGCACCTGCAGCAGAGCGTTGCTCATCGTTCTCCTCCGATCGCCCGAGCCAGGCGGTTGACGGCGAGCACCACGACGAGGATGACCGCACCGGGCAGCACGCTGAGCCACCATCCGGTCGCCAGGAAGTCGCGCCCGGCCGAGACCAGCGCGCCCCACTCGGGCGCGGGCGGCGGGGCACCGAAGCCGAGGAAGCTGAGGGCCGAGACGGCGAGGATCGCGGTACCGATCTCGAGTGCGGCGAGAGCGATCACGGGCCGGGCGGAGTTCGGGAAGACGTGTCGCACGAGGATCGCGGGCCAGCGGACGCCGAGAGTGCGGGCGGCTTCGACGTACTCCTCGCCCCGGACGCGGACGACCTGCGCCCGGGTGACGCGGGCGAAGGATCCGGCGGCGCCGAGGCCGACACCGAGCGCAACGGGTACCGGCCCGAACCCGAGACCCGCGACGACGATGAGCGCGAGCAGCACGCTCGGCACGGCGATGAGGACGTCGACGATGCGCATGAGCACGAAGTCGAGGCGCCCGCCGATGAAGCCCGACAGCAATCCGACGACGGCACCGGCCACGACTCCGACGAGCACGGCGAGGCCGGCGGTGGCGAGCGAGAGGAAGGCGCCGTGCACGACGCGGGAGTAGAGGTCGCGGCCGAGGTTGTCGGTGCCGAACCAGTGCGCGCCCGACGGCGCCTGCAGCTTGTCGCGCGCGGTGCCTTCGAACGGGTCCTGCGAGGCGAACAGGTGCGGGAAGAACACGGCGACCAGCGCGATGAGCACGATGAGGGCCGAGATCAGGAACCCCGGCTGACGGAGCAGTCTCACGCCTCGACCACCGCCTTGTCGCGGGCGTCCTGCACGGCCCGGCGAGCGGCCTTCGGGCGGGTGCGCGGGTCGATGAGGCCGTAGGAGAGGTCGACGAGCAGGTTCACGACCGAGTAGACGACCGAGACGACGATGACGACTCCGAGCACGACGTTCGCGTCGCGCGCGAGGACCGCGTCGACGACGAGGCGGCCGATGCCGTCTCGCGAGAAGACGCTCTCGACGACGGCGGTGCCGCCCGCCAGGTAGCCGATCAGCAGACCGAGGATCGTGACCGAGGGCAGCAGCGCGTTGCGGAAGACGTGGCGCAGGAAGACGACCCGCTCCGAGAGTCCCTTCGCGACGGCGGTGAAGACGTAGGAGCTGGCGCGTGCCTCGAGGACGGCGGCCGAGAAGACCTGGAAGAAGATGGCGCCGACCGGCAGCGACAGGGTGACGGCCGGAAGGACGACGCTCAACGGATTGCGGCTGCCGGAGGAGGGCAGGATGCCGAGGCCGTAGGCGAAGACGCTGACGAGCACGAGTCCGCTGAAGAACGCGGGCACGGCCACACCGAACGGCGGGATCTGCAGGAGGGTGTTGCGGACCCACTTCCACTTCGCGACGTACGCGAAGTAGGTGATGACGATCGAGACGACGACGCCGAGCGCAAGGGCGAGCAGCGCGACGACCGCCGTGTTGGGCAGCGCCCGGCCGATCATGTCGCCGACGTCCTGCCCGGTCGCGATCGAGACGCCGAGATCACCGCGCAGCGCGGCGAGACCGTTCACGGCGTACCGCTCCCAGAGCGACCCGTCGAGGCCGTACTTCGCGCGGAGTTCGCGCAGCGCCTCGGGGTCGGTGGGGGTGGCGTCGCCGCCCTTCACGGAGAGGGCGGCGATGAGGGGGTCGCCCGGGAGCAGGTTGAGCAGCAGGAAGGTCACCGTGTAGGTGGCCCAGATCACGAACGCGAACTGGAACACCTTGGGGGCGAGGAATGCGAGCGCACTCCTCCACCCGGTGAACGGTCTTCTCACTGCTCTCCCTGCTCCCGAACGTCGCCGACTAGGACGTGGCGCGCACGTCGTAGAGGTTGATGCGCGACGCCGAGTCGAAGGTGATGCCCTCGATCGAGGCGCCCGACGCGTGCAGCTGGATCGTCTCGACGAGCGGCACGAAGTCCGCGTTCTCGATGATCAGGGCCTGCGCCTCGGCGATGAGCTCCATGCGAGCGTCGACGTCGCTCGTGGACGCCTGCTCGGTGAGCAGCGCCTCGAGTTCGGCGTCGTCGATGATGGCCCACTTCGACTTCGCGGCCTGCGAGAACAGGGTGCGCAGCGCATCGGGGTCGGTGCGGGTGAGGCCCGCCGACAGGAAGTCGTAGTCGCCCGAGGCGATGGCGCCGAAGAAGCCGCCCGCGTCGGTGATGTTGATCTGCATGTCGACGCCGATGTCCTTCAGCTGCATCTGGGCGACCTCGAGGACGTCCTGCGCGTAGAAGGCGGTGACGGTGAAGGTCAGCTTCTGGCCGTCCTTCTCGCGGACTCCGTCGCTGCCGAGGGTCCAGCCGGCGTCCTCGAGCAGCTCTTCGGCGGCGTCGGGGTCGTAGGCGAGGGCGTCCTCCTGGCTGACGAAGCCGGTCGTGGAGCTGGTGAGCGCGCTGGTCGCGGGGTTCGCCGCGGCGGCCGCGGTGAGCTCCTTGATCTCGTCGCGGTCGGTGCCGAGGATGAGCGCCTTGCGCACCGCCTCGTCGGCGACGACCGGGCTGTGGTCGATGTTCGGGATCAGGCCGGTCGGCACGCCGGTGTTGGCCTTCGAGTAGAGACGGAAGTCGTCGGTGTCGAAGCGAGCCTCGTCGGCGTACGGGAGATCCTGGATAATGTCGTACTCGCCGGACTCGAGACCGCCGGTGCGGTTGCCGTTCTCGGTGATGATCGGGAACTCGATCGTGTCGACGAGCGCCTCGCCCTGGTGGCCGCGCAGCTCGGAAGCGAAGTCGTAGCCGGCGCGCTTGGTGATGACCACCGAGTCGTTCGGCGTGTACGAGTCGAAGACGAACGGACCCGATCCGATGACGCCGACGGTGCAGCGCTCTTCGGCGCTGGCGGCGGTGCTCGCCTCGGAGACGAGGCCGAGCGTCATCGTCGATGCGCCCTGCAGGAACTGCACGTTCGGAGCGCTGAAGTTGACCGTCACGGTCGAGTCGTCGACGACCTCGGTGCTCTCGTAGCCGGCGAGGTACTGCGACGCGAGCGACGCGGTGCTGCTGAGCGCGAAGAGCGCGTCGAAGTTCGCCTTGACGACCTCGGGGGTGAGCGCGGTGTCGTCGCTGAAGGTGACGTCGTCGCGGAGCGTGAAGGTGTAGGAGGTGAGGTCGTCGCTCGAGGTGAACTCGGTCGCGAGCCACGGCACGATCTCACCGGTCTCGGGGTCCTGGTCGACGAGCGAGTCGACGACCTGACGGCCGATGTTGAGCGAGGTGGTGATGGTCGACTGCTGCGGGTCGATGCAGGTCGGGTCCTCCTTGATCGCGAAGATCAGGGTGTCGCGGGCCGACGTCATGTCGCCGGAGTCTGCGGTGTCGCCGCTGTCGCCGCTCGCGCAGGCGGCCAGCATCGAGATGACGCCGACCGCCGCGATCGGCGCGAGCGCCCAGCGCATTCGAGATGAGCTCACTGTGATTCCTTTCGAAGAATCGTGCAGGGGTTGCAGAAGAGGTGCTGCGAGGTGGTGCGTGGGGTGCTGCTACTCCGGCAGTCGGCCGGAGACCACGACGCCGCGGGACACGACGGCGACGATGTTCTCGAGTCGGAGGTCGCCGATGTCGTTCCAGGGGCGCCCCTTGATGACGATGAAGTCGGCCCCGTACCCGGCGGCGAGGGTGCCGACCTTCGAACCGAGCCCGACCACGTCGGCGGCGTCGGACGTCGCGGAGCGCAGCGCGCGGTCGGCGCTCCACCGGAACTTCTCGGCCATCATGCGCACCTCTTCGTGCTGGTCGCCGAACTTGACCATGGCGCCGTTCGCGTCGGTGCCGAGGACGAAGCGCACCCCGGCCTCCCCCGCGGCGGTGAACTCGGCGTCGCGTTCGGCGACGACGGCCTTGGCCTTCTCCTGCGCTTCGGCGGAGACGGGCACGCGCCCTTCCGCGATGGCGTCGTTGATCATCAGCGTCGGCGCGACGGGGATGTTGCCCGCGAGCAGCGCCTCCCACTGCGAGGGCATGATGCCGGTGCCGTGCTCGATCGAGTCGACGCCCTCGTCGAGAGCGATCTGCACGCCCTCGGTGGAGTGGGTGTGCGCGGCGACCGGCATCCCGAGCGCGTGCGCCTCGTCGATGGTGGTGCGGATCTCGGCGAGGGTCTGGTTGCGCCACCCCACCTTGTCGCCCATCGAGAGCACGCCGCCGCTGGTGTAGATCTTGATGCCGTGGGCCCCCTCACGAGCCCAGTGGCGCACGAGCTTGCGGCACTCGTCGGGGCTGTCCGCCGTCGGACCGCGGTGCTTGTAGTGCGGCGGGATGAAGAGGTCGCCGTGTCCCGCGGTCATGCCGACCTGTCCGTGCACGAGAACGCGCGGCCCCTGCAGAACCCCCTCGTCGAACGCGCGGCTCACCGCGAGCTGGATCTCGTCGCCCGCCAGGTCGCGGACGGTGGTGATGCCGGCGGCGGCCGCCTTGCGGGCGTTGGCCGCGACGTGCAGCGAGCGCTCCTCGGGCGGGGTGATCAGCGGCCACGCCGAGAAGTCGGCCTTGCGGTGCCCAGCGTAGGCGCCGAGGTGGGTGTGAGTGTCGATGAGGCCCGGGATGATCGAATAGCCCTCGAGCGCCTGGTCGGCCTCGGCGGTGTCGACGGAGAGGATCTCGTCGCCGTTCCAGCGGATCGCGGCGGTGCCGCGGTCGGCGCCTCCGTCCCAGATCGCGATGCCGCGGATCTCGTGGACGTGGGCATCCGAGGTGGACGGGACGGGGGCCATTGGCTGCCTTTCGAGGCTCGAGGTTCGTGAGGGCAGCGTCGCCGGCGGAGTCACGATCGAGTCTCGACCGTAACGACCTCGCGAACGACTTGTCGACAAGTCGCGCCCTGTGAGTCCGAAATTTACGAGACGGTTACAAAAAAGTGACCGGACCGCGTTCAGGCACCTCGGAGACAAGTTGACAAGTATCCGCGTTCCTCGCGCGAGCCGTCTGAGCAGCGGCATGAAACCGTCTGCGAGCCCCGTGAGCGGAGGCGATGCGCAACCCCTGGCACGCGGTGCGCGGCGGTGCGACCATGGCGCCACCGACGAGCCGGAGGCGAGCATGGCCATCATCGAGACCGTTCCCGAGGGCGAGGCGACCGGCAGGGTGGCCGAGTTCTACGGCGAGGATGTCCGCGACCAGGGCTTCGTCGCCGCTCACACGAGGGTGCTCTCGCTCAATCCGAGCGCGCATGCCGCCTTCGACGAGCTCATCGCCGCGATCCGCGAGCAGATGGATCCGCGACGGTACGAGCTCGTGACGCTCGCGGCGGCCCTCGGCACAGGCTCGGTCCACTGCCGCCTGGCGCACGGGCGCAAGGCACTTCCTCTGTTCGACCACCGGCAACTCGTCCGCATCGCCCGCGACTACCACGACGCGGGACTGAGCGACGCCGAGGTCGCCATGATGGAGTACGCCGAACGTGCCGGCCGCGAGTCCGCGGCGATGACCGAGGACGACTCGGCCCGTCTGCGCGACGCCGGGTTCACGGATCGCGAGATCGTGGACATCACCCTGGCGGCCGCCGCACGCAACTACTACAGCCGGGCGATCCAAGCGCTCGCGATCGAGCTCGACGACTCGCCGGGGCTCGACGACGAGCTGTGGGAAGCGCTCACCGAGCCGCTCGGCGCGGTGCCGTCGCGGCCCTGATCACCGCCGTGCCGTCACGCCATCTGGGACGATCGAGGCGGAGGCGGATGATGCGGGCGATGGTCCAGAACGGATACGGCGGCCCGGAGGTGTTGGGGTTCCGCGAGCTGCCGGACCCCGTCGCGCACGACGGCGAGGTGCTCGTCCGGGTGCACGCGGCGGGAGTCGACCCCGGTGTCCGGCACCTGATGACCGGCACCCCGCTCGCTGCTCGCCTCGCGTTCGGAGTGCGACCGCCCCGCGACCGCATCCCCGGCTTCGATTTCGCCGGAACGGTCGTCGACGGCACCGCCGGCGATGACCGCTTCTCGCCGGGCGACGCCGTGTTCGGCACGTCGACGAGAGCGTTCGCGGACTATGTCGTCGCGCGTCCGGCGCTGCTCGCGACGAAGCCGGCGCACGTCGGATTCGGGGAGGCCGCCGCGGTTCCGACCTCGGGCATGACCGCGTTGCAGGCGGTGCGCGGCGCCGGTCGGGTACGGGAAGGCGATCGGGTGCTGATCCTCGGCGCGGGCGGCGGCGTCGGATCGTTCGCGGTGCAGGTCGCGAAAGAGGCCGGGGCGCACGTCACCGCCGTCTGCGGCACCCGCAACCTGGCCCGGATGGCGACGCTCGGCGCCGACACGGTGCTCGACTACTCCCGTCAGGACGTGCGTGGGTCGGTATCCGACATGGACCTGGTGCTCGCGGTGGCCGGCGACTGGTCACTCGCCTCGCTCCGGCGACTTCTCGCGCCGCGCGGCACTCTCGTGCTCGTGGGCGGCGAGGGAGGCGGACCGCTGCTCGGGGCGCTGAGCCGCGGCATCACGGCTGCGGCGCTCTCGCCGTTCACACGGCAGCGTCTGCTCCCTTTCTTCTCGAGCCCACGGGCGGCGGACCTCCAAGCCCTCCGCGGCATGCTCGACGAGGGCACTCTGACACCGACGATCGACCGCCGGTTCCCACTGTCGCGGGCAGGTGAGGCGCTCGCTTACATCGGCGAGGGCCACACCCGTGGCAAGTCGGTGCTCACGCTCGTCGACGAGTAGACGACGGGCGAGACGGCGGCGTCACTCGACGCCGCCGTCTTGGCTCGACGGCGTCAGGTCAGGCTTCGCGGGTCTTCGGCGAGCTGTCGTTCGTCTTCGCCGGGTCGCGCTCGACGATGTCGCCGAGCACGTCGTCGATGCGCGTCAGCAACTCGGCGGGGATGGTGACTCCCGACGCCTTGACGTTCTCGGCGACCTGTTCGGGCCGGGAGGCGCCGATGATGGCGGCGGCGACGTTGTCGTTCTGGAGCACCCAGGCGACGGCCAGCTGCGCGAGGCTCAGATCGAGCTCCTCGGCGATGGGCTGCAGCTTCTGCACCCGTTCGAGCACCTCGTCGCGCATGTACCGCTTGATCATGTCCGCGCCGCCCTTGTCGTCGGCGGCGCGGCTGCCGCTGGGCAGCTCGCCGCCGGGCTTGTACTTGCCGGTCAGCACGCCCTGGGCGATGGGCGACCAGACGATCTGCGAGATGCCGAGCTCCTTCGAGGTGGGCACGACCTCCTCCTCGATGACCCGCCAGAGCGCCGAGTACTGCGGCTGGTTCGAGATGAGCTGGAAGCCGAGGTCCTTCGCGAGCGCGTGGCCCGCTCGGAGCTGCTCGGCGGTCCACTCGCTGACGCCGACGTACAGCACCTTGCCCTGACGGACGAGGTCGGCGAAGGCCTGCATGGTCTCTTCGAGCGGGGTCTCGTAGTCGAAGCGGTGCGCCTGGTAGAGGTCGACGTAGCCGGTCTGCAGCCGTTCGAGCGAGCCGTCGATCGACTCGAGGATGTGCTTGCGTGAGAGGCCGACGTCGTTGTGCCCCTTCGGCCCGGTCGGTCCGAACACCTTGGTGAAGATCTCGAGCGACTGCCGCCGCTCACCCTTCAGCGCCTCGCCGAGCACGCTCTCGGCGACCGTGTTGGCGTAGACATCCGCGGTGTCGAAGGTGGTGATCCCGTTGTCGAGGGCTGCGCGTACGCACTCGGTCGCCGTGTCGTTCTCGACCTGCGATCCGTGGGTCAGCCAGTTGCCGTAGGTGATCTCAGAGATCTTGAAACCCGAGTTGCCGAGGTAGCGATATTCCATGGGCGCCACGCTACGACCGCGCCCGCCCCGCAGCCTGTGAGTCACGCCCGCCGCCCGCCCGCCCGTTGAGCGAAGCGACACGTAGGACACCTACCCCGGCAGCGCCGCGACGATCTCGCGAACCATCTCCGCTCGTCCGCGCTCGCCCATCCGCGTGGGCAGCAGCGGGAAGTTGTGCAGCTGACCGATCTCCTCGTGAAAGGCGATCTCTCCCCCGGCGTCGACCACTTTCTCGCGCAAGAGGTGCGCATCCGGATTGAGCACGTCGCGGCTTCCCGTGAACACGCTGAGGGGTCCGAGCCCGCGCATGTCGCCGAAGAGCGGACTCACGACGGGGTCGCGGATGTCGCGTTCGCCGCGCCAGTGCTCTGAAAGGACCCGCCCGCCGGGGGTGCCGAGCCACGGATCGGTGGGCTGGACGACGGGGATCCGCGGATTGCTCCAGCTCAGATCGAGGGCGGGGGCGATGAGCGTCGTGAGCGCGGCGGTGACGCCGTGCTGGTCGCGCAGGTGCTGGGCTGCGGAGAGGGCGATCTGGCCACCGGCGGAGTCGCCCGCGAGGATCACGCGTCCGTGTTGCTCACCGGCGTCGAGAGCCAGCGCCGTCGTCAGTGCCAGCGCATCGTCGGCGGTGCCGAAGGGGACGAGCGCGTAGATCGGCACGCTCACGCTGACGTTGCTCTCGGCCGCGAGCTGGGCGACGAGCTGCCAGTGCTGCAGCACGATCTCGCCGACCCAGCCGCCGCCGTGCAGGTAGACCAGTCCGCCTCGAGCCGGTGACTTCGTCGGACCAATGGTGTAGACGGGCCGGCCGAGCCGCTCCCCCACCTCCACGCGGATGTCGGGCCGCAATCTGGCGGGCGGCCCGTAGGAGGCGGGGCGCAGCGCGCGTTCGCGGACGCGACGGCGTGCGCCGTCGGCGGTGATGTAGGTGCGGTTCGCGCGGGTGAGGCGGAGGTAAGCGGGAACGAGCGCTTCGGGGACGGCGACCACAGGGGGCTCAGTCGCCCAGCTGGGAGGGTTCGGGCAGCGAGGTCGGCGGCCGGTCGGTTGCGGCCGCGTATTCGAGGCCGGTGATGATGCCGTCGGTGACCCACAGGAACACGTTGCCGATGACTGCCGCGTCGGTCTTCTCTGCGCCCGGCTGGTACACCTGCTGGGCCCGCACGATCAGCCCCTCGCCCTCGGGTACCGGATCGGCGGCCGCGTAGCGGGGGCCGTCGGCGACGTGAATCTCGAAACTCATGGATCCGGGGAACCAGGGCGCTTTGTACGACGCGGTCGCGAGCTGCGCGCGGAGCCGGTCGAAACCCGACTCCTGCGAATCGAGCAGCGCGTCGAGCAGTGCTCGCTCGTCGCGCCGGAAGCGGCGGTAGCGCGCGGAGGGGAACATGCGCCCACCTTCGCACACCGATCACCCCGGCCGGCTGAGCCGCCGCCCCTGCTCGCTGAGGAGGCGCGCGAAGCCGCCGTCACGAAGCGACGACTCGCATCATCCTGCTCGCTGAGGAGGCGCGCGAAGCCGCCGTCGCGAAGCGAGGACTAATGAAGAAGCGAGGACTAATGAATCAGTGACTCGTATCGACGAGCTTCAGCCCGACCACGCACCCTACGAGCCCGAGTAGCAGCAGCACCTTGACGATCGAGGTCGGCTCGCCACCGAAGATCATCGCGTAGGCGACGGTGAGCGCCGCGCCGATGCCAACCCAGACCGCGTACGCGGTGCCGGTCGAGATGTCCCGCATGGCGAGCGCGAGCCCGCCCATACTCGCGACGAGGGCGACGCCGAGGATGACGGTCGGCCAGAGCTTGGTGAAGCCTTCGCTCTTGCCGAGCGCGGTGGCCCAGACGGCTTCGAGCACACCGGAGACGATGAGGATGACCCATGACATGACTGACTGTTCTCCTGGCCAGTCTTGTCGCGTTCCGGGTACTGATCCGTCGTCCGGGAGCGCGGTCGAGCGCTCGGAGCCGACTCTAGCGATCCTCTCTGTGCAGAGCGTGTGCACCCCGGCGGGTGCTCGGCCGGGTCAGCGGCCGAGCCCGACCTTGTCGACTCGACGGTGGAATCGCATGCCCGCCAGGCCGCCGAGCACGGCGCCGAGGAGGGTGACCACGAGCGCTACGACGAGGGTGATGATGCCGGCCACACCGATCTGCCCTTCGTCGACGGGGATGCGCGGGAAGCTGTTGAGGTTGCCGAGGATGTCGAACTGCGCCCCCGCGATCGCGGTGATGATCGCGACGACGATGGCGATGACGATCGCCCAGATCCAGACGGCGAGGCCTTGCTTCGCGCCGCTGAAACGCGCCATGCGGCCGGCGACGTAGCCGCCGCAGTAGTAGGCGACGAAGAGGATGACTGCGAGTGCGATCGCGCCGATGATGCCGACGGTCGAGGCGTTGTTCGCCGCGTCGTCGGCGGCCTCTTGCGGGGTGCCGCTCACGCCGAGCCCCACCCCGGCGCCGATGGCGCTGACGAGGGCGGTGAGCAGGACGGCCATGCCGGTCGCGGCGAGCCAGCCGAAGAAGGCGGAGCCGAACTTGAACCCGCCGAACTCGGCCTTCTCGCGGGCGACGACCTCGTGCCGGTCGGGGGTCACGAGCGTCGGGTTGTCTGCATCGGCCGCGGAGCCTCGCGCCGCGACGGGCGCGGCCACCGGAGCGGCGGTCGTCGGAGTCGTGTCCGGCGCGGCGGTATGCGCCGACGTGGTGGGCGCGGCTGCCGGGGGAAGCGTCGTCGACCTCTCCGGCGTGGCGGCGGAGGCGGGTGCGTCGCTGTCGCCCGGCAGGTCGGTGCGCTCGGCGGGCGTGGTCCTCTCGTCGTGGCGAGGGTCGACGCGACGGTCGGCGACTGTCGGATCCGGCGAGAGATCGTTCGGGCCGGGGTTCTCCCGTGGAGTGTCGGGGTAGACGGTGTCGCCCGCGGCGGTCGGCGGGGTCGCCTCCGGCAGGTCGGGGTTGTCCTTCGAGTGGCGCGGTTCGGACATGGGTCGCCTTCTTTCGCTGTCACGTCTGGGCTCGTCGCCCGATCCCCGACCTTCTCGCGCCCTCAGGCGAACACCCTGCGTGTTCGCCGAAGTGTTCCTGTGAGCTGCCGATGTCGTCGATCTGCTCTCCCAGGCGCACAGCAGGCGACGCCCATCCGCCGCGGAGGCGTGCGTCGCACCATCGGTCATCCACGACGGAGAGGACGATAAATCATGGCAGGACTCGGAGATCTGGCGGACAAGGGCAAGGACGCCATGAAAGACGAGGGCGCGAGCGACAAGGCCCTCGACGGCGCCGAGGGCGCCGCCGACAAGGCGACCGGCGGCAAGCACAGCGCGGACCTCGACTCAGCCCGAGACAAGGCCGACGACAAGCTCGGCGACTGACACCCGAGGTACACCAATCAGGAGTTTGTGCACGGATCAGGAGTTCGCGCGCCGATCAGGACGACACCCCGCGGTTGTGTCCTGATCAGTGAGCAATCTCCTGATCCGCGCACCCGCGGCACCTGTCGCGTGCGGACCCCGAATGGGGTGTCGTGAGGGGTGGTGGATGCTGGCTAGCTTCGTCCCATGGCAGCGCCACTTCTCGAGGCACCACCTCGCGGGCGGGTGACCGCACTCATCGGGCTCGGTCTCTGGGCCGCGATGGTCTTGCTCATCGTCGCCGCTCTCACCGTCGTGCCGATGATCGCAGCAGCGGAACGCCCTGACCCGGTCGATGCGATGTGGCGCACGGTCTCGCTTCAAGTCGAGTTGTTGCTCTGGGTCGTGCCGCTCTACCTCGCTTCCCTCGGTTTCTCGATCGGTGGCGCGATCCGCGGTCGGAGCCGGATCTCGACGGCTGCCGTAATTGTCACCGGCGCAACAGGCGTGGTGGCGATCGCCGCGTTCGCGAACTTCTTGATCGTCTGACGAGCGCCCGCATCTGTACCTCTCAGATGCGGTACCGCTGCACCTTCTCGGGATGCAGGACGATCCTCACGAGGTCTTCGGTCATCCAGCTGTCGACGAGCTCGCGGTGCGCTTCGTCGTTCTCCCCGTAGTAGCGGTCGGCGAGACGCTGCGCGAGTTCGTGCGCTCCGTCGGTGTGGATGCTGGCCTCCCCCTCGACGGAGACCCAGTGCTCGTCCTCCCCGACCGGCGCCACCACGACGATCGACGCGCGCGGGTTCTCCCGCAGCCGCGACACCCGGGGCGTCCCTGCGAAGGAGAAGATCTGCAGCTCCTCGTCGGCGGTCAGCTCGAACCAGACGGGCCTCGGCGCCGGCCACCTCTCCCCCTTCGGCGCGACCGTGATGTGCGCCTGTAAAGGGCGCGTGAGCAGCGTGCGGTCCGACTCGGTGAACATGACTCGAGCCTAGGCAGCGGGGTTGCCCCGAGCGATGCCCGCCCGCCATCATGACGACGACGGAAGGAAGCCGACCATGGCACGAGGCGATCGCGTGAAGTATGTCAGCGGAGCCGGACAGTTCGGCTTCTTCTTCCTGCTCGCCTACATCGGTGCGGCAATCTACTTCATCTCGGTATCCGACGGAAGCTTCTGGGCGGTAGTCCTCGGCTTGCTGCAGGCGATCGTCTGGCCGGTCTACCTGATCTACCACCTGCTCCTGCTCGTCGGCGCTTGACTAGGCGCAAGGTTCAAGGATTTTTTGTCGGTGGGCCGCATTCGCCAAGAAGATTGATGCTCGGTGCACTCGAAGGGTGCGTCGTCGGACGTAACCGCTGCTCGATATCAGAGTATCTCGGACTAATTCGAGAACTCAGTCACAGAATCTAATCCGTCGTCGGGATGATATGTCCATCGAATGATCAGGTCGCCCCAGCTTGCTTCTTGAGTCCCATCGAGCGCTCGAGTGCCCTGCATTCGAGAAGCCACGGTGGCCGGAGCTCCCAATTCTTTCAGGAGGCATTCCTGATCGGCGAATGTTGCGCCGCCGCCGAAAAAGCCCGCCGCACCGTTCACGTCCAAGCCGGCTCCGCCAGCGAGCACCTCGACACCGTCATCGAGGCTCAAGTCGCAGGACCTCGCCGCATCTCGGAACAAATCCCGCTTGCGTTCTTCGGCCGCCGCGATCGCGGCCTGCTCACTCGCCTTCGCGCTGGCTGCCTCCTCGGCCTGCGCGCTCATCATCGCGAGGACCGGGATACCGACCCCGACCAGCGCCAGAAACAAAACGCCATTCAGGACAAAGGACCCGAGAGATAGCCACCTCGGAAAAACCCGATCAGATGACTTCGGTGTTGGCGTACCGCTTCCGGCGTCGCCACCGGTCGTTTCGACCGAATTGTTATCCGACATGGCTCCCCTTCTCCGAGCGCCAGAATAGAACCGGACAACATACCCTGCTACGCCCCCAACCTAGGGGCGCAAGCAAGCGTGAGTGATTACGAGTGCGGCACCGCAGCTAAACGTTGAAGCGGAACGTCCCGGTGGGTGTCGTCAGGTAGTGCGAGGCACCGCGAGGCCCGGAATGACGGGAAACTCATTGGTGTGAGTGCCAGTCAGTTCGAGCGCTGCGGTGTAGCTCTTGCGGACTCGCTGCGGACTACAGCACACTCGCACCATGGCCACGACCAATCGCGAGTATGACGACGGACCGATCATCGACGAGCTGAAGCAGCGCGGCCTCAACCCGGGCCCTTTCGAGATCGCTCAGGTCGACATCGAGTACAGCGCCGCCGAGGTGAACGCGACGGAGACCGCAGAGGTCACCGTCATGCTCGTGCTGACCCTCGGCGCGAAGGATGCCGATCGTCTGCTCGACCTCGGTCTCAACGGTCGCTAGAACGGCCCTCCTGCCACCACGGGCCTAGGGTGCTTCGTCGTGTGAGGTGCGGGGCAGCGCGTCCGGATGCACGAACCCACCCACCCCGTGCACACGCCAGCACCCCAACTCCGGCCGCCACACCAACGACAGCACGTGCACCTCAACCAACGACCCCGCCACCGACGGCACCACCGCAGCGGCGGCCTCAGGAGCCGTCAGAACGACGTAGGCGACATCCGAGGCCATCGTCGCTCTCCGAGCCCGCGAGAGCGGCCACGCTCCCCCAGCCAGCACCGCCCGGACGCCGAGGATCAGCGCCTCCACCTCCGGCCCGCTGAGTTCGGGGGTTACCCACTGCTGGGCGCGGCCGTCGTCGGCGTCGACGAGTTCGCAGAACACCGCGGCGATCGCCACCGGGTCGCGCAGCAGCCCGTCGACGTCGACCGTCACCGGCCGGCCATCACGTTGTTGAGCTCGCGGCCGACGGCGCGGGCAAGGATTCGGGGATCCTCGTTCTGCATCGTGGTGATGTTCACGTCGATGTCGGCCGGGGAGCCTCCCGGGTTCCGTTCGATCATCCCGCTCGTCAGCTGGATGAGCCGGTTCATGTTGCCGTAGTCGACGACCGACTCACGGCGGCCGCCCTCACCGAGGATCACCGCAGTCCCGCCAGGAGTAGGCAGGACGTCGGCGCCCATCGCCAGCTTCGGAATCTTCGGAATCGCGGGAATGCCGATCGCCCCCGTCACACCGTTCACCGACCCGATGAGGCCGTTGACGATGTCGATGACGCCGTTCAGGGCCCCCTTCGCGATGTTCCCGATCCCGTCCCAGATGCCCGAGAACACCCGCACGATCCCCGCCCACGCCCGATCCCAGTCGCCCGAGAAGACCCCGGTGACGAAGTCGATCAGGCCGCCGAGCACGTTCGTGATCATGTTGATCGCCGGCACCAGCACCGACGCGAGCCCGGACGCGACACCGCTGATCAGGGGGACGAGGAAGCCGATGGTCTTGATGAGCGGATCGATCGCGATGGTCAGCAGCTGCACGATCACCTGCGCGACGAGCCCGAGCAGGGGCGCGAATGCGGTGAAGATCTGCAGCAGCGGAGGCAGCAGCGACGTGACGAGCGGTATCAATGCCGTGATCAGCGGCGCGAACGCCTGCAGCAGTCCGCCGACGAGTGCGATCACCGGCGTCAGTAGGTTTGCGAGGAGCGGCAGGATCAGCTGCACGAGCGGCATCAGCAGCTCGAGCAGCGGTGTGACGAGCCCCACCAGGGGGCCGATCAGCCCGACTACAGCCGACACCAGGATGCCGAAAATCGGCGCGAGTCCCGCGAGGAGCGGCGCGATCGCCTGCACGAGAGTGAGCAGCCCATCACCGAGGACCGGGAGCAGGGGTTGCAGCGCGGTGAGCAGCTCGCCGACGATCGGCGCGAGGGCCGTGATGACTGAACCCAGCACAGGCCCGAGAGTCGCCGCGAGGACGCCCGCGAACTGCGCCACCGACCCCAACAGGCCAGCCAGGGATGGGAGAGCCGGGAGGAGCGCCTGGATGCCCGCCTGCAAGCCGCCGAGGAACACCCCGAACCCAGACGTGAACGCCGGCGACGACAGCGCCGCAGCGAGCTGCCCGCCGAGCAGCCCGCCGAGCAGCCCCGCGAGCTGCCCGAACCCGGCCAACGCCGACGACAGAGTCGGCGCGAGCGCACCAATCAGCTGCCCAATCGGACCGAGCGCCGCCGCCAACCCTGCAGCACCAGCAGCAGCGCCCGCGAACAGGGTCGTGAGGGTGCCCTGAAACGCCGGACCGTTGACGATCTCGGCGACCTCGCCGAGGACGGCGGCGAGCGATGCGAGGCCACCCCCGCCGGCTGCGTCCGCTGCGACGAACAGCCCTTGCAGGATCGAGCCTGTGTTGGCGAGGACGGCGCCGAGTTGCCCGAGGGCGATGATGCCGGCGTCGATGAAGCCGGTGAGCCTGCCCTGGTCGTCGAGGATCGCGAGCCAGTTCTCGAACCCGATCGCGAGGTCCCGCGCCCACGCCGCGAGGCGGGGAAGGTAGGACGACCCGACCGAGCCGAGAATGCCGATCGACCCCGCGAACGCAGCCGTACCGCCGGACGCGATCAGGATCGACTCGTTCAGCCGGTCGATCATCCGCTCGAGGACCCCTCCGCCGAAGGCCTGCTGGAAGCCGCTGCTCAGCGACGTCGTCCACACCCCCAGCGCCGACGCTGTGCGCCCCAGCCCGGCCTCGAGCTGCGGGAGCAACCCGTTCACCAGATCGAGGATGGGCTGCCGCGCCTCCGACCAGAAGTTCTCCTGGATGAGGTTCTTCAGCCCCTCGAACGCCGGCGCGAGATCCGAGAGCTGATCCTTCGCACCGGCGAGCGCGACCGCGAACACCGTCGCCCCGACCGCGGCGCCCGCGAGGATGCCCGGCAGGGCCAGAGCAGCACCGGCAATCGACGCCAGCCCGGCACCGACCGTCAGCAAGCCGCCGATGGACGACAGCAGGACCGAGACGAGTGACGCGATACCCAGGCCAGCGGCCGCGAGCCTCGGCAGTGACCGGTCGAGGTTCTGCAGCGAGCTCGAGAGCCGTTGGACCGCGTCACCGGCGAGACGCGCACCCGACAGGGACGCGAGCACCGTTCCCGCACGCGCGAGCGACGCCTTCGCCACTTCGACGTTCAGCGGCACCACCCGAGGCCGTGCGACCGCCGCGATCCGAGCAGACGCGACACCGGTGTCGACGCCTGCGTTCAGCTCGACCTTCTTCCCGGCGTAGTCCTTCACCAGCCGGTTGAGCGTGACCTTCGCCCGATCGACGTTCGCGTCGACCGGCACCTTCACGCTCATCGTGCGCTCGACCCGGGTCAGCGCCTTCTGAAGGTCCTCACGGAACTTCGAGCTATCCGGGAGCACCCGGATCGAGACGCGGCCGACGGACTTCGCGCCGACGGCCGTCATCAGTCGACCGTCCGAACAGAGACCCCGACGCCGCCTTGCTCAGGGGAGGCGTCGGGAGAGAGAACGTGGTGAGCAGTCACGTGAAAACCTTCCAGATAGGCTTCGCGGACCTGACGAAATTCTACCCGCTCCGGGGGCACGAAAACGGCCCCTGATCAGGCGGGTCCGCGAAGATCCGTTGCCCGATCAGGGGCCAGCTTCTGAGAGGCGTCAGCGGTGCGCGCGCCACCACTCACGTCTGCAGCTCGAGCTGCAGAACACCACCCCAATTCGCGCCGCGGTGAAGAGCTGAGCGCACTGTCGGCACTCCGTCGTCAGACCGGGATCAGCCGACGAGCCGTACCGCTCCCAGAGGTACCGGTGACGAGTGCAGAACCGCCCGTTATGGCTGTTCCTCACCGCGCCGCAGGAATCGACGCTACACACCAGATTCCCGTCCGCGTTTCGGGCTCCATGAGCACCCATCAGGAGGCCCCGAAACGGCGGAATTCCGGCCCAAGCAGGCCTCTGATGGCCCTGAGACGAAAAACCTGGAGAGTCGCGCGCACCGCGAGCAGCAGAACGCGAAGCGAGCCGGAGAACACCCCGGGGAGGGGGTCCCCGGGGGTGGTCAGCAGTCCGGGGTGCTGGGGTGACTTCGGTTTACGTGCTCGGCGTGCGGCGACCGATGCTGTGCCGCCTTCGCGTCCGGACTTCTGGTTGTGGTGCCAGTCGCAGAGCGCCCGAAGGTTTGACGGTCGGTGATCGTTGCCGGGAACGTAATGGTCAACCTGACGCGCGGGTCGTAGGCATCGCTGCCCCGTGTCGGTTCTGACGTGCTGGCATCGGTGGCTGTCACGGTCGAGAATCGCTGCTCGGATCTGCGGCCAGTCCGTGGGTAGCTGAGCCCGTCGGTTGCTGCCTTTCCAGCCGGGCATCAGTGCTCCTCGTCTGAGCCGAATCGCTGCTGCACCTCGTCGCGGAAGCCGTACAGCAGCTGCTCGAGGTCAGCGATGCGTGTCTCGTGGTCCTGGATCACCGGGAGCAGGGCGAGGGCGAGGCGCTCGAACCTGACCCCAACCGGGAGCCCGTCGGCGTCATACGACACGAGCCAGTGCAGGCCGAGGTCGTGGACGTCCTCCGCGATAAGGCCCCATTCGACGTCCGCGTCGTCGCCGAGCTCATCGACCGCGGCGATGTACCGGAACGTCATGAGCTGCAGCGCGAGGACCGCGTCGAGGGGCGCTGACGCCGGCGCGATGTCCTGCTTGAACCGGCGCGAGGACGGTACGTGTCCGAGCTTCCCGTCGACCGTGGTCGCGTAGGTCGCGAAGTACGCCTGCGTCAGGATGGTGACGGGAACCTGCGGGGCCCGCAGCGCTCCACCGACACGGACATCCCCGGACGCGTTCACCGATGCCGGCGAGATCGCTCCCGGGCTCGCGACGAGCGCTTGGATCTGCGCGGTTGTCATTGAGTTGGCGGCGATCGCGGCCTGCACGGTTGAGGTGATGTTCGCGAGCGCCGCCTGCACCTGGGCGTAGAGCGACGCGACCGAGGTACCCGACGGCCGCTCGAGCTCGTCGAGTCGACGACGGGTTTCGCCGATCTCCCGCTGCAGCCACCCGAGACCGTCCCCAGCAGGGCTACGACCGGCCATCGGTCTCCTCCTCATCGTCCTCGTTCTCGTCTTCGACTGGCGGCGCGAGGCGCGCGTAAGCGGCCGCACGGATCAGTTCCCCGCGGGCCCGCCTCCCCTTCTCGTCGAGGGTGCGGGACTGCTGCCGCTCGTCCGCCCTCAATTGCGCCGCGGCTCGTTCCGCGTGGATCTCCGCCACCCTGTCCCTGATCTCGCTCATCGTCGGTACTCCTCCTGCCACGGGCGCGGAACGCCCTGCTCCTCGACCAGGTGACCCGCCCGCCGGCAGTCGTCCGCCGACACGGCACGGGCTGCGGACTGCGGAAAGCGCGGGTTCACGCGCCGCCGCTCTGCCTCGGGGCCATCGGTGCCGGCGACCGCGGTCACGTTGCCGAGCATCTTCTGCCTGATCGCCTCCGCCACCGGGTCCCCCGGCGCCACGACCTGAGTCGCCGGGTTCCGGCCGGGGGACAGCTTCGCCAGGATCCTGTCCCGGGCGGCGTCGAGGCGCTCGCGCTGATCGTCACGGGCGCTCACGACTCGTACTCCTCAGCGAGACCTTCACCGGCGCCGAGCGACACGTCAGCCGCCGGCATCGGGTGATCCGAGTGACCGGTGAACTGCGACTCATACTCGTGGTCGCGCTGCGCCCGCTCGACCGACTCCCCTACCTGCGCTCTCTGCCGTGCGATCGCCGCGGCCACGGGGTCGACCGGCTGCGCGACCGGTTGCGGCGCGCCGCCGAAGTTCGAGGCGAACGCCCGCACCGCGCCCATGTCGATCTCGCCCTCCGGGTTCACGAACGACTGCACGTCGAGATGCTGCGCGACCCCCTCGAACGTGTCGGCGTCCTGCCGCACCTCCGCCCGGATCGTCGCGAGTACCGCGGTCCTGAGCAGATCAGCCACGAGCGGCCTCCTTCGCTGCCCGCTCCGCGCGACGCTGCTCGGCCAGACGCTGCAGCTTTTCAAGCCGCACCGCGAGGTCTTGGCTCGTCGCGGCGACAGTGATTGGGAGCTCGTTCCCCGCGAAGTACCGCAGACGCGCCACCGGGTCATCGAACACGAGCAGATCGCGCTCATCCCGCAGCGTCCACGGCGGCACACTGTCCGGGATCACTGCAACCTGGCGGCCGCCTTCTCCCGTCACGGCGAGCGGCCACTTCGAGAGGTAGAACGTCGGGAACGCGGCCGGGTAATCGCCGAGCAGGTTCAAGGCCGGGAACCGGTCATAGTCGCTGTGAGGCGGCAGAGGGGCGAGCGCGTCCGCGAGCTTCGCGCCGTCCGCGAACTGCTCCGCGAGCTCCGCGAACTCCCCAAACGCGGCCGCGGCTTTCGGATGCTTCGCGAGATCAGCCCCCGACCGGATCGACGCGAGCGGACCCTGCACCAGCGGCGACGCCTTTGCCGCGACCCGGCCGAGCGCCGACGACACTTCAGCGGCGATCCGCGACCGGTGCGAGTCGACCCACCGTTCAGCCCGAGCCGTGAGCTGCCGGCGAGCGGCGCCCAGTAGGTGCGACGCGGTCTCGAGCGCAGCGTTCCGGCCCATCGTCGCGTTGCGCTGCTGCACCATCTCGACTGGGTCCGCGCCATCCACGATGGCGTCAGCCAGAGTGACGTCGTCCACCGGCGACCGATCGAACGCCGGCACCTCGAGCGAGGCCACCCGATCGGCAGCCGCGGTCAGCTCACCCCACCCTTCGATCTTTGGTGCGACCTCGCGGAATAGCGGGTGCTGCCCGATCGCCGCGTAGTTGTAATCCGCCGTCGGTGACGGGAAGAACGGCGACCGCCCCTCCACCACTGTCTGACTCATGCTCACTCCTTCTCGGCGCCCAGCGCCGCATCCTCGACCTGCTCGAGCTCCCCCAGCAGGTCATCCATCGCGTCGACCGAGCGACGCAGCTTCTTCATCAACAGACGCCACCGGCGCTCGTGCTTCCGCGCCTTGTCCTTCCAATACGCCGCCTGCTCCGCATCCGACATGACCCGAACCGGCACACCCACCGGGAACCCCTCACTCACGACGCCCTCCTCGAACCCGGCGCAGCAACAGGAACGTCGGACCAGGCATCACCACTCGCTTCGCTATCCCTGCCTGTCCTTCCTGTCCTGTCCTGTCCTTCCTGTGCTGTCCCCGGGGACATGTCCCGGGGAACGTCCCCCGGGACAGCGTCCTTCTTCGCTGCAGCTCGCTGTCTGCGCTTCTTCTCACGGTCAGCCCGTCGCACGTTGTCGAGCACCTCGAGTTCGTGTCGACTCGACTGATCGCGCCCGAAGTCGACGATCCGCCACGCCTTCCCCTCCTCAGCCCACAGCCCCTCTCTGACGAGAGCAGGAGGGCTATCGGGATTGAACTGCGGGATGAGCAGCAGATCGCCAGGCTCGACTTCGCCGTCGGTCCGGTTTGAGACGGACCAGATCAGCGCCATGACGTAGGACCGGAAATCGACCGGGGAGAGCTTGCGGAGGCGGCGGTCCATGAGCAGTCGTTCTGGAAGTCGCGCATCGGTCACACAGCCCCACCTCGCTTGCGCCGTGCTCGCCACAGCTGCAGCCCGTAGAACGTCCACAGCAGCGCCGACGTCACGACCGCGAACACGGGATCGATGTGCTCGCCCATCAGCAAGGCACCTCCTGCACCGCGGGAGAGTTCAGCCGGCGAGCATCCTCAGCCACCCACCGGATCCGCGACAGCAGCCCCGCGACCTCAAGCTCGGTCAGCGGCCGATCCGGTGCGTAGTCGATCGAGACCTGCCAGGGGCCGTCATCGGTCCGCTGCAGGCCGACCTGCCACGGCGACCCTTCGGGCTCGTCGGCGCCGACTGCGAAGTGACGCACGCTGCCCTCGTCGTCGACGCGGTGCCACTCGCGGAAGTGCTGGCAGCTCTCGACCTTGCAGACCCGCACCTCGGGCCACTCACTCTCCCGCCGAGCCGACGTGCGGACCGCGACCGTCGCCCACTGGGTGCCCGTCTCGCTCGTCTGCCACGGCAGCGCACCCCAGTACCCCGACCGGATCGCAGCGACCGTGCGCTCCATCTGACGCACATCGACGGTGGTCGCGTGCGGGTAGGGGTAGAGCTTGAACAGGCGCGCATCGTGGTCGACGCTGATCTGCCCGATGCGCGAAAACCCGTCCTCGTGGTGGGTAATGCTGCGCCCTCGGATCGGCCGGTACTCGACGGTGTAGTCGCGGAACCGTGCCGCGTGCTCGATCTCGGCCGGGGAAGGCGTGTAGGCGCCCAGACGGTTCAGGCGTCCCCCGGACGGGGCCTGTGCCGCCTCGGGGGCGGCCTGTAGGATGGTGCTCAACGTTCGATCTCCTTGACTGCTGTCTGGGTGTTGCGGACTCGCCCTCGACCGGCTGCAACCGGTTCGGGGGCATTCTTCGTTGCGGACTCCTCACGGTCCGCGGCGCGCTCAATCTGCAGCTGCAGCTGAGCGACGAGCGTCGGCAGCTTTCGCAGAAGCGCCGCCGCAGTGATCGACTTCTGACCCGGTGCCGCTCGCACCGCGAAGCGGGTCATGCCGTCCTTGCCGGCGTCGAGGATCAGCCGGATCTCTCCGGCGCCCGGACCCGCCATCAGGCCGACGCCTCAGCGAACGCCGCCTCGATGAACGCCTCGACGTCGGACCGCCGGAACATGATTCGGCCGCCGATCTTGCCGTGCTTCGGCGCCTGCCCGGACGCGAGCAGGTAGCGCAGCTGCGCGGGCGTCTTCCGGAGGATCTCGGCCGTCTCATCGAGCGTGAGCAGCCTCCCCGCGTTCCCAATTTCGATATCCACTGTGCACGTCCTCTCTTGTCTAACAACAAGCATTTCTTGTCGCTTGCCCCCATATTCGAGTGCACCGCATTCGTTGTCAAGCGACCCGCCGACGACGTACAGTTATTGGCTATGACGAGCGATAAGGACATCGGGGCGCGAGTCGCAGGCACGCGCGGCGGGATGTCTCAGCGCCTGCTCGCGACTCGCATGCGCGATCTCGGGTGGCCCTGGTCGCAAGCGACGGTTTCCAGCGTCGAGAAGGGTGAGCGCCCCCTCCGTCTCGCGGAAGCCGAGGCTCTCGCTGGCCTCTTCGACGTGCCAGTTGCTTCCTTCTTGCCAGGGTGGGGCAAGCTGCTTAGACAGTCGATCGACGAACTCGAGGAAGCCACAGCGTCGGCGCGCACGGCCTGGGAGAAGGTCCGAACAGCAACTGCCAACGGCTCGGATGTCTCCGCCGAAATCTTCGACCTGCACGTCGCGGCGATGACTCGGGTCGACACGGCTCGCGCCGAAGTGTCACGTCTTCAGAACGAGTACCGCCCGGGGTCTTCAGCTTCGGAACCCGATCCGCATACGCCGCTCAGCTGGATCGGCGTTCCCCGAGATCCCGACCGTGGCTAGCATCCAGAAGCGCCCTAACGGGTCCTGGCGGGCCCGCTACCGCGACGAGAACGGCAAAGAGCACTCCCGGCACTTCCCGTACCGGAACGCACCCACGCCCGGCGCCAAGGGGCGCAGGGCAGGCGACAGCGCACAGGAGTGGCTGGACTCCGTCACGGCATCGATCGTCACCGGACGGTACGTCGATCCTGACGCCGGCCGCGTCACCCTGCAGACATTCTTCGACGACTGGTCACAGCGCCAGGTCTGGGCCACCGGCACCGCGACCGCCATGAGCCTCGCCGTCCGCTCCTTCGACCCATCCGTCGAGCTCGCCCGCCTCCGCCGCTCGCACGTCGAGGCCTGGGTGAAGCGCATGACCACCGACGGGCTCGCACCCGGCACCATCAAGACCCGGGTGAACAACGTCCGCGCCGTGCTCCGCGCCGCGGTCCGCGACAAGCTCATCGCCACCGACCCGTCAGACGGCGTGACGCTCCCCCGCCTCCGCAAAGCCGAGCACGCCATGAGCATCCCCACCCCGGAGACCGTGGGCGCCGTTCTCAGCGCCTCAGAACCGTGGATGCACGCCTACGTCACCCTGGCCGCGTTCGCCGGTCTGCGGCTCGGTGAAGCCTCGGCGGTGCAGGTGTCAGACATCGACTTCCTCCGCCGCACCCTCCACGTCCGCCGCCAAGTGCAGCGAGCGCCCGGCGGCACCATCGCCGTCACTCCCCCGAAGTACGGCAGCGAACGCGACGTGTTCCTCGCCGACGAGCTGCTCGAGATCCTCGCCCGCCACATCGAGACCCAAGGCGTCCGAGGCGAGGAGCAGTGGATCTTCGTCGGCGCTCACGGCGAGCCCCCTCACCAGAACACCATCAGCTACCACTGGAGGAAGACCCTCGTCGCGGCCGAGGTCGAGCACTTCAAGCTCCACGACCTCCGACACTTCTACGCATCGGGACTCATCGCCGCCGGCTGCGACGTCGTCACCGTGCAGCGCGCCCTCGGACACGCGAAAGCAACGACCACCCTGTCGACCTACAGCCACCTGTGGCCGACCGCCGCGGACCGCACGAGAGCGGCCGCGAGCGGGCTCATCCGGAGCGCTCTGCCGAGTCTTGCGGACTCCTCGCGGACTGCGGACGCCGGGAACGCCTGACTTCCGCGTCATTCCGGGGCAGCAGCGCCTTCGCTATACGTTGAAGCGGAACTCCACCACGTCGCCGTCCTGCATGACGTAGTCCTTGCCCTCCATGCGGGCCTTGCCCTTCGAGCGGGCCTCGGCGACGGAGCCGGTCTCGACCATGTCGTCGAACGAGATGATCTCGGCCTTGATGAAGCCCTTCTGGAAGTCGGTGTGGATGACGCCGGCCGCCTGAGGAGCGGTCCATCCTTTGCCGATCGTCCAGGCGCGCGACTCCTTCGGGCCCGCCGTCAGGTAGGTCTGCAGGCCGAGGGTGTCGAAGCCGATGCGGGCGAGCTGGTCGAGTCCGCTCTCCTCCTGGCCGGTGCTCGCGAGCAGCTCGGCGGCGTCCTCGGGGTCGAGGTCGATGAGCTCCGACTCGATCTTCGCGTCGAGGAACACCGCCTCCGCCGGGGCGACGAGCGCGGCGAGCTCCGCCTTCTTCGCGGGATCGGTCAGCACGCTCTCGTCGACGTTGAAGACGTAGATGAACGGCTTCGCGGTGAGCAGGCCCAGCTCGCGGATCTCGGTGACGTCGAACCCAGCACCCGACAGCGTCTTGCCGTCGTTGAGCAGCTTCTGCGCGGCGAGCGCCGCATCGAGCACGGCGGGGTCGAGGCGCTTGCCCTTGACCTCCTTCTCGTAGCGAGGAAGGGCCTTCTCGAGAGTCTGCAGGTCGGCGAGGATCAGCTCGGTGTTGATCGTCTCCAGGTCACCGGCCGGGTTGACGCCGCCCTCGACGTGGACGACGTCGGGGTCCTCAAAGCCGCGGACGACCTCGGCGATGGCGTCGGCCTCGCGGATGTTCGCGAGGAACTGGTTGCCGAGCCCCTCACCCTCGCTCGCGCCTTTCACGATGCCGGCGATGTCCACGAACGACACGCTGGCGGGCAGGATCCGCTCGCTTCCGAAGATGCCGGCGAGCACCTCGAGGCGCGGATCGGGCAGGTTCACCACGCCGACGTTCGGCTCGATCGTCGCGAACGGGTAGTTCGCGGCGAGAACCTGGTTCTTGGTCAGGGCGTTGAAGAGGGTCGACTTGCCGACGTTCGGGAGTCCGACGATTCCGATGGTGAGTGCCACGGGGGTCCAGAGTACCGTCCCGCCCTCGGACAGCTGGCCGCGTCTCCTCTGGCGTCGCCTGACCGCTCTATCAGGACGAATCGGACATCTGGACAGCGGACGTCCCGTTCGCCACCCTTGGGGCATGCGGCCCGTCACCCAGCGCTTCACCACCTGGTGGATCGGCGTCTCGGTCGGTCTTCTCGCGACAGCGGCGGGGATCGCCGTCATGGCCGCGACGTCCGGCAACTCGCGCGCCGTCGGGTCGGGACTCCTCCTCCTGCTCGTCGGACTTCTCGGAGCAGGCGTCTCCGGAGGCATGCTCGCGTCGATCCGAGCCGACCGCCGCGAAGAGAGATGGCGGGCCGACGGCCGCCCCAACCGCGACTACCCGCTCGACATCGCTCGCGAACTGCGCCGCGCCATCGCCTTCCGCCGCTGGAGCATCGGCGGGCTGGCGGTCGCCGTCCCCTTCGTCGGCTACTCGATCTTCTCTCGCGCCGACTACCCCGCCGGGTGGCTACTGGCCGCCCAGGCCGGGTTCGGTCTGTGGTGGACGACTACGTCGATCAACGCCCTGCGATCTCAGCTCGCGGCACAGGTCGAGCCCGCAGAGTCGGGGCGGGACGACGACGACGAACGCATCCTCGACGAGGAGCGCATCCTCGACGAAGACGTTGCGGATGCGGCCGACCGCTAAGCCAGCGCGTCGGCCATCCGGTCGACGATTTCGACGAGGATCGCGCGCGACGTCGCGATGTTGAGGCGCACGTGCCCCTCGCCGACCTCACCGAACGCCGGCCCGCTGTTCACGCGCACCTTCGCCTCGGCGAGCAGCACCTCGGAGACGTCGCCGACCACCGGGTAGGCCGTGAGGTCGAGCCAGGTGAGATAGGTGCCCTGCAGCGGGGCGATCGTGGCGAGCGGAAGGCGCTCCGCCAGACGCTGACGCAGGGCGAGGTGGTTGTCCTCGAGGTACCCGACGACCTGGTCGAGCCACGCCTCTCCCCCGCGATACGCGGCGGCACTCGCGCGGATACCGGGAGTGCTGGCGCCGTGACTCGCCATCGGGCCGATCCGCTGCCACACCTCGCGGTCGCGATCGGCCGAAAGGATCAGCTGCGCGCACTTCAGGCCCGGCAGGTTCCAGGCCTTCGAGGTCGACGTGGCGGTGACCGCGACGCGGGCGGCGGCATCGGACACGCTCGCGAACGGGATGTGCCGGTTGCCGAACAGGGTGAGGGGCGCGTGGATCTCGTCGGAGAAGACGCGACCGCCGCGCGCCTCCACCACCTCGGCGAGCGCCGCGAGCTCGTCGCGCGAGTAGACCTTGCCGGTCGGGTTGCCCGGGTTGGCGAGAATCACGAGGTCGGCCCCGGCGTCGAGCTCGGCGCCGATCCGGTCGAGATCGAGCGTGAAGCCGCCGTCGGCAGTGCGATGCATCGGCACCTGCACCACCTCGCGGCCGAGGTCGATGGGCACGAAGAGGAAGGGCATGTAGGCGGGCGTCGGCACGATGACGGGCGCGCCCGGGGCCGAGAACTCGGTGATCGCGAGTTCGAGTCCGCGGATCACGTCGGCGATCGGGGCGACATCGGCGACGTCGATCTCGGTGTCGTAGCGGTGCGCGTACCACTCGGCGGTCGCCTCCGCCATCTCGCGCACCATCGCCGCCGACGGGTAGCCGAACTCGAAGCGCCGCGCCGACTCCTGCCACGCGTCGATCACGGCGGGCGCGGTGCCGAAGTCCATCTCGGCCACCCACGCGCCGAGCACGTCGGGGTGCTCGTGGTCCCACTTCACGCTGCCCCGGCCGCGCAGCTCGTCGGCGGTCAGCGAATCCCAGACCCCGGCGTACTCGTTCATGCGGTCTCCCTGTCGACGACGTTCGGAAGTCAATCCTGACACCGCGATCGACACGCCCGGCGGTCGCCGGGAACGCGGCGAGGCGACCCGGCGGCGTCCGAGGCGCGTGTGAGAGTCGACCCGTGCCGATGGATTTCACCGCGATCGACTTCGAGACCGCCAACCGTTCGAGCGCTTCGGCATGCTCCGTCGGGCTCGTGAAGGTGCGCGACGGTCGCGTCGTCGACACGGCGTCGTGGTTCATCCGCCCGCCGGCTCCGCACGACTGGTTCTCGGAATGGAACACCCGCATCCACGGCATCGAGGAGTGGCAGATCGCCGATGCCCTGCGCTGGGCCGACCAGCTCGACGACCTCGTCGCCTTCGCCGGCGACGACGTATTCGTGGCCCACAACGCCGGATTCGACATGACCGTCATCAAGGCGGCGTGCGAGGCGAGCGGGCTCGTCACCCCCAGCTACTCGTACGTCTGCAGCCTGCAGGTCGCGCGCCGCACCTACCACCTCGACTCGTACAAGCTGCCCGTCGCCGCGATGGCCGCCGGCTTCGAGGACTTCCGCCACCACGACGCCCTCGCCGACTCCGAGGCGTGCGCCGCGATCATGGTGCACGCGGCGAAGCGGCACGGGGTCGACAGCATCCACGACCTGGCGGCGATCACGAAGGCGAAGCTGGGCCGCATCGGCACCCCGATCGTCGAGCCCGTCGTGCCGGTAGCGCCTGTGGCGTCGGCAGTGGAAGTGGCCGCCGTCGCCTGACCCGGCGCATCGCTCGCCGGCCTCCGCTCGACTCCCGTCTGGAGCCCAGGGAGACGGGAATAGGGTGAGCCCGATGGGTGCTGGAATTCCTCGTGACTGAACCGCGAAGCGACCCCGCACCCGCCGAACGGATCTCGCGGGCGTCGGTCGGTCTGCGATCCGATCGCGGACCCATCCTGCTGGCGCTCATGCTGAGCACCGCGCTCGTCGCGCTCGACGCGACCATCCTCGCCACCGCGGTGCCCGCGATCGTCGACGACCTCGGCGGGTTCTCGCAGTTCCCGTGGCTGTTCTCGATCTACCTGCTCGCCCAGGCCGTGTCCACCCCCATCGCGGGCCGCCTCGCCGACGTGCTCGGCCGCAAGCCCGTCATGCTGTTCGGCATCGGACTCTTCCTGCTCGCCTCGGTGCTCTGCGGGTTCGCGTGGAGCATGCCGGCGCTCATCGTCTTCCGCCTGCTGCAAGGGCTCGGCGCCGGCGCGATCCAGCCGATCAGCATCACGATCGCCGGCGACATCTACACGCTGCGCGAGCGGGCCGTCGCGCAGGGATACATCGCGAGCGTGTGGGGCATCTCGTCGGTCGTCGGCCCTGCCCTCGGCGGCGTGTTCGCCGACTTCCTGTCGTGGCGCTGGATCTTCTTCGTCAACATCCCCCTGTGCCTCGTCGCCGGGTTCATCCTGTGGCGCAACTACTCCGAGAAGGTCGAGCGCGGCACGCAGCGCATCGACTACCTCGGCGCGGCGCTGCTCGCCGCCGGCACGTCGCTGCTGATCCTCGGACTGCTCGAGGGAGGCGAGTCGTGGGCGTGGGATGCACCGATCAGCTTCGGGATCTTCGCCGCCTCCGCGCTGCTCCTCGTCGCGTTCGTGCTCGTCGAACGCAAGGTCGAGCACCCGATCCTGCCCCTCTGGATCTTCCGCCGTCGCGTGCTCGTCGCCAGCAGCATCGTCTCGATGGGCGTCGGCGCGATCACCCTCGGTCTCTCGTCGTACATCCCGACCTTCTCGCAGGAGGTGCTGAGCGCCTCCGCGGTCATCGCCGGGTTCTCGCTCGCCGTGCTAACCCTCGGCTGGCCGGTCGCGGCGTCGCTCGCCGGGCGCCTCTACCTGCCGTTCGGCTTCCGCATCACGACCCTGATCGGGTCCGGGTTCGTCGTGGTCGGGACGGCCCTCATGCTGCTGCTCGGCGAAGCGTCGCAGGTGTGGGAGGTGGCGCTGTTCTGCCTCATCGTCGGCCTCGGCATGGGCCTCGTCGCCGCGCCCGCGCTGATCGCCGCGCAGACGAGCGTCGACTGGAGCGCCCGTGGCGTCGTCACCGGTGCGAACATGTTCGCCCGGTCGATCGGCAGCGCTGTCGGCGTGGCGATCTTCGGGGCCATCGTCAACGGCGCCGCCGGTGACGCGACGTCGACGCCGTCGCCCGCGGAGCTGGCGTCCGGCATGCACACGGTCTTCCTTGTGATCACCGCGATCGCCGTCGCCCTGCTCGTCGCCTCGGCGTTCATGCCGAAGCACGTCGCCGAGCCGGCCCCGGCTCCCGCCGGCTGACTCGCCAGTCCACCCCGTGTCCGGCGCTGCGGACGGAGTGAAGTGGGCGAGTCGCCTCAGCGGTTCTCGGGGACGGGTGGCGCGCCGACGGTGCCGATGTCCGAGGCACGGGAGACACTGACGGACATGGAGATCGTCGTCACCCTCATCGTCAGCCTGATCGTCGGCATCGCGCTCGGCGGCCTGGTCGGCTGGATGCTCGCGAACCGCGCGCGCCCTGCGCAGGTCGTGGGTGAAGACCCCGCGGTCGTCGAGCTGCGGCACGGCGCCGAGCTCGCCCAGCTGCGGGCCGAAGAGGCGAGCCTGCGGGCGGCGATCGAGCGCGACCACATCGCACTGCGCAACGACGAGTCGGCTCGCGCGGCCGAGACCCACGCGCGACTCCAGGCGCAGATCGCCGGGCTCCGCTCCGAGGTCGACGGCCTGCAGCGCGAGATCGGCGGACACCACGACCGCTACCGCGACCTGGTCGAGCGTCACCAGCGCGAGCAGACCGAGCAGAAGCAGCGCGACGCCATCGAGAGCAAGGTGCTGCAGGCACTGACGCCGGTGCAGGAGTCGCTGCGCACCATGCAGGCGAAGGTCGCCGATATCGAGA
This sequence comes from Herbiconiux sp. L3-i23, assembly GCF_023734115.1. Taxonomy (NCBI): domain Bacteria; kingdom Bacillati; phylum Actinomycetota; class Actinomycetes; order Micrococcales; family Microbacteriaceae; genus Herbiconiux; species Herbiconiux sp. L3-i23. Next base: position 2,456,454 of record NZ_AP025737.1, read on the forward strand.
CCCAGCGTTCGCTGCAGCACGGCGAGATCGCGCAGCAGCTGCGCACGGCCGCCGAGTCCGAGGAGCGCCTGCGCAGCACCGCCGAGTCGCTCGCCTCCGCACTGCGCTCCAACAGCACCCGCGGAGTGTGGGGCGAGACTCAGCTGCGCAGCGTCGTCGAGGCCGCCGGTCTACTGCACCGCGTCGACTTCGACGTGCAGGCGAGCATCAGCACCGACGCGGGCGCCGGTCGCCCTGACATGGTCATCAACCTGCCGGGCGGCAAGAGCATCGCGGTCGACGCGAAGGTTCCGTTCAACTCCTACCTCGAAGCCGCCGCCATCCCGGCGACCGCGAGCGACGCCGAGCTGGCTCGCAAGGCGACCCTGCTCAAGGCGCACGTGAAGGCGGTCCGCGACCACATCAACACTCTCGGCAGCAAGACCTACTGGGAGGGCCTCGACGCCAGCCCCGAGATGGTCATCGCCTTCATCCCGAGCGAGTCGCTGGTCTCGTCGGCACTCGAGGCAGACCCGACGATCATGGAGTACGCGTTCGCCCGCCGTGTGGCGCTGTCGTCGCCGGTGACGCTGTGGTCGGTGCTCAAGACCGTGGCATTCAGCTGGCAGCAGGACGTCGTCACGCAAGAGGCGAAGAGTCTGTTCGACCTGAGCCGCGAGCTGTACGGCCGCCTGTCGACGATGGCGAACCACATCGCGAAGCTCGGCCGCTCGATCGAGAGCAGTGTCAAGACCTACAACAGCTTCGTGGGCTCGCTCGAGCGCCAGGTGCTGCCGTCGGCCCGCAAGCTGAACGCACTGGACGAGTCGAAGATCCTGCCCGCGCTCGACGGCATCGAGGAGGCTCCGCGCGAGCTGACCGCCTTCGAGCTGACCAGCTCCGGCGACTCCTCCGCAGCAGCCGCCGCGGCCGCGTCGAAGCCGGCGGCGAAGCCCAGCGATCGGGTCGCCCTCGAACTCGACGCGGTCTCCCCGCACCAGCCCGAACTGATCGACTTCTCGGCCGAGGCCATCGACGCCGCGCCGGAGGACGAAGCCAAGTCCGCCTGACGCTCCGCGCCGACCTGCTGACTCGGCTGGCGGCGCTCAGCCGGGCCGAGGTGCCCTGCTGACTCGTCCACTTCGCCCCGTCCACAGACCGCATCACGGGGCGAAGTGGGCAACTCAACCCGGGCGCGAGCGGGACCACTGCGCCTGAGCAGGGACGAGGTGCCCAGATCTGCGGGTGTTCAGCGCGAAACACCCACAGAACTCGGCACCTCGACCGCATTGGCCCCCTGCTGACTCGCCCACTTCGCCCCGTCCACAGACCACAACACGGGGTGAAGTGGGCAACTCAGCCCGGGCACGAGCAGGCTCACGGCGCCTCAGCCCGAACGAGGTACCCAGATCTGCGGGTGTTCAGCGCGAAACACCCGCAGAACTCGGCACCTCAGTCGCCCACTTCGACCCGTGCGCAGGCCGCGGGAAGGGGTGAAGTGGGCGAATCAGATCCACTTCTCGGCGAGGTGGTCGGCGATCACGCGTCGGATCGTGCCCGAGCGCGAGCGCAGGACGATCGATTCGGTGCGGATGATCGGTCCGAGTTTGCGGACACCCTCGACCAGTCCGCCGTCGGTGACTCCCGTCGCCACGAAGAACGTGTTCTCGCTGCGCACCAGCTCGTCGGCCTCGTATACGTGGTCGAACTTCAGCCCGGCGGCGAGTCCGTTCTCGCGTTCGACGTCGTCGCGCGGCGCGAGCCGCCCCTGGATGAATCCGCCGAGAGCCTTGATCGCGCACGCGGTCGCGACGCCCTCGGGGCTGCCACCGGTGCCGACGCAGAGGTCGATGCGCGTCTCGTACCGGGCCGCGTTGATGCCACCCGCGACGTCACCGTCGAGCAGCAGCCGAGTTCCGGCCCCGGCCTCACGGATATCGGCCACGAGCCGCTCGTGCCGCGGCCGGTCGAGCACCGCGACGACGATGTCGCCCACGTCCTTGCCCTTCGCCTTCGCGAGCGCACGGATGTTCTCGCCGATCGGCTTGCGGATATCCACGACGCCGATCCCCTCAGCGCCGCAGACGATTTTGTCCATGTAGAACACGCTGGAGGCGTCGAGCATGGATCCGCGGTCGGACACCGCGATCATCGACAGCGCGTTCGGGCGCCCGGCGGCCGTCAGCGAGGTGCCGTCGATCGGATCGACGGCGATATCGCACGAGGGTCCGCGCCCGTTCCCCACGTGCTCGCCGTTGAAGAGCATCGGCGCCTTGTCCTTCTCGCCCTCGCCGATCACGACGACGCCGTCGAAGTTGACGGTGCCGAGGAACTTGCGCATCGCATCCACCGCGGCCTTGTCGGCGGCGTTCTTGTCACCGCGACCGATGAACGGCACCGCGCGGATGGCGGCGGCCTCGGTGGCGCGCACCAGCTCCATCGCGAGATTCCGATCGGGGTGCGAATACACGAGATTCTTCGGATCGTCCACGGTCGCCCTCCTTCGGGAGCCGGTCGGCATCGACCGCCACGATCACCATAGCTGTGACCATCGTCCCGAGGCAGGGGTGGGGGCGCTCAGTAGACTCGAACGGAACCGCGTCAGCGGCCCCAGGGACACTCAGGAGAGATTCCATGCCCATCGCAACGCCCGACCAGTACGCGGAGATGCTCGACCGCGCCAAGAACGACGGCTTCGCCTACCCCGCGATCAACGTCTCCTCCTCGCAGACGATCAACTCGGTGCTGCAGGGACTCACCGAGGCCGGCTCCGACGGCATCATCCAGGTCACCACCGGTGGCGCCGACTACTTCGCCGGCCACACGGTGAAGAACCGCGCCGCGGGTGCGCTCGCCTTCGCGAAGTTCGCGACCGAGGTCGCGAAGAACTACCCCATCACGGTGGCCCTCCACACCGACCACTGCCCGAAGCCGGCGCTCGAGGGCTTCGTGCTGCCCCTCATCGCCGCCTCCGAGGACGAGGTCAAGGCGGGTCGCAACCCGATCTTCCAGTCGCACATGTGGGACGGATCCGCCGTGCCGCTGCCGGAGAACCTCGAAGTCGCGCAGGACATGATCAAGCGCACCAAGGCGATCGGCGCCATCCTCGAGGTCGAGATCGGCGTCGTCGGCGGCGAAGAGGACGGCGTCAGCCACGAGATCAACGAGCACCTCTACACGACCCTCGACGACGCGATCCAGACCGTCGAGGCGCTCGGGCTCGGCGAGAACGGCCGCTACATGGCAGCCCTCACCTTCGGCAACGTGCACGGCGTCTACAAGCCGGGCAACGTCCGCCTGCGCCCCGAGCTCCTCGGGCAGATCCAGGCCGGGCTCGCCGAGAAGTACGGTCACGGCCCCAAGCCGCTCGACCTCGTCTTCCACGGCGGCTCGGGCTCGACTCAAGAGGAGATCGCCGAGGCCGTCTCGAACGGTGTCGTCAAGATGAACATCGACACCGACACCCAGTACGCCTTCACCCGCTCGATCGCCGACACGATGTTCCGCAATTACGACAGCGTGCTGAAGGTCGACGGCGAGGTCGGCAACAAGAAGGTCTACGACCCGCGCAGCTGGGGCAAGATCGCCGAGACCGCCATGGCGGCCCGCGTCGTCGAGGCGACCCAAGAGCTCGGCTCGTACGGCAAGTCGCAGAGCTGACCAGCAGTCCCCTCTGCTGAAGGCCCGTCCCATTCGTGGGGCGGGCCTTCGTCGTTCAGGGGTCAGGCCACCGCGGGCCCCCTGCGTGCACGGATCAGGACCCACAGGCCGACACGCCGATCAGCAGGGCCGGATCGGTCCTGATCCGCGCGCGATCTCCTGATCCGTGCACACGATCCTGATCCGTGCACACGGCGGGGAGGGCCGGAGCGTCGGCAGGCCTGCCGGACGGGTCGGGTCAGGGCGCTGTGGTGGCGGCGTCCTGCATCTGCTGGTCGACGTAAGCCGCGAAGCCCGGGTCGCCGAAGATCGCGAACGCGAGCAGCACCATCATCACGAGCGTCGCGACCACCCCCGCGCTGAGCGGGATCCAGAACGAGATGCGGCCGCGGCGCAGGTTCGCAAGTGTCAGTGCGACGGCGGCGAGCAGCAGCAGCACCTGGGTGATGTTGATGGCGACGCCGATGCTCGAGGCGAGCGAGTCGGAGGTGTACGCACCCAACCCGGCCGCCGTGTAGGTGCTCTGCAGGGTTCCGGCGAGATCGAGCATCGGGGGGATGCCGGTGATCACATTGAAGGCGGCCAGCACGAGCAGTCCGTAGCTGAGGATGCGATCCCAGCGACGACCGCCCGCGGAGTCGGCGGCAGCATCTTCGGCCGGCGGCTGCGGCGGCACCGTCTCCTGCGGCTCGGGCTTCTCGGGCGCCGGCGGGTCGGGCACCGGCGCGTACTCGCCCCAACGCGGAGCGGGACCGGAGGTCGGTCGATCGCTCACGCGCGCGGCCCGTCCGCCCCGGTCGACGGCAGCGCCTGCGCGCGGCCGCGCCCGCCGAGGGCACGGGAGTCCTGCTTGCCGCTGATGTCGCGGCGCAGCTCCTTGGGCAGCGAGAAGACGAGGTCCTCCTCTGCCGTGGTGACGGTCTCGACGTCGCCGTATCCGGCACCCGCGAGCTCGTCGAGGAGCTCCTGCACGAGCTCTTCGGGCACCGAGGCGCCGCTGGTGACGCCGACCGTCTCGACCCCGTCGAGCCACTCCTGCTTGACCTCGCTGGCGTAGTCGACGCGATACGCGGCCTTGGCGCCGTACTCGAGCGCGACCTCGACGAGGCGCACCGAGTTGGACGAGTTCGAGGATCCGACGACGATCACGAGGTCGGCGTCGCGCGCCACCTTCTTGATGGCGACCTGGCGGTTCTGGGTGGCGTAGCAGATGTCGTCGCTCGGCGGGTCCTGAAGGTTCGGGAAGCGCTCGCGCAGGCGGCGGACCGTCTCCATCGTCTCGTCGACCGACAGCGTGGTCTGCGACAGCCACACCACCTTGTCCGGGTCCTTCACGACGACGGTGTTGACCTCGTCGGGCGACCCGACGAGTGTCACGTGATCGGGTGCCTCCCCCGCGGTCCCCTCGACCTCTTCGTGGCCCTCGTGGCCGACGAGCAGGATCTCGAAGTCGTCCCGCGCGAATCGCACGGCCTCGCGGTGCACCTTGGTGACGAGCGGGCAGGTGGCGTCGATGGCGTGCAGCCCGCGGTCCGCGGCGCCCTGGACGACGGCGGGCGAGACTCCGTGGGCGCTGAAGACGATGTGCTCGCCCTGCGGCACCTCGTCGACCTCGTCGACGAAGACGGCGCCCTTCTTCTCGAGCTCGGTGACGACGTGGATGTTGTGCACGATCTGCTTGCGCACGTACACCGGCGCACCGTAGTGCTCGAGGGCCTTCTCGACCGCGATGACCGCCCGGTCGACGCCGGCGCAGTAGCCGCGGGGCGCGGCCAGCAGCACCCGCTTGGAACCGGTGACGGGGGTGTCGACTAATCTGTTCCGCGAATCGGGCCCGCTCGTGACGCCGGAATCCGGTGCAGCCGTCGCCGGGACGCGCGGCATCCCGAGTCCGATCGTGGCGTTGCTCACCCCTCGATTGTAAGTGCCGTGGGTGATGAGCAGCCTGGCAACGACAGTCGCCCCGCACGGGGCGCTCACGAGAAAGCGGCACCGATGACCGACGCCCCTCCCACCGCCGACGCCCCGTGGCCGGTCGGCCTGCTCGCCGCCAAGCTCAAGGGCTATCTCGACCGGCTCGGCTCGGCATGGGTCGAGGGCGAGATCACCCAGTGGGGCATCTCGGGCGGCAACGTCTACGGCAAGCTGAAAGACCCCGACGCCGACGTGACCGTCGGCTTCACGATCTGGTCGTCGGTCAAGTCGCGCATCCCGTCGGACCTGAAGCAGGGCGACCGGGTGGTGGCGCTGATCAAGCCGAGCTACTGGCTCAAGGGCGGCAGCCTCACCATGCAGGTCTTCGACATGAAGCACGTGGGGCTCGGCGACCTGCTCGAGCGGCTCGAGCGCCTGCGCGCCACTCTCGCGGCGGAAGGGCTTTTCGCGGCGGAGCGCAAGAAACCGCTGCCTTTCCTCCCCGGCGTCGTGGGCCTGGTCACGGGTCGCGACTCCGACGCCGAGAAGGACGTGCTGCGCAACGCGCACCTGCGCTGGCCCGCGGTCACCTTCCGCACCGTCTACGCGGCGGTGCAGGGCGATCGGTCGGCGCGCGAGGTCGCGGCCGCCGTCCGCCGCCTCGACGCCGATCCCGAGGTCGAGGTCATCATCGTCGCGCGCGGCGGCGGCGACTTCCAGAACCTCCTGCCGTTCAGCGACGAGGCGCTGATGCGTGCGGTCGCGGAGTGCTCGACGCCGGTGGTCAGCGCCATCGGTCACGAGGCCGACCGTCCCCTTCTCGACGAGGTCGCCGACCTTCGCGCTTCCACGCCGACCGACGCGGCGAAGCGGGTCATCCCCGACGTCTCGGAAGAGCTGGCGCGTGTCGAGCAGGCGCGGGCACGCATCCGCAGCCGCGTCACCCACCGCGTGTCCATCGAGGTCGACCGCATCGCGGCCCTCCGCTCCCGCCCCGCGCTCGCGCGCACCACCTGGATCGTCGACACGCGCGCCGACGAGCTGACCCGTTGGGTGGCCCGCGGCTCCGAGCTCGCTACCCGCGCGATCGAACGAGCCGACAACGTGACGAGCGAGCTGAAGGGCCGCCTCACCGCGCTCTCACCGCACAGCACCCTCGCGCGCGGCTACGCCATCGCTCTCACCGACGAGGGGCACGTGGTCCGCGGGGTGTCCGACGCACCGGCCGGGGCGGCCCTGCATCTGCGACTCACCGACGGCACGATCGGCGCGACCAGCACGGGCGCCGTCGACAGCGGCTCGGCGACCGACGCGGCGCAGGCCGGCGTCGGTGGCGCTCGTTAAGATGGAGGCCATGCCCGCAACGCCCCCGGTTCCCGTCGAACAGCTCAGCTACGAGCAGGCGCGCGACGAACTCGTGCACGTGGTCGGCGAGCTCGAGCAGGGCGCCGAGACCCTCGAACGCTCCCTCGAACTGTGGGAGCGCGGCGAGGCGCTCGCGCGCCGGTGCGAGGAGTGGCTGATCGGTGCGCGTCAACGCCTCGACGCCGCTCGCGCCGCGCAGCAGGGCACCGGTTCCGGAGACGGTCGCTGATGAGCCGCCGCGAGCGTCCGCCGGCCATCGTGGCCGAGCTCGGTCGCCCTGAGACTCCCGACGAGACCGCTGCGCGCAAGGCGCAGAACAGCCGCAACCACCGCGATCGCCAGACCACTCGCAATCTCGTCCTCGCGTTGGTCGCGAGCCTCGGCATCGTGGTCCTCCTGGTACTCATCGTGCCGCGCGGCGATGTCGAACAGCTCCGCGATGTCGACTATCGGGCGACGGCCGAGCAGGCTTCGGCCGATGTGGGCGAGCCCCTCGTCGTGCCCGACGTGCCCGACACGTGGTCCTCGAATGTGGCAGAGCTGCGCACCGGGGCCGCCGACGGCGTGACGAGCTGGTACGTCGGCTTCATCACGGCCGAGCGCGACTTCGTGGGATTCTCGCAAGGCCTCGACGCGAACCCGAGTTGGCTGTCGGCGGTGCTCGACGGCTCCCTCGCCACCGGCACCACCGACATCGGCGGCGCCGAATGGACCGTGTACGACCACCGAGACGAAGACGGGCGCGGCAACCTCGAGTACGCACTCGCGCTCGAAGACGGCGGCGACGTGTTCGTCATCTACGGAACCGCAGACCCATCCGAAGCCGAGGAGCTCGCAGAAACCGTGACGAAGCAGGTGCGCGCATGACCAAGCCCACTCCCGCCGACGCGTGGACCCAGATGAAGTCGGGCAACGAACGATTCGTCGACGGCGTCCCCGCGCATCCGCGTCAAGACGTCGAGCGCCGCACCGAGATCGCCGTGGCACAGACACCCGCAGCGGCTCTGTTCGGGTGCAGCGACTCGCGGCTGGCGGCCGAGATCATCTTCGACCTCGGACTCGGCGACCTCTTCGTCGTCCGCAACGCGGGACAGGTCATCTCGAGCTCGGTCATCGGCTCGCTCGAGTACGCGGTCGCCGTGTTGCAGGTGCCGCTCATCGTCGTGCTCCGTCACGACGAGTGCGGGGCGGTCCGCGCCGCTGTCGACTCGCAGGGGCCGAACGCTCCCCTGCTGCCGGCGCACATCAAGAGCCTCGTCTCCGAGATCGTGCCCGCCGTGAGGGCGGTCGGCGTCACGGCCGAAGACGGCACCATCGACATCGAGCACCTCGACGTAGACCTGGTCGGCCGCACCCACCTGCGCGACACCGTCGCGGCACTCCTCGCCGGGTCCGAGCTCATCTCCGAGGCGGTCGCCGCCGGTACCCTTGCCATCGTCGGAGCCGACTACCACCTGGCCGACGGCCGGGTGGAAGCCGATGTCGTGCTCGGCGACGTCGCCTGAAACAGCCCCCTCACGAAAGGCCACACAGTGGTGGATTCCCAGTACCGCATCGAGCACGACACGATGGGCGAGGTGCGGGTTCCGGTCGACGCGCTCTACGCCGCTCAGACGCAGCGCGCCGTCGAGAACTTCCCGATCTCGGGTGACCGCCTCGAGGACGCGCAGATCGTCGCGCTCGCGCGCATCAAGCGCGCAGCGGCGCTGACCAACGCCGAGCTCGGTGTGCTCGACCGCGACAAGGCCGACGCGATCGTCGCGGCCGCCGACAAGGTGATCGCGGGCGGGCACTTCGACGAGTTCCCGATCGACGTGTACCAGACCGGCAGCGGCACGTCGTCGAACATGAACATGAACGAGGTCCTCGGCACCCTCGCCACCGCCGGCCTCGGCTCCACGGTGCACCCGAACGACCACGTCAACGCGTCGCAGTCGTCGAACGACGTGTTCCCCACCTCCGTGCACATCGCGGTGACCGACGCGCTGCTGCGCGACCTCGTCCCCTCGCTCGAACACCTCGCAGAGTCGCTCGAGACGAAGACCGCCGCCTGGTCGCAGGTCGTGAAGTCCGGCCGCACCCACCTGATGGACGCCACCCCGGTGACCTTCGGGCAGGAGTTCGGCGGATACGCGCGCCAGATCCGACTCGCGATCGACCGCATCCAATCGGCCGTGCCGCGCGTCGCCGAGGTGCCCCTCGGCGGCACCGCGACCGGCACGGGCATCAACACGCCCGCCGGCTTCCCCCAGCGCGTCATCGCGATCCTCGCCGAAGACACCGGCCTGCCGATCACCGAGGCCGCCGATCATTTCGAGGCTCAGGGCGCCCGCGACGCGCTCGTCGAGGCGTCCGGCGCGCTGCGCGTGCTCGCCGTCAGCCTCACCAAGATCTGCAACGACATCCGGTGGATGGGCTCGGGCCCGAACACGGGTCTCGGCGAGCTGCACATCCCCGACCTGCAGCCGGGTTCGTCGATCATGCCGGGCAAGGTCAACCCGGTAATCCCCGAGGCCGTGCTCATGGTCGCGGCGCGGGTCATCGGCAACGACGCGACCATCGCCTGGTCGGGCGCTTCCGGCCTGTTCGAGCTCAATGTGGCGATCCCGGTGATGGGCACTGCGCTGCTCGAGTCGATCCGTCTGCTCTCGAGCGCGTCGCGCCTGCTCGCCGACAAGACCGTCGACGGGCTGGTCGTGAACGAGGAACGCGCCCGCGCCCTCGCCGAGTCGTCTCCGTCGATCGTCACCCCGCTCAACCGGGTCATCGGTTACGAGGCGGCGGCGAAGGTGGCGAAGCACGCGGTCGCGACGAAGCAGACCATCCGCGAGGCGGTCATCGACCTCGGCTACGTCGAGCGCGGCGAGGTCACCGAGGAGCAGCTCGACAAGTCTCTCGACGTCCTCAGCATGACCCGCCCCTCCTCCTGACCGAGTAGGGCGTTCCGGGCGAGCGCGCACCACACGCTCGCGACGAGATCCGATATTGCGGGCATAAACGCACGTTCCGGCTCGGCGTGTCAGCCGGAACGTGCGTTCTCGTGCATGTCCGAACGCTCACCATCCAGCGGTGCCCGGCTCGCCCTTGAACGGTCCGACGACTCTGTCCGTGATCCAGCCTCCGTAGAACCCGCCCGCTTGCGGTCGGACGACTTCGCCGCCGACCGTGACGCGGTCCACTTTTCCCGGGTACACGGCGACCATGCCTTGCAGCCGTTCGAAGCCATGACTGGGGTCCGGGTACGTCCATCCAGCGCCCGCGGCGACGACGTCACCTGCCACGACGTCGAGATACCCCGCCTCGCCCTTGTATTCGCACCACGAGGCACCGGGCGCCGTCCGGAGCGCCCCGTCGGCGAAGTCGTCGGCGGGGAGGTAGTAGACCGGCGGATGGCTGGTTTCCAGTACCCGGACCGCGCGGTTCGAGCGGGCGACCACCTGGCCGCCGAGAACGATCACGATCTCTTCAGTGGTCGGCTCCACTCGAGGCGGGCGTGGGTAGTCCCAGACGGACTCCTGTCCAGAGCGGATGGGGTCGGGCTTCGGGTGCCGAGTGCGCATGCCGACAGGGTGCCTACTCAAGCTGAAAGTGGCACGGCTCCGTACCCGTCCATCGCGCACGGACGCAATGCGTTACGAGAACGCACGTTCCGGCCGACACGCCGTGCCGGATCCCTCGCCGCGAACGGGCGACGAGGGGCCCAGTGCGTTCATGCCCGCAATATCGGATCTCGGCGGTTAGTTGAGTTCGTTCTGCTCCAGCATCTCCGTGACCAGGGCGGCGATCGCCGAGCGCTCACTGCGCGTCAGGGTGATGTGACCGAACAGCGGGTGCCCTTTCAGGGTCTCGATGACGCTCGCGACACCATCGTGGCGGCCGACCCGGAGGTTGTCGCGCTGCGCGACGTCGTGCGTCAGCACCACGCGCGAGTTCTGGCCGATGCGCGACAGCACCGTGAGCAGCACATTGCGCTCGAGCGACTGAGCCTCGTCGACGATGACGAACGCGTCGTGCAGCGAGCGTCCGCGGATGTGCGTGAGGGGAAGCACCTCGAGGATCCCCCGTTCGACGACCTCCTCGAGCACGTTCGGCGACACCAGCGCACCGAGGGTGTCGAAGACCGCCTGACCCCAGGGGTTCATCTTCTCGCCCTGGTCGCCGGGCAGGAATCCGAGCTCCTGGCCACCGACTGCGTAGAGCGGGCGGAACACCATGATCTTGCGGTGCTGCTGCTTCTCGAGCACCGCCTCGAGGCCGGCGCAGAGCGCGAGCGCCGACTTTCCGGTTCCCGCGCTGCCTCCGAGGGAGATGATGCCGATCTCGGGGTCGAGGAGCATGTCGATCGCGAGCCGCTGCTCGGCCGACCGCCCGTGCAGGCCGAAGAGTTCGCGGTCGCCGCGAACGAGCCGCAGCTCGTTCTTGCCGGTGACGCGGCCGAGCGCCGAGCCGCGCTCGGAGGTGATGACGAGTCCTGTGTTGATCGGCTCCCCCATCACCGCGTCGGTGACGAGGGTCTCCTCCTCGTACAGATCGTTGATCTGGCTGCCGCTGAGGTGCAGCCCGGCGAGGCCGGTGTATCCGGTGTCGGGCGCGAGCTCCGCGCGGTACTCCTCGGCGGCGAGGCCGATCGATGCGGCCTTGACGCGCATCGGCAGATCCTTCGACACGACCACGACGTCGAGGCCGTCGTTCTTGAGATTCATCGCGACCGCGAGGATGCGCGAGTCGTTGTCGCCGAGCTGCAGACCCGACGGCAGCACCGCCATGTTGGAGTGGTTCAGCTCCACCCGTATGGTGCCGCCCTGGTCGCCGATCGCCATGGGCAGGTCGAGGCGTTCGTGCTCCACGCGGAGGTCGTCGAGGTTGCGCAGCGCTTTGCGCGCGAAGTAGCCGATCTCGGGGTCGTGGCGCTTGCCCTCCAGCTCGGTGACGACGATGACCGGCAGGACGACCGCGTGCTCCGCGAACCGGTGCAACGCTCCCGGATCGGAGAGCAGCACGGAGGTGTCGAGGACGTACGTCCGCTCCCCCTGCTGAACGCTCGTCGGCGATGAGGCCGAAAGGGAGGTGCCGGACGAAGGACGGGCGATAGCAGCCACTTTTCACTCCCACCCGGGTGCGGAAGAGGCGCACCCGAATCAGCGATCCGGCCACGGTGGGACGTAACGAAACGTACTTATGTGGCCGTTTCGATCAGGTTCCCTACCTGATGGCCACACGCTACGACCGACGCGCCTCGGCGGAGGCGTCTGACACGCGCCCCATTCGTTACGGGGAGGTAAAGAATCGAACAACCCCGCCTGGGGGCGCCGAGCCGTCAGTAGACGCGGACGGTGCTGGCGTAGCTCGTGAACGCGGCCTTCAGCATGTCGAAGGTGTCCTCGGATGTCGCGGCGTGCACGGAGACGCGCACGGTGCCCCCGCGCACCGTCGTCGAGACGCCGTGGTTGAACAGCGACGCGGTGAGCGCCGACAGCTGCTCGGTCGGCGGCTCGAGCACGACGATGCCGGCCCGTTCGCTCTCGTTGCGGGGTGAGACGACGGGCAGCGCGAACTCGTCGGCGATGTCGATGACCCGGCTGACGCCGATGGCGACGGCGTCCCGGATCTCGGTGACGCCGACGCTCGCGATGTCCTCGACGGCCGCGGCGAGGCGCGCGGCGGCGATGGGATCGTGGTTCGAGACGCGGAACGCCATCGGCGAGCGGAGGGGGCCCGGCACCTCATCGAAGATCTGCCCCTCTTCGACGAGTCCGGTGAAACCGGACACGACCGGGGTGAGCCGCTCGATCGCGCGGTCGCTCAGGGCCAGATAGCCGGTACCCCAGCCGGCGCGCAGCCACTTCTGGCCGCCTCCGGCGACGACGTCGGCCAGGGCGAAGGGCGCGTCGACGACACCGGCGCCCTGGATGGCGTCGACGATGAGCAGGCGGTCGCCGATGACCTGGCGGATGCCCTCGATGTCGGCGAGGTAGCCGGTGCGCGAATCGACGAGGCTCACCGCGACGGCGGCCGTCGTGGAGGTCAGCTGATCGCGGATCTGCCCCGGGGTGACCATGCCGTGGTCGGTGCTCAGCCAGATCGGACCGGTGGATCCGAGGGCCTGCTCCGCGCGGACGGCGGCGACCGGAAGACTCGGGAACTCGGCGGGCGAGAGCAGCACGGGCCCGGTGAGACCGAACATCGCGTGCATGAGCCCCATGCTCGTGTTCGGCTGCAGGACGACCTGATCGGCGCGGAACGCCAACAGGTTGGCGACAGCTTCACGTGCACGGCGGTCCTGCTCGAGCAACGCGTCGACGGCGCCGAATCGGGCGCGCGAGACGGAGTTCATCCACCCGTCGCTCTCGGCGGTCACCGCGTCGGAGATCGGACCGAAGGAGGCGTAGTTGAGGAAGCCGGGCTCTTCGGGGAAGCCGGCCGTGAAGCGTTCGAGAGGTTCCATCTGACTTCTGAGCCTACGGCGCGTCGCCCGCCACGGCTGGGAACACGGCGGATTCGGGGCCGCGGATTCAGTGCTCGGTCGCGCGTTCCGGACGCGACGAAGGCACCGAGAACGCACGTTGCGGGCTTGTGCGCCCGCCGGAACGTGCGTTCGTGCCCGCAATATCGGATCGTGGGTGGAGCGTCCTTGTGGTCAGCCGCCGTAGCGGCGGTGGCGCTTGGCGTAGTCGCGGAGGGCGCGGAGGAAGTCGACCTCGCGCAGGTCGGGGCCGAGGGCCTCGACGAAGTAGAGCTCGCTGTGCGCGCTCTGCCACAGCATGAAGTCGGACATCCGCTGCTCGCCCGAGGTGCGGATGACGAGGTCGGGGTCCGGCTGACCACCGGTGTAGAGGTGCTCGCTGATCAGCTCGGGAGTGAGCACGGCGGCGAGGTCCTCGATGGTGCCGCCCTGCAGGTGGTGGGCTTCGACGATCCTGCGCATCGCGTTCGCGATCTCGTGCCGACCGCCGTATCCGACTGCGAGGTTGATGTGCAGCCCCTTCTTTCCCGCGGTCCGCGCCTCGGCGGCGCTCAATGCCTCGACGAGCTGCTCGGGAAGCCCCTCGTCGGATCCGACGTGCTTCACCCTCCAGTCGCGGTAGCGCGACAGGTCGTCGGCCAGCTCGGCGATGATCTCGATGAGCGCCGACAGCTCCTCCGCATGCCGGGCGCTGAGATTGTCGGTCGACAGCAGATACAGCGTGACGACCTCGATGCCGAGGTCGTCGCACCACACCAGGAACTCGCGGATCTTGTCCGCCCCCGCGCGGTGCCCGTGCGCTGCCGACTCGAGCCCCAGCTGACGCGCCCACCGGCGGTTGCCGTCGAGGATCATCGCGACGTGCTTCGGCAGCGATTGGCCTCGCAGGCTGCGTCGCACCTCGCGCTGATACAGCGAGTACAGCGGGTTACGCGATGAGCTCCTGCGGTCGGTCGACACGTGAACACGTTAGTCGAGTCGAGTCCTCGAAGAACTCGAAGAACCGCCCTCGGGAGGCTGTCGTACGCTGAGCACCGTGACCCCTCGCGACGACACGAACTCCTCCCGGAAGGGCCCGCTCGAGGCGCAGGCGGCGCAGGCCGTCGCCGAGGAGAACGCCGCGTCGGAGGCCGATCGCGAAGACGCCTCGGGCCTTCCGAACATCCCGCTGCTCGACGACGCGATCGATCACCCGACCGAGGTGCGTCCGACGTGGCGCGGATGGATCCACGCCGGCACCTTCCCGCTCGCCATCGCGCTCGGCGTCGTGCTGATCTGCCTCGCCCAGGGCGGTGTGGCGAAGGCGGCGTCGGCGGTCTTCATGGCGACGTCGCTGCTGCTGTTCGGCAACTCGGCGCTCTATCACCGCTTCGACTGGAAGCCGCGGACCAAGCGCCTGCTGAAGCGCATCGATCACGCCAACATCTTCCTGCTCATCGCCGGCACCTACACCCCGCTCTCGCTGCTCGCGCTGCCGCCCGAGAAGGGGCTTCTCCTGCTCGCGCTCGTCTGGGGCGGCGCGCTCGTCGGCATCGGGTTCCGGGTCTTCTGGATCTCGGCGCCGCGCTGGCTGTACGTGCCGATCTACGTGGCGCTCGGTTGGGCCGCGGTCATGTATCTCGGCGACTTGCTCGCCGCGAGCGTGCCGATGATGGTGCTCGTCCTCGTCGGCGGCATCCTCTACACCGCGGGCGCCGTCGTGTACGGCTTGAAGCGACCGAACCCGTTCCCGGGACGGTTCGGCTTCCACGAGATCTTCCACAGCTGCACCGTGCTGGCGTTCGGCTGCCACTGGGTGGCGACGCTGCTCATCGCCCTCGCTCCCGCCTACAACGGGTGACGCGGGGAGCCCACGGCTTCACGCCGGGAACTCCCGCGGGAGCACCCGACTCCGGTGCTCAGCGCCGGTCGGTGTCGCCGCGCTCGGGGCGGTCATCGTTCAGGGGGCGCTCGTTGATGTCGTCGTCCGTCGCAGCATCGGCACCGAGCTGCTCGTCGGCGATCTCGGCGCGGATCTCCTCGCGATACCGCACACGACGCACGCGCCTCGTCATGTCGAGGATCAGCAGCAGCGCGGCGACGGCGAGGACGAAGATGAAGACGAACCCGAGCGGACCGGGGGTCACGAGCGTCTCGTCGAACTCGGTCGTCGGCCCGGGGGTGGGGGTCATCGAGGCGGCGAGAAGCTCAGCGAGAGGCACCGGCGAATTCCTTGTCCCCCGCGTTCGGGCGCGGGTGGGTAGCGTTGAGTCCAGGATAGGCCCGGTCGAATCGAGGAGTGAGAGTGACCACCAGTAGCGGGAGCACCCTCCCGGCTCCCGATCTCGACGAGCGGTACGGCCGCACGCCCGACTCGCGTCGGCGCGGGCGACTGATCGCCTGGGGAGCCGGGATCGCCGTCGCGCTCGTGTTCCTCGCCTGGGTCGTGTGGGCGGGGCTCGACGGCACGGCCCCGAAACTCGAGGTGCGCGACACCGGCTACCAGCTCACCGAGAGCACCGCGACCGCCCGCTTCCAGGTGACCGTCGACCCGGGTACCGCGGTCCGTTGCGCCGTGCAGGCACTCAACGAGCAGTTCGAGATCGTCGGGTGGAAGGTCGTCGACCTGCCCCCGTCCGACGAGCGGACCCGCGGTTTCGTCGAGACGGTGCGCACCACCATGCAGCCCAACACCGGCTTGATCTACCGCTGCTGGCTCCCTTAGTCTGGGCTATCCGCCTCGCGAGCGAGCATGCAGCTGTCCCTGGGGCACTCGCACCAGGAGCCCCGCGGAGGCGACGGAACGACGCACACCGATAGGCGTCGCGAGAACAGCGCCGGACGGCGACCCGCCACCCGACTCGGGTGGCACCTGATCAGTTGAGGAGATGCTTTGTCTCAGGAAACCCCCACGACCTGGCTGACCCAGGAGGCGTTCGACCGCCTCACCGCCGAGCTCGAGCACCTCTCGGGCGAGGGCCGCACCGAGATCGCGAAGAAGATCGAGGCGGCGCGCGAAGAGGGCGACCTCAAGGAGAACGGCGGCTACCACGCCGCCAAGGAGGAGCAGGGCAAGATCGAGGCGCGCATCCGCCAGCTCACCCAGCTCCTGCGCACCGCCGAGGTCGGGCAGGCCGAGGCGAGCGACGTCGTCGGTCTCGGCACCGTCGTGACCGCGGTGATCGCGGGCGACGAGAGCGTCTTCCTCGTCGGCAACCGCGAGATCGCGGGCGACAGCGACCTCGACGTCTACAGCGAGCAGAGCCCGCTCGGCCAGGCGATCCTCGGTCAGAAGGTCGGCTCGAAGACGAGCTACACCGCACCGAACGGCCGCGACATCACCGTCGAGGTCACGAAGGTCGAGCCCTACCAGGCCTGAGCAGCCGGAGTTCCGACCGACCGCACGATCGTCGGCGGTCGTTCACCTTCTTCATAGCGTTCGTCGATACCGTCGTCGGGTGGGATCCAGAACCCTCGCCCGACTGGGCGCCGGTCTTGCCGCCGGTGCGCTCGCTGCTGCCGCCGCACTGACGACCGTCTCGCCCGCGTGGGCCTCGGCGCCCGTCGACTTCGCCGGCTCCGACATCGTCGACTCGGTCGGCGCCATCAGTGGCGACGAGTCGCGTGTACAGGATGCCCTCGACGAGCTGCAGCAGACGACCGGCGTCACCCTGCTCGTCGCCTTCATCGACGAGCCGTCCGACCCGTCGGACTTCGACGCCTGGTTCGACGAGACCGCCGCGAGCAACGGGCTCGGCGCGCGCAACGGGCTGTTCGTCGTCGCTGTCGATGCGCGCGAGTACCGCTTCCAAATCGGCACCGGAGTCGACATCGATGAGAGCGGCTTCGCGTCCATCGAGAACGATCGGGTCATCCCCGCGCTCGGGCAGGACCAATGGGCCGACGCGGCGATCGGTGCTGCAGAAGGCATCGCCGACGAACTCGGCTCCCCGCTCTCGAGCGATGAGGAGGCCGCGGCGGCCGCGTTCAGCTGGGTGCCCGCCGTGCTCATCATCGGCGGGTTCATCGCCCTCGTCATCGTCGTCGTCCTGATCATCCGCGCCCGCAACCGGTCCCGGTCGCGGGCGAAGGCCGCCGAGGAGGCGCGTCGCCTCGACGTCGAGGCGGGCGGGATGCTCGTCGCCCTCGACGACGCGGTCGAGAAGAGCGAGCAGGAGCTCGGTTTCGCCATCGCCGAGTTCGGCGACGAGCAGGCGAAACCGTTCCGAGCCGCGCTCGACGGCGCGAAGGCGAAGCTGCGGCAGGCATTCACCCTGCGTCAACAGCTCGACGACGTCCATCCCGACTCCGACGACGAGCGCCGGGCGTGGACGAACCAGATCATCGAACTGTGTCGCGCCGCCGATGCGGAGCTCGACGACCAGTCCGACGCGTTCGCCGCGCTGCGCGAGCAGAGCAGGAACGCACCCGGCGAGATCGACGCCGCCGCTCGCGAGGCGCAGGCCCTCGAGAGCCGACTGGCGGCCGCTCCCCCGATGCTCGCGGCCGTCACCGCCCGCTACTCCCCCGACGCCGTCGTCACCGTAGCGGAAGCTCCCGAACAGACCCGTGCCCTGCTCGACTTCGCGGGCGAGCGCATCGTCGCGGCGCGGTCCGCGCTCGAGGCGGGTACGGCGGGACTCGCGATCGGCGAGGTGCGAGCCGCGCGGAAGTCGCTCACTCAGGCCGCCGCCCTGCTCGACAAGCTGGACAACATCGGCGGTGAGCTGGACGCTGCGGCGCAGCGCATCGACTCCGCCGCCGACTCCCTCCGATCGGACGTCGCCGATTCGACGAGGCTCGCCGACCCCGCCGACTCCGAGACCGCGGCGCGCACGCGGGAGGCCCAGACCCTTCTCGCCGAGCTGACGCCGTCGGGGCCTCGCCGCTCCGATCCGCTCGGCACACTGTCGGTCCTCGCCGAGACCGAACGACGGCTCGATGCCGCCCTCGCACCGGCACGTCAGCGCGAGGAGCAGGTCGCCCGCGCCCGCGCGACACTCGAACGCAGTCTCGCCAGTGCGCGCGGACAGGTCGACTCGGCGGAGTCGTTCATCGGCGCCCGACGCGGTCAGGTCCGCGATGGTGCCCGTGCCCGACTGTCCGAGGCGAAACGGCACCTCGCCGAGGCATCGATGCTCGCGGCCGCCGATCCCGTCGCGGCGCTCGACGAGGCAGGATCCGCCGCGACCCTCGCCACCAGTGCGATGAACCTCGCGCGCAGCGACGTCACCGACCAGTACTCGGCCGGCTACCCCGGCGGCGGTTACAACACCGGCTCGTACGGCCGTGGCGGATCCTCAGGCGGGGACCTTGCCGGTGCCATCCTCGGCGGCATCATCGGCGGCATGCTCTCCGGCGGCGGACGTTCGAGCGGCGGCTTCGGCGGCGGCGGTTTCGGCGGAGGCTTCGGAGGCGGCGGCGGACGCAGCGGCGGCTTCGGCGGCGGGCGCAGCGGCGGTGGCCGCAGCGGCGGCTTCGGCGGTGGACGGCGTGGAGGCGGCCGGTTCTGACCCGGCACGACAACGACACTCGGATCCAGACGTGCAACACCCAGTGAAAGGTAGGAAGTCAATGACTCAGAAGCAGTCCATCTTCGGCCGTATCGCCCAGCTGGCGAAGGCCAACATCAACGCGCTCCTCGACCAGGCCGAGGACCCTCAGCTCATGCTCGATCAGCTGGTCCGCGACTACTCGAACAGCATCTCCGAGGCGGAGAGCGCCATCGCTCAGACGATCGGGAACCTGCGGTTGCTCGAGGACGACTACCGCGAGGACGTCGACAACGCTCGCGAGTGGGGCCAGAAGGCTCTCGCGGCGAGCCGCAAGGCCGACGAGCTGCGCGCGGCCGGCAACAGCGGCGACGCCGACAAGTTCGACGCGCTCGCCAAGGTCGCGCTGGGTCGCCAGCTGCAGTCCGAAAGCGAGGCGAAGGGGGCCGAGCCGACGATCGCGTCGCAGACCGAGGTCGTCGACAAGCTGAAGTCGGGCCTCGACAAGATGCGCGAGAAGCTCAACCAGCTGTCGGCGAAGCGTGACGAACTGAACGCCCGCCAGAAGACCGCGCAGGCGCAGTCGCAGGTGCACGATGCCCTGAAGAGTATCGACATCATGGACCCGACCAGCGAGGTGAGCCGCTTCGAGGACAAGATCCGTCGCGAGGAGGCGAAGGTGCGCGGCCAGCAGGAGCTCGCCGCGTCGAGCCTCGACGCCCAGTTCGAGAGCCTCGAGGACATCGGTGAGCAGACCGAGATCGAGGCCCGCCTCGCTGCCCTGAAGTCCGGCGGCACCGCCGCAATCACCTCGTAGGGCTACTCCGGCGCGGCGGCGCTCTGGTCTCGATGCGCTTCGCTTACTCGACCCGTTTCGATACGCTCCTCCGTCGCTACTCAACGACCGGGTTGGGTCCCGCTCGTTGAGCGCAGCGATACGAAGGACACGGCTCCCGATTCCGGTCGTTGAGTAGGCGCGCCAGCGCCGTATCAAGACGGCTCGAGTAAGCGAGGAACGAGCGTATCGAGAGCGCACGCGCTGTGGTCTCGATGCGCTTCGCTTACTCGACCCGTCTCGATACGCTCCTTCGTCGCTACTCGACGACCGGTGGAAAGCCCGCCCGTTGAGTGCAGCGATACGAAGGGCACGGTCTCATACCGGTCGTCGAGTAGGCGAAGCGCACCGAGACGGCTCGAGTAGCGAGGAACGAGCGTACCGAGAGCACCGTTGCGGACCTCGGAGCTGTGGTCTCGATGCGCTTCGCTTACTCGACCCGTTTCGATACGCTTCTTCGTCGCTACTCAACGACCGGGTTGGGTCCCGCTCGTTGAGCGCAGCGATACGGAGGGCACCAGCGGACTCCCGGTCGTTGAGTAGGCGCGCCAGCGCCGTATCAAAACGGCTCGAGTAGCGAGGAACGAGCGTATCGAGAGCGCAGTTTCGGACGTCGGAGCTGTGGTCTCGATGCGCTTCGCTTACTCGACCCGTTTCGATACGCTTCTTCGTCGCTACTCAACGACCGGGTTGGGTCCCGCTCGTTGAGCGCAGCGATACGGAGGGCACCAGCGGACTCCCGGTCGTTGAGTAGGCGCGCCAGCGCCGTATCAAAACGGCTCGAGTAGCGAGGAACGAGCGTATCGAGAGCGCAGTTTCGGGCGTCGGAGCTGTGGTCTCGATGCGCTTCGCTTACTCGACCCGTCTCGATACGCTCCTCCGTCGCTACTCGACGACCGGGATACCGCCCCGCTCGTTGAGCGAAGCGATACGAAAGACACGACGCCTGCTCCGGTCGTCGAGTAGGGTCGCCAGGCCCGTATCGAGACGGCTCGAGTAGCGCGGGACGAGCGTAACGAGAGCGCAGTTCGGTTAGTGGCCGGTGCGGGGGTCGTAGCCCTCGGCGCGGAGGCGGTCGATGACCTGCTGCGCGTGCTCGTGTCCGCGGGTCTCGACACTGATCTCGATCTCGACCTCGGTGATCTGCAGGCCCTGACCGTGCCGAGTGTGCAGCACCTCGACGACGTTGGCTCCGGCATCGGCGATGAGCGTCGAGATGATCGCCAGCTGGCCGGGGCGGTCGGGCAGGCCGATGCGGAGGCTGAGGTACCGGTCCCCCGCCGCGAGGCCACGGCTGATGACCCGCTCCATCATGAGCGGGTCGATGTTGCCGCCCGACAGCACCACGACGGTGTTGCCGAGGTTCTCCGGAAGCCGCCCGGCGAGGATCGCGGCGACACCGACGGCGCCCGCCGGTTCGACGACCAGCTTGGCGCGTTCGAGCAGCACCACGAGGGCCTGCGCCGTCTCGTCGTCGGTGACGGTGACGACCTCGTCGACCGCGTCGCGGATGATCGCGAAGTTCAGGATGCCGGGCTTCGCGACCGCGATGCCGTCGGCGATCGTCGGCCGGGTCTCGATGACGGTCGGCTCCCCCGAGGTGAGCGACGGCGGGTATGCGGCCGCGTTCTCGGCCTGCACCCCGATGACGCGGATGTCGCGCCCGTACTCCGCCGCCTGTTGACGGATCGCGCTCGCGAGTCCCGCGATGAGTCCGCCGCCACCGATCGGGACGACGACCGTGTCCACATCGGGCCGCTGCTCGAGGATCTCGAGCCCCAGGGTGCCCTGACCGGTCACCACGTCGGGGTGGTCGAACGGCGGGATCAGCACCGCGCCGGTCTCCTCGGCGTACTCGGCGGCCGCGCGCAGCGGCTCCTCGACGGTGAGACCCTGAAGGCGCACCTCGGCGCCGTAGTTCTTGGTGGCCTGCAGCTTCGGCAGCGGGACGCCGATCGGCATGAAGATCGTCGCCTTGATGCCGAGCTCGCGGGCCGCGAACGCGACTCCCTGCGCGTGATTGCCGGCGGACGCGGCGACGACGCCGCGGGAGCGCTCCTCGGAGGTCAGCTTCGACAGGCGGTTGTAGGCGCCGCGGATCTTATACGACCCCGTTCGCTGCAGGTTCTCGCACTTCAGATAGACGGGGCTGCCGAGCACATCGGCGAGATACCGCGAACTCTCGAGCGGGGTGACTTCCGCCGCCGAGGCGACCACCTCGCGTGCCGCGACGAACTCGGCGAGAGTCGGGCCGGCGAACGCGGGCGCGCGCGTCGTGGCAGCGGTGTCAGTCATTCTCGTACGACGTCCTTGAGCGTGGGATTCGGGTTGGTCCTCCACCGGCCTTCGACGATGTACTTGATCATCACGTTGGCGACGGCGACAACGGGCACCGCGAACAGAGTCCCGGGGATGCCCGCCAGTATTGCACCGCTTCCGACCGCCAGCACAACCGCGAGCGGGTGCACCTTCACGGCGGTGCCCATGATGAGCGGCTGCAGCACATGACCCTCGATCTGCTGCACGAGCAGGACGACGCCGAGCATGATGACGGCGGGCCAGAGGCCGTTGTAGACGAGGGCGATGAAGACGGCGAGCGCGCCGGTCACCACTGCACCGAGCACGGGCACGAACGAGCCGAGGAAGACGAGCACGGCGATGGGGATCGCGAGCGGCACCTGCAGGATGAAGGCGCCGAGGCCGATGCCGACCGCGTCGATGAATGCGACGAGGATCTGGACGCGCACGAAGTTGCCGAGGGTCAGCCACCCGGCCTGCCCTGCGCCGTCGACCGCGGTGCGGGCGCGCCTCGGGAAGAGGCGCACGATCCACCGCCAGATACCGCGGCCGTCGATCAGCAGGAAGAGGGTGGCGAACAGGGTGAGCAGCACCCCGGTCAGCACGTGGCCGAGCGTCGAGCCGACGGACAGCGCCCCGGAGACGACGACCTGGCTGTCCTGCTGGATCGCCGCGACGATCGACTGCACCCAGTCGTTGATCTGCCCCTCGGTGAGGTGCAGGGGCGAGTCGAGCAGGTACTGCTTCAACTGGTCGTACGACTCGATGGTCTGCTGCCGCAGGTCGTCGAAGCCGCGGATCACCTGGGTGACGACGAGCCAGACGAGCGCGGTGACGGCGGCGATGGTGCCGAGCTCGGCGATCGCGATGGCGAGCCACTTCGGCCAGCGGTGCCGGACGAGGAAATTCACGAGCGGCACGAGCAGCGCCGCGAAGAGCATCGCGATGAGCAGCGGGATGACGATGAGCCGGAGCTGCACGATCAGGAAGGTGACGATCGCGAGCACCCCGGCGATGGCGAGGATCCGCCACGACCACGCCCCCGCGATGCGCACCCCGTCGGGAAGGGTGTCGGGCGGCACCTCACCGGTCGGCTCGTCCGGGGTATCTCCGGAGCGGCCGACCCTGCCTCTGCCTCTCAGCACCATCGGCTCAGTTTAGGAGCAGCGACTGTGCGCGGTGCCCGACCGTTACGCGGGGCGCACCGCCACAGGGGTGCCGCGCAGCGCGACCCGCACCGACTCCCCGACCGCGGGCGACACGGCGACGTCGTGCTGCACCACCAGTTCGACCCCGCCGACCACCGCGACGGTCGTCCGCCGCGACGATCCGAGGAAGCTGCTCGCGACGACGGTACCGTTCCAGCCGGTCGAGCCGAGCAGCAGATCCTCGGGTCGGACGCTCGCGAGCACGGGCCCGTTCGGCTCGGTGGGGTCGATGAGCGGCAGGGTCTCGCCCAGCAGTTCGACCCGGCCGCCGTCGACGATGCCGGGGATGCGGTTGCTGGTGCCCACGAAGTCGGCGACGAACGCGGTCGCCGGCCGCGAGTACAGCTCTTCCGGGGCACCGAGCTGCTCGATGCGGCCCGCGTTCATGACGGCGACCCGGTCGGCGACGGCGAGCGCCTCCTCCTGGTCGTGGGTGACGAAGAGGGTGGTGATGCCGAGCTCGAGCTGGATGAGGCGGATCTGTTCGCGCAGCTGCACGCGCACCTTCGCGTCGAGCGCCGACAGCGGTTCGTCGAGCAGGAGCACGCGGGGACGGGTCACCAGGGCGCGGGCGAGAGCGACGCGCTGCTGCTGCCCGCCCGAGAGCTGGTGCGCGAACCGCTCCCCCTTGTCGCCGAGGCCGACCAGTTCGAGCGCCTCGAGCGCGCGCTGACGTCGCTCGGCCGAGGCGACCTTGCGCATCCGCAGCCCGTACTCGACGTTCGCAATCGAGGTCATGTGCGGGAACAGCGAGTACGACTGGAAGACCATGCCCATGTCGCGCTTGTTCGTGGGGATGCGCGCCACATCGTCGCCGTCGATGAGGATCTCGCCCGAGTCGATGCGCTCGAGCCCGGCGAGGCTGCGCAGCGCGGTCGTCTTGCCGCAGCCGGAGGGGCCGAGCAGGGCGATGAACTCGCCGGGGGCCAGCCGGAGGTCGATCCCGTCGAGCGCACGAGCTGCGCCGTAGGTCTTGACGACGCCGCGCAGCTCGACGGCGGCAGAGCGGCTCTGCGACGGCGCGGCCGAAGGGGTGGGAGTGAGAGTGGTCACGATGTCCTTCGAGAGGTGCGGCCCGCGCCGACGCGGCCGATGACGATGAGGAGGAGGAATGCGAACAGCAGCGCCAGGAGCGTGAAGATCACGGCACCGAACGGATCCTGCTTGCTCACCACGAGCAGCGAGGTCTGCAGGTTGACGCGGCTGAGCAGCGAGGCGAACGTGAACTCGCCGAGCACGACGGCGACGGAGATGAGCGCCGCGGCGAGCACCCCGCGTCGCAGGTTCGGCAGGATCACCCGCAGCAGCGTGGTCACCCACCCCGCGCCGAGCGAGCGCGACGCCTCGGCGAGGGTGGTGACATCGACCGCGTCGAGGTTCGCCTGGATGGCCCGGTAGGAGAACGGCAGCACGAGGACGACGTAGGCGAGCGCCAGGGTCCAGATCCCGGAGCCGAAGGTGCGCGACAGCACCTGGTAGATCGGCGCCAAGCCGACGACGAGCACGATGGCCGGCACCGAGATCGGCAGCAGGCAGAGGAACTCCATGATCGGGCGCACTTTCGGGAAGCGCAGCCGCACGAGCACCATGGTCGGCACGAGAAGCAGCAGCATCACGAGCACCGTGACAAGAGCGAGCACGAGCGAGTTGCCGAGGCCGCGGAAGACCGGCGTGTAGGCGCGCGCCTCCTCCGGGTCGAAGAGCGCGAGCCAGCGGTCGAGGGTGAGACCGCCCTCGAGGCCGCCGCGGAGGGTGAAGGCGATCATCCCGACGATCGGGATGGCGAAGACCAGGCCGACGAGGCCGAGGATGGCGATGCGGGTGACGCGCGAGGGGTTCATCGCTGCCACCTCGACGCCCGGCGCTGCAGCACGGCGTAGAGCGACATGACGATCGCCATGATGACGATCATCCCGAGCGCGAGTGCGCCCGCGAGGTTCGCCCGGCCGAGCAGGACCTCGCTCGACAGGGCTCCACGGATCTGCAACGGCACGATCGGCGATCCCTGGCTGATCAGCGCGGCGGCGGTGCCGTAAGCCGAGAAGGCGTTCGCGAAGAGCAGCAGCAGGCTGCCGAAGAACGACGGGGCGAGGACGGGCATGCCGATCTTCGTCCAGAAGGCGAGACGGGATCCGCCGAGCGTCGCGTTGGCCTCGGCCCACTGCGGCTTCAGCGCCTCGAGAGCGGGGAGGAACGTGATGATCATGAGCGGAATCTGGAAGTACAGGTACGGCAGCACGAGGCCCGGCAGGTCGTAGAGCCAGATGCCGCCCTCGTAGATGTCGAGGCCAGCGTCCCGCAGCAGCAGGGTGAGCACGCCCTGGGCGCCGATGACGGCGATGAAGGCGAAGGCGAGCATGACGCCCGCGAACTGCGCGAGGACACCGGATGCGGCGTCGACGAACGAGCGCAGCGCGCCGGCGGGTCGGGTGCCGACCAGTGCGTAGCAGACGAGGGCGCCGACGATGGCGCCGACGACGGCGGTGACGGCCGAGAGGAGGAGGGTATTCGAGAAGGTTTGGACGATGACCGGGTCACCGAGCGCCGCGACGTTGTCGAAGGTGAAGGCGCCCTCGGCGTCGAAGAACCCGGTGCCGACCGCCAGCAGGGTCGGCAGGGCGAGGAAGATGACCACGTAGGCGCCGAACGGCAGCAGGCCGAGGCTCGCGAGCCAGCCGCGGTTCTTGCGCGAAGCGGGAACGTCCCCGGAGGCGGGGACGTGTGCGGGCGACCCCGAGACGGGGGCGCTCACTGTGAGCACCCCCGCCGCGGTCGCGTCGGTGTTCGACGTCACTTCGTTACTGACCGGCTCGTTACTGAACGGCCGAGGCCCAGTTCTCGCCGAGCAGCGTTGCGGCCGCCTCGGACTGCTCCTGGGTGGGGACGACGGTCTCCTCGGGAACCTCGGGGAGCGCGTCGTAGAGGTCGGAGTCGATCGTGCCGGCCTCGACCATGGCCTCGGCGCGGACGGGACGGGCGCCACCCTTCAGCCAGAGGTTCTGCACCTCATCGCTGTAGAGGAACTCCTGCCAGAGACGCGCGGCCGCGGGGTGCGGGGCGTTCTTGTTGATGGCCTGGTTGTAGTAGCCGGCGTAACCGGTGCCGGGCAGGACCACGACCTCCCAGTTGCGCTGACCCTCGAGCTCGGCCGTGAGACCGGCGTTCAGGTAGTCCCAGTCGAACACGACGGGGGTCTCACCCGAGGTGATCGTCGAGGTGTCGGGGTCGACCTTCAGGAAGTTGCCCGCGGCGTTCAGCTCGCTGAAGAAGTCGATTCCGGGCTGGAAGTCGTCGACCGATCCACCGTTCTGCACCGACGCGAGGCCGACGGCTGCGAAGGCGGAGCCGGCCTGGGTCGGGTCGCCGTTCAGCGCGACCTTGCCCGCGTACTCGGCGCCGAGGAGGTCCTCGAGCGACTCGGGGGCCGGCACGGCGTCGGGGTCGTAGCCGATCGACATGTAGCCGCCGTAGTCGCCGACCCAGAGGCCCGACTGCTCCTTGAGGGCGTCGGGGATGTCGTCCCAGGTCTCTACCTGGTACGGCGCGAACATGTCGGTGTTGGCGAGCGCGACGGCGGCGCCGAGGTCGAACACGTCGGGCGCGGTGTCCTGGCCCTCGAGGTTGGTGGCGGCGTCGATCTCGTCCTGGCTCGACCCGTCGGGGTTCGCCTCGTTGATGGTGATCTCGGGGTACTTCTCGGCGAACAGGTCGAGGATCTCGCCGTAGTTCGCCCAGTTGCGGGGCAGCGCGATGACGTTGAGCGCGCCTTCGGCCTTGGCGGCCTCTTCGAGGGCGGCCATGTCGCCGAAGTCGGCGAGGCTGGTGGCCGTCGCCGCGGCGGTTCCGTCGGTGCCTTCGGCCGGGGTCGCCGAGCAGCCGGCGAGGGTCAGGCCGGCGACACCGAGGACGGCGAGAGAAGCGAGCGCGGTGCGCATGCTCTTCACGGGGTTCTCCATTCTTGGCCGGCGGCTGCCCGTGCTGTGGTCGGGACGCGAACCACCGGCGGACCGAACGTAGGACCGCTCCGCTACGGCAGAGCGACGGAGAGGTGAACACCGGGTGCACGCTGGCGGAGCACTCGAGGCGGGGCGTCAGGGAGCGGTGTCGGGCGTCGGGTCTAGTGTCGAGCGCGATGGCGACCGCAGCGGTGGAGACGATGACGGCGGCTGCCGCGCGGCGCACCGCGCTCGCGGCGCAGGGCTTCGGCAGGCCCTCCGTGCCGCATCCGGGCACCCGTCAACTGAACGGGCTCATCGACCGACTGGGGCTGCTGCAGATCGACTCGGTCAACGTGTTCGAGCGCAGCCACTACCTGCCGGTCTTCGCCCGTCTCGGCGCGTACGACCGCTCCCTGCTCGACCGTCAGCTGTTCTCTCCTCCCGGGCGGTACGTCGAGTACCTCGCCCACGTCGCCTGCTTCGTGCCGGTCACGAGCTGGCCGCTGTTCCGGTGGCGCATGGAGCAGTACCGCGAGAAGCACACGGCGACCGACCCGTGGGTCGCCGCGAACGGGGACATGCTCGACTGGCTGCGCGCCGAACTCGCCGCGAACGGGCCGATGGCGGCCAGCGAGATCGAGCACGACGCGAACAAGCGCCGCGGGCCCTGGTGGGGCTGGAGCGACGTGAAGGAAGGGCTCGAGTACCTCTTCTGGTGGGGCGAGGTCGTCTCCGCCGGCCGCACGCGGTTCGAGCGACGGTACGGACTGGCCGAACAGGTGCTGCCCGCAGACATCCTCGAAGTCGACATCCCCCGCGAGGACGCGTTCCGCGAACTGCTCCGCCGCGCGGCGATCGCCCACGGCGTCGGCACCGCGAAAGACCTCGCCGACTACTACCGGCTCAAGGGTCCGGCCGTGAAGACGGCGCTGCGCGAACTCGAAGACAGCGGCGAGCTGATCCCGATCGCGGTGAAGGGCTGGGAACGCGGCGGCAAGCCGCTCGAAGCCTGGCGTCACCGCGACGCTCGCGTACCTCGACGCATCGAGTCCGCTGCGCTGCTGTCCCCGTTCGATCCCGTGGTCTGGGAGCGCGACCGCACCGAGCGGATGTTCGGGTTCCGGTACCGCATCGAGATCTACACGCCCGAGCCGAAGCGCGAGTACGGCTACTACGTGCTGCCCGTGCTGATCGACGACGAGCTCGTCGCCCGGGTCGACCTGAAGAGCGACCGTCAGGCGGGGGTGCTGCGAGTCCAGTCGGCGTGGAGCGAGAACGGTGCCGCCGAACAGCATGTGGAGCGCATCGCCGCCCTCCTCGCCTCGGCGGCCGAGTGGCAGGGACTCGACCGTGTCGAGGTGATGGGCCGCGGCACTCTCGCCCCGACCCTGGCGACTGTCATCTCCCCCGCCGCCCGCCCCGCGCAGCGATACGAAGGAGCGGTGCCCCCTTCGTATCGCTTCGCGGGGCGGGGCGGCTCGGGCGGGGCTGCTAGAACTCGCCGCCGATCCGGGTGAGGCGCTTGATGCGGTCGGCGAGCGGCGGGTGGGTGGCGAAGAGGCGGGCGACGACACCGGGTTTCATCGGGTCGGCGATCCACAGGTGCGCCATAGACGAGTTCTGCCGCCGCATCGGGCGACCGTACTCCCCCAGCTTCTGCAGCGCGCTCGCCAACGCCTCGGGGTGACGGGTCGTCAGCGCGCCCGTCGCGTCCGCGAGGTACTCGCGCTGACGTGACACCGCCAGCTGCACCAGGCTCGCGACGAGCGGCGCGACGATCATCGCCGCCAGCCCGAAGATGAGCACGATCGGGTTGCTGTTGTTGTTGCGGTTGCCGCCGAAGAACGCCATCCGGGCGAGGAGGTCGGAGAGGATTCCGACCGCGACGACGAGCCCGTAGACGACCATCGAGACCCGGATGTCGTAGTTGCGAACGTGCCCGAGCTCGTGCGCCATGACGCCCTCGAGCTCGGCGTCGTCCATGATGTCGAGCAGCCCGGTGGTCGCCGCGACCGACGCGTGCTTCGGGTCGCGGCCCGTCGCGAACGCGTTGGGGGCCGGATCGTTGACCACATAGACCTTCGGCATCGGGGTTCCCGTGGTGATCGACAGGTTCTCGACGATGCGCCAGAGGCGCGGGTTGTCCGACTTCTGGATCGGCACCGCTCCCGCCATCGACAGCGCTTCACTGCTGGCGAGGAAGTACTGGAACGCCGCGAAGCCGATGGCACCGAGCACGACGAGGATCGCGATCGAGTAGTCGCCGGGGCGCCCGTAGATGTACTGCGCGAGCAGCCCGAGTCCACCGATCAGAACGATGAAGAACAGCAGGATGAAGACCGTGTTGCGTTTGTTCTTCGCGATCGCGCTGTACATGAGTGGATTCTATTGAGGCCGTTCACCAGGGCCGGCCGCCCCCACCGACAAGCGACTCGCCCACTTCACCCCGTCTCGGCGGGCCGGGACGGGGTGAAGTGGGCGAGTGAGGTGTTAGAACTGGACGCGGGGAGGCTCGGCGATGGCGGCCGGCTCGGAGACCTCGAAGAACTCGCGCTCGGTGAAGCCGAGGCTCTTCGCGAACAGGTTGTTCGGGAACACCTTGATCTTCGTGTTCAGCTCGCGGACGCCGCCGTTGTAGAAGCGGCGGGCGGCCTGGATCTTGTCCTCGGTGTCGACCAGCTCGCTCTGCAGCTGGAGGAAGTTCTGGCTCGCCTGCAGCTGCGGGTACGCCTCGGCGACCGCGAAGACGCTCTTCAGCGCGGCCTGCATGTGGTCCTCGGCGACGGAGGCCTGACCGGGGGTCGTCGCGGACAGCGTCTCGGCTCGCGCGGCGGTCACCGCCTCGAACACCCCGCGCTCGTGCGTGGCGTAACCCTTGACCGTCTCGATGAGGTTCGGGATGAGGTCGGCGCGACGCTTCAGCTGCACCGTGATGTCGCTCCACGCCTCGTCGACGCGGACGCCCAGCGTGACGAGCGAGTTGTAGGTCGCCCACAGGTAGATACCTGCGATGACGACGAGCGCGACGACGATGAGGATCGGAATGAGGATCTCCATGGCGTCATCCTAGCCAAGGGACCCTCAGCGACGATCTGCGTCCCACCGCTCTCCCAGAACGTTCCTGGTTTGCGGTGCGCGGCGGTCAGCTGCCGAGAACCTGCTCAAGGTAAGGGTTCGAGAAGATCCGCTGCGGGTCGAGCCGATCGCGCAGCGCGGCGAACTCCTCGAACCGCGGATAGCTCGGCTGCAGCACCTCGGCGGTGAGCGTGTGGTACTTGCCCCAGTGCGGCCGTCCGCCGAGCGCGACGCAGACCTCTTCGACCGCCGCGAAGTACTCGGCGTACGGCTCGCGGAAGTAGCGGTGCACGGCCAGGTAGCCGGTGGCGCGGCCGTTCGCGGGTGACATCCAGATGTCGTCTCCGGCCGAGAACCGGATCTCGAGCGGGAAGGAGATCCGGAAGCCGCGACGGTCGATGACGTCGCGGACCCGCTCCAGCGCCTCGGCCAGGTTCTCGGCGGGCAGCGCGTACTCCTGTTCGACGAAGCGGACGGTGCGCCGGGCGACGAACACCCGGTGGGACCGGTCGGAGTACTCCCGCTGCGCGACGGCGGAGCTCGTGAGGCGGTTCATGGTCGGCACGAGTTGCGGCGCGAGTGCACCCAGCCGGCAGAGCGCGCCGTAGACGGTGTTGCCGAGGAACTCGTCGTCGAACCAGCGCCGCGCGTCGGACGGCGGCCGCACGGTCGAGTGCCCGGGGAGGCGCGTGTTGGTCTTCACCAGGGCGCGTTCGGTATGCGGGAACCAGTAGATGTCGAGGTGGTCCGACTGCAGCGATCGCTCGTGCAGGGCGGGGATCAGCGTCGCCAGCGGCTCGTTCTGCTCTCGCGCGAGGAGGACGAATGCGGGGACGCACTGCAGCGTGACCTCGACGACGATGCCGAGGGCGCCGAGCCCGACGGCGACGGCGTGCAGCAGCTCGGGGTCGGTGCGGCGATCGGCGGTGAGCAGCTCGCCGTCGCCGGTGACGAGGGTCAAGGCCACGACCTGGGTGGCGAGCGCACCGAAACCCGAACCGCTTCCGTGCGTTCCGGTCGAGATAGCCCCCGCGATGCTCTGCTCGTCGATGTCGCCGAGATTCTCCATGGCCAACCCGTGCGGCGCGAGGAGGGCGGGGATCTCCCGCAGCCTCGTTCCTGCGGCGAAGGTGGCCGTGCCCGTCGCCGTGTCGACGGCGAGGAGGCCGCGCAGGTTCTCGAGGTCGACCTGGACGTCGACGGGGACGGCGATGGCGCTGAAGCTGTGACCGGCGCCGATGGGCTTGACCCGGCGCCCCTCGGCGGCGGCGCGGACGACCAGCTCCGACACCTCGGCGATGCTCGAGGGCGTCACGACGCTCGACGCGACGGCTCGCTGATTGCGGGCCCAGTTGGCCCACGGCCGGTCGACCGGCGCCGCGCTCGCTCTCGCCGTCACAGGAACATCTTCCTCTCGCCGCGGTAGGTCGGAACGGTTGCGACGACCACCCCGTCGTCGACGATGCCGAATTCGGTGAGGTGCTCGCCGAGTTCACCGGACTTCGCGTGACGGAACCACACCCGGTCGCCGAGCGCCATCGACCTGGCCGCGGGACCGGCGAGCGGTGTCTGCACTTCACCGGCCTGCTCGTGTCGGGCGTACTCGAGGCCTTCGGGCCAGACCACTCGGGGAAGCCGGTCGGGACCCGGCGGTCCGGAGGCGATCCAGCCGCCGCCGAGGACGGTCACCCGGTCGACGCTCGGTCTCCTGACCACGTCCAACGCCCACGCGGAGGCAGGGGCCGGTTCGAAGTCGGCGAAGGAGTCGAACGTGTGGCCCGCGAGCAGTCCGCTCCCGGCTCCGATCTCGGTCACCGACGGATCGGTGCTCGTGAGATGGAGCGATCCGGTGCCACCGCCGTTGACGAACTCGAGCGGGGCGACGGCGCGCACCGCCTCGACGGCGGCACCGCGTCGCTCGAGTAGCTCGGCGAACGAGCGCTCCTGCATCGAGCGGATCACCGACGAACGCAGAGCGGCACCCCGCACCCGGTTCTGCAGTCCGGCGATCTGCGACTCGTACGCCATCATCCCGACGAGCACGAAGCCCGCGCGCCCGGCGATGGCGCGCGCGAGCACCCGCGCATCGTCCGGATCGTGCACAGGCGACCGCCACACGCCGAGGCGCCCGAGCGTGTGCGAGCGGAACGACGCGTCGAGCTCGATCGCCACCCGGATGGTGGCTCGCTCTCGCGGCGGCAGCACCGAATCGATGAAGTCGAGGTGGTCGACCGAATCGACCATCAGCGTGACCCGCGAGGCGAGCTCGTCCGACGATCCGAGCACGCGCAGTGCACCGCGATCGGCCGTCGGATAGCCGATGACGACGTCGTCGATGCGTCCCGCCAGCCAGATGCCTTCAGCGAGCGTGTAGGCGAGGACACCGGAGAAACCGGGCAGGGCGAGCACCGCGTCGAGCACGGCCCGGACCCGCACCGATTTCGACGCGACCCGGATGGGTGTGCCGTGGGCGCGGTCGATCATGTCGTACGCGTTGTGGGCGAGCGCCTGATGGTCGATGACACCGAGCGGAGTCTCCAGGTGCGCGGTCGCCGCAGCGAGGCTCGACCAGTACTGCGCCGGCTGCTTCCAGGGCGTGGCCGTCGGCCGGACGAGAGGAGGGATCGAGTCGCGCATCAGCGCACACCTTTCACTCGGGCGACGGCGACCGCGCCGAGCACGGACAGCACGGCGGCGGCGCCGAACACGGCCCCGAACCCGCCGGTGAAGGCGACGAGCCCCGCCCCGATCAGCGGCCCGAACGCCTGTGGCACCGCCATCGCGACGTTCATGATGCCGAGGTCCTTGCCGCGCGACTCCGGGTCGGGCAGCACCTGGGTGGCGAGCGCCTGATCGACGGAGAGGAAGGCGCCGTAGCCGATCCCGAGCAGTGCGGCGGCCACGAACGCGGAGGGCAACGACGGCACCGCGATGAGGATCGCCGCGGCGATGCCCTGGAACACCGCGGCGAGCGCCACGAAGAGCCGTCGGCGTCCGAGACGATCGGACATGGCCCCTCCGATGAAGGTCGCGATGACGAGGAAGACCAGGTAGATGAGGCTGAGCAGCACGAGGTGGTCCTCGGCGTCGCGGTCTCCGAGTCCGTAGAGGAGGAAGTAGAGCAGCAGGGTCGTGCCGAGCGCGTTGCCGAGGTTCACCAGGATGCGTCCGGTGAGCGTGAGTGCGAAGTCGGGATGGGCGACGGGGTCGATCCAAAGCCCAGAGAGGAGCTGTCGGACACCGAGCTTCGCTCGCGGCGCGTCGGCAGGGGTGTCCGGCGTGGTGAGGAGGAACGGCAGGACGAGCAGCACGAGCACCGCCGCGACGGCGAGGTACCCGCTCGTCACTCCCGTGAAGATCTCGGTCACGAGCAGGAGCCCGGCGATGGTGCCGACGGCTTGCGGCCCGCCGATCCAGGCGGAGACGCTCCCCCGGCGCTCGACGGGGATGAGATCGCCGATCAGTGCGGTGAGCGCGGAGGACACGACGCAGAAGCCGGTGAGTGCGACGCACCAGGCGATCCCCACCCCGAGCCGGTCGTGCTGGAGCGCGAGGAGCACGAGGCCGGCGGCGAAGATCAGCGTTCCGACGGCGATCCACGGGCGACGACGCCCGAACCGCGACGTCGTGCGATCGCTGAGGGTCCCGGCGAGCGGGAAGGCGACGAGCGCGCAGAGCCCCGCGGCGCCGGAGATGACACCGAAGTCGACGACGCTGCCGAGCCAGCCGCCGCGCGCGTCGGCGTCCGCGTCGATCTGCAGGGGCAGCAGCAGTTGGATCGGGGTGAGCTGCGCCAGCCATACGCCGAGCCAGGCGACCCCGAAGAGCACCGACCACCTCGTGCCGGTGCGGCGTCCCTCGCTCACGAGACCCGTCATCGCGGGTCCACCGCCATCCGCACGATGGCGGACGTCGCCACCGCTGCCATGCGCTGCGCCGTTTCGAGGTCGCGGGTGGCGAGCCAGGCGAGCGCGATGCCGTCGTTCATGGCGACGACCATCTGGGCGATCTCGCGGGTCGGTCGATCCCAGCGTGCGCCCGTGCCGGCCACCAGCGACTCCGCGGCATCCCAGTACCTCTCGTACTGACGCTTCGCGAGAGGCTCGAGCCCCGGGGTGCGCAGCGCGTGGTGCATGAGCTCGAACAGCGCGAGTTCGGTCGTCGGCGCCTCGATGAGCAGACGGATCGACGCGAGGAACGCCTGGTAGACCCGCTCCTCCAGCGGCACCCCCTGCAACGGCAGGTCGGTCTGCACTGCCAGTTCGCGGGCGAGCGCCCGCTCGATGACTTCGGCGAGCAGCGCGTCACGCGAATCGAAGACGTAGTGGAAGCTCGCGAGAGACATCCCCGCCTCCGCCGTGATCGCGCGGGTCGACGCGGCGCCGACGCCTTCGCGGGCGATCAGCGTCATCGCAGCGTCGAGCAGGGCGCTCTTGCGCTCCGTCGCCGCCATGCGCGCCATCCGCGTCTCCCCGACCGATCCGAGAAGTGGGACGAGTGTCCCACTTCTCCGCCATTCTGCTGTGCCCGGGGCGTCGACACCAGGGGCGGCGCGCCGGAGATGTTTGACACTGTCGGGCGCCCCTGCGTGAATAGATCGCAGGTGCCCTCCTTCTTCCGCAGCGTTCTCCGGGGTCCGCTCCGTGGTGGGCGGACCACCGCGGCATGCCGCAACGGTCTCGCCGCGGCGCTCGCCGTCGCCCTGATCGGCGCGGCGGCTCTGCTGAGCGCCCCCGCGGCGGCGCTGGCGGCCGAGCAGGGCGAGGCGCCACCGACCCTCGCCCCGGCCGTTCCGGATGCGGCGCCCGACGAGCAGCTCGAGGTGCCCGACTCGCCGTCAACCGGTGCGCCGCCCGCCGCTCCCACCGTGACCGTCGATGCGCCGCCCGTTCCGCTGACGCTGCCGACCACACTCTCGGGCACCCGGAGCGCCGACAGCGAGGTGCAGGTGCAGATCGACGACGGCTCGGGCCAGCCGCTCTGCATCGCCCCCGCCAGCTCGGACACCACGTGGACCTGCGCGATCAGTACTCTTCCGGACGGACCGGTCCGCCTCCGGATCGTGGCGTTGCTCGACGGAACCACCGCGGTGGAGCGGGTCGACGTCGCGTGGCTCGGCGCCCCGACCATCACGTCCTCGACCCGGGCGACCACGGCGGGCCAGGTCGGTGGATCGGCGTATCCGGGCGCCACCGTGACCGCGCGCGTCACCGGCCTCGACTCCTCGTGCACGATCACCGCCGATCCGACGGCATCGTGGACCTGCATCCTCGCCGAGCCTCTGCCCACCGGCAGCTACAGCGCCACGGCGACGCAGAGTGCCGACTTCTATCCCGGTGGGTCCCAGGTCAGCGCTGCGACGACGGTGCTCATCGACAAGGACGCACCCGCCGCTCCGACGGTCACCGCACCGGGCCGCGGAGCGACGCTCCCGCTGTCCGGGGGCACCGTGTCCGGCCGCGGCGAGGACGGCAACACCGTCATCGTCTTCGCCGGGGTGCACCCCGTCTGCCAGGCCACGGTCTCCGGTGGGACCTGGTCGTGCGTGAGCTCCCCCATCCCGGCGGGCACCTACGAGCTCACGGCGCTCCAGCTCGACCCTGCCGGCAACGCGAGCGAGAAGGCCCGCGTCGCCGGGGTCGTCTTCGACGCGTCCACTCCCAGCCCCACCCCGTCCGCGGCGGGCAGCCCGTCGTCCGCTGCGCCGGTCGCGCCCGGAACCCCGGGCGCGGCGCCGCCGACGAACGGCGCCCCGGGCGGGCAGGCCGCACCGGTCGCGCCGGGCGGACCGTCATCACCGCCCAGTCCGTTCGTTCGCGATCTCCGCGCTCCCACCGCCATCGGATCGGCGCTGCGCCCCCTCGGCGCCGTGCTCGCGAGCGACGTCGCCGCCGCGTTCGCCCTCTCGAGCGGCACGATGCTGCTCGTCGTGCTGCCGGGGCTCCTCGGCGCGCGCACCCTCTCCGGCCGATTCCGTCGCCCTCCGTCGATCACCGGACGCAACCGTCCCCGATACGAGCCGCGCCGCGAGAGCTCCGCGCCCGGACGTCTCGCCCAGGGCGTCGGAGCACTCGGCGTCGCCGCCATGCTCGTCGTCCTCTCGAATCCCGTCCTCGCGCAGTCGAACTACCTTCGGCTCTCGGCGGCGGTGGTGCTCGCCCTCCTCCTGGTGAACCTCGTCGGCACCACCGCGACGGTCTGGATCGGCCGACGCCTCTTCCGACTCGACGCGACCGTGCAGGTCCGACCCGGTCTGCTCGCGGTCTCCGGCGTCGCCGCCCTCCTCAGCCGGATCTTCACCCTCGCCCCGCCGATCGCCTTCGGTCAGGTGCTGGCTCCTCGGTTCGGCGAGTCCGCCTCGGCGCGGAGCCGCAGCACCTTGGCGCTCGGCCAGACCGCGGTGCTCATCGTGCTCGCCATCGGCGGGTGGCTCCTTTACGGCGCCGTCGACTCCCCCGCAACCGCTCTCGAACACTTCGTCACCGAGTTCACCTCGACGGTCACCTTCGCCGCGTCGGGCGCCGCCGCGATCTCGCTCCTGCCCACGGCGAACCTCCCCGGCCGCACGCTGCTCGAGCAGTCTCGGCTGATCTGGGCCGCGACGGCGCTGGTGACGTGGACCCTGCTGTTCACGGTCGTCACGTCGGTCACCGGTGACGGCCATGCGACGACATGGCTCATCGGAGCCGCCGCCGCCGCACTCTTCGCCGCCTTCAGCCTGGGCACCTGGGCATGGGTGCGATTCGTAGAGCCCGCCCTCGGCTCTGCGGAGCGCTAGCCCGAAGCGATCAGCGGGTCCGGACGCCGCCTGGCATTGAGCGCGCACGAAGAAGCGCGGCGGTCCTGATCAGGTGCGATGCACCTCAGCAGTACCGACGCGCCGACGCCGTGCCC
Source organism: Herbiconiux sp. L3-i23 (assembly GCF_023734115.1). NCBI lineage: Bacteria > Bacillati > Actinomycetota > Actinomycetes > Micrococcales > Microbacteriaceae > Herbiconiux > Herbiconiux sp. L3-i23. Next base: position 2,493,554 of record NZ_AP025737.1, read on the forward strand.
CCACGGAGATTCGAACTCCGACTGAAACGATTTTAAGTCGTCTGCCTCTGCCGGTTGGGCTATGGGGGCCCGACCAGAGACTACTTCTCGGCCGGGACGGGCTGCTTCTGCGCGGGAGTCGACGACCCCTTCTGCGGCAGCGGCTCGGAGGCGGGAGCCGCCTTCGGACGCGCGGCGAAGGTCTCGAACACCTCGCGCGGGTGCTCGCGGGCCTCGATCGACGCGATGTCGCGGCCGAGGATGAATCCGAGGACCCAGTTGATGATGACGCGGATCTTGCGCTCCCACGTCGGCATCGCGAGACCGTGGTAACCGCGGTGCATCAGCCATGCGACCCACCCGGTGATGCCGATCTTGCCGGACTGGAAGGCGCCGTAACCGGGGCCGAGGCCCGCGACCGCGCCGAGGCCCTTGTGGATGTAGTCCTTCGGCAGTTCGCCGCGGAGGGTCGCCACGAGGTTCTTCGCGAGGCGCTTTCCCTGGCGGACCGCGTGCTGCGCGTTCGGGACCGTGAAGCCGCCGACACCGCCGCCCGTGAGATCCGGTACAGCCGAGACGTCACCGGCACCCCAGGCGTCGGCGACGATTCCGTCGTCGCCTTCGACCCGGAGGTCGGCGCGGACGCGCAGGCGGCCGCGCTCTTCGAGCGGGAGGTCGGTGTTCTTCAGCATCGGGGTCGCCATGACACCGGCGGTCCAGACGATGACGTCGGACTCGAAGCTCTCACCGGTCGACAGCTCGATGACGCCGTCGACCGCCGACTTGAGCTGCGTGTCGAGGTGGACTTCGGCGCCGCGCTCGGCGAGGTTCTTCAGCACCCAGTGGCTGGTCTTCAGCGACACCTCGGGCATGATGCGGCCCATCGCCTCGATGAGGTGGAAGTGGGTGTCGTCGAAGGTGAGCTGCGGGTACTTCTTCACCAGGTTGCTCGCGAGCGAACGCATCTCGGCGAAGACCTCGATGCCGGCGAAGCCGCCGCCGACGACCACGAAGGTCAGCAGGCGCTCGCGCTCGGGACCGGCGGGCAGGTTCGCCGCCTTGTCGAAGTTGGTGATGATCTTGTCGCGAATCGCGGTGGCCTCTTCGATCGCTTTGAGGCCGATCGCGTTGTCGGCGACACCGGGGATCGGAAAGGTGCGGCTCACGGCGCCGGCGGTGACGACGATGATGTCGTACGCCATCTCCCACGGCTCGCCCACCTCGGGGGTGATCGTCGCGGTCTTGTTCGCGTGGTCGATCTTCGTGACCTTCGCGGTGACGACGGTGGTGGTCTTGAGGTGGCTGCGCAGCGGGACGATCGCGTGACGCGGGTCGACGTTGCCGGCGACGACCTCGGGAAGGAACGGCTGGTAGGTCATGTAGGGCAGCGGGTCGACGACGACGACCTCGGCCTCACCCTTATTGAGCTGCTTCTCGAGCTTCCATGCCGTGTAGAAACCGGCGTAACCACCGCCGACGATCAGGATCTTGGGCACTTGGGAAATTCTCCACTTCGTGGGCTATGGGCGCGATCGGCCCCGACAAGGCTACTACTTGCGCTGCGCGCGCCTCGCCGCACGCACCGTTCCCGCGACGGTCAGTGCCAGAAGGGCACCGAAAACTGCGAACACGGACACCGGCAGCAGCACGCCGGGGAGGAACCCGGTCGTCGGCAGCGCCTGCCGCAGCCAGACGGGGATGAAACCGTACGGGTCGGCGGGCCCCTTCGGCGCGGCGACCGGCGGTGCGCTCTGCTCCGCGGTCGGCTGCGGCGTCGGCGCGTCGGACCGGCGGTAGAGGCGGATCCACTCGGCGAGGTCGTACGGCACGGCCAGCGGGTTCGAGTCGACCGGGGCGACGTCGGCGGTGACCGCGGCGGCCGCGTCGACGAGGCCGTACCCGTAGATCGGGCCGGGGACCGGATCGCCCTTGGGCTTCGCCGTGCGGATGAGGCGCTCGATCACCGAGTCGGCATCGAGGTCCGGATGGGCGGATCGGATCAGGGCGACGACGCCCGCGACGATGGGGGCGGCACCGCTGGTGCCCGACCACAGCACGGGATCACCGCTCGGCGTCACCCCGACGAGCTCCTCGCTCGGGGCGGCGACGGCCAGCGTGATGCCCTGGCTCGAGGCGTCGAAGCTGGCGTCACCCGCGCGGTCGACCCCGGCGACGGCGACGACACCCGGGATCGTGGCGGGCGCCCCGACCTCGACCGTTCCTGCCCCCCGGTTGCCGGCGGCCGCGATGACAACGACGTCGTTCTCGAAGGCGTAGAGGAAGGCGTCGTCCCAGCTCTCGGGCCAGGTGAGCGTGTTGGTCGTCAGCGACATGTTGATGACGGTCGCTCCGTTGTCGACCGCCCAGCGGACCGCGTTCGCGATCTGGTCGTCGGTCGACGCGGCCGCCGCATCACCGAACGCCACCGAGATCGACAGCAGTTCGGCCTCCGGCGCGACGCCGATGACACCCGCGTCGCCGCCGTCGCCGCGCGCGGCGAGGATCGTGCCGACGAGGGTGCCGTGGCTCGACTCCTCGCCGACCGGTTCGCGCCCGTCCGGCGAGCCGATGCCCGACACATCCGTGCCGCCGACGACCGCACCGGCCAGCTCGGAGACGTCGGCCACACCGGTGTCGATGACGGCGATGCGCTGACCGGCCCCGCGCGTGGTCTGCCACGCCTCGCGGATGCCGTAGTCGTCGAGCCAGTACTCGAGGTCGCGCACGTAGTCGGCATGCGCCGGCTGCGCGGCGCCGAACGTCGCCGCGACGACGAGAACGGCCGCGACCGACGAGATGAATCGTCGGCCGCGACCGTTCCGCGTCGCTTCGTTCATTGTTCGATTGTCGCGGACGAAGGAGGGCGGCGCCCCGATCCCCATCGGAGCGCCGCCCTGTCAGGAGGCTCAGTCAGCGGTGCGAGCTGCTGCGCGCCTCCATATGCCGGCGCCGATCAGTAGCGCGATGAGGGCGATCGCGCTGATGGGTCCCCCCTGAACCCCTGTCGACGCCAACCCCGACGGTCCGAACGAGGCACCCGTAGTCCCGTCCTCACCCGCCGGAGTGGTCACCGGAGGAACAGCCGCGAGCGTGTACTCGAAGGCGTCCTCGGCCGTGGTGGTCCCGTCGGGAGTGGTGACGACGACATCCACCGTTCCGACCTGACCGTAAGGAGTGATGACCGTGATCGAGTCGACCAGGGCCATGGGCACGACCTCGCCGGGGACGAACACGGGGTCCGTCGAGTCGACGATCGTGGCCGGAACCCCGCCGAAGGTCACTTCGGAGGCGTCACGCAGGCCCTCACCGGTGATGACGACGGTCGTTCCACCGGTCATCGGGCCGCTGTTCGGCGTGATCGATCCGATGACCGGCGCCACGGGGGCGAGGTACACGAAGGGATCCGCCGCGGTCAGCGACTCCGGACCGAAGGCGACCATCACGACGGCCTCGCCGAGGTCGCCGACGGGCGTCATCACGACGACCGAGGTGCCATCGGCAGCCACATCGAGGATCTCGCCGGCCACGCCGTCGAAGAACACCTCGGTGGTGTCGTGCAGGTACTCACCGGTGATGGTGACGGCGGTTCCACCGTTGATCGAGCCCGAGGTGGGCTCCATCCCGGTGATCGCGCGGTCCTCGAAGGCGATGTACTCGTAGGGCGCCGGAGCGGTCACCGTGGTGCCGCCCTCGAAGCCGACCACCACGGGCACGCTGCCGGTACCGGCAGGGGTCGTGACCACGATGGACGAGCCGTCGTCCGCGATGTCCTCGATCACGGCGGGCACGCCGCCGAACTCGACCGTGGTGGCCGTGCCGAAGCCCGAGCCGCCGATCGTCACCGTGGTGCCGCCGATCTCCGAGCCGGCGGCGGGAGTCATCCCGGCGATGGCCATGTCGACGAACACGTACGGTGCGGCCGCCTCGAAACGCTCACCCGACGCGTTGAGCAGCGCCAGGCTGACGGCTCCCGCCGGGTGGGCGGGCGAGGTCACGACGATCTCGGTCGCCTCCTCGTTCATCGCGACGATCGTTCCGAGCGCTCCACCGAAGTCGACGGCGGTGATGTCGTCGAATCCGTCACCGGTGATGACGACGGTGGAACCGCCCGCGGCCGGCCCGACGCCGGGCGTGAACCCGTCGATGACGCGATCGGCAGCGGTCAGGTACTCGAAGTCGACCGGAGAGGTGAGCACGGTGCCACCGGCGAGGATGACCTCGACGTCGGCGATGCCGAGACCCGCCGGGGTGACGACGGTGACGGAGGATCCGTCCTCGGCGACATCCACGAGGGTGCCCGCGACGCCGTCGAACTCGACGGACTCCGCGGTGGCGAGGCCTTCGCCGTCGATGACGACCGTGGTGCCACCGAGCGACGAGCCCGCGACCGGTGCCAGGTCGAACACCTCGGTGTCGACGTAGACGAACTGGTCATCCGCCGTGAGGGTCTCCCCACCGCTGAAGGTCACCGTCACGTCGACCGCTCCCGCAGCCGCGGCGGGTGCCTCGACCTGGATGCTCGAGCCGTCGTCCGCGACCGCGACGATGACGCCGGGGACGTCACCGAAAACCACGTCGGTCGGGTCGTTCAGGCCCTCACCGTCGATGGTGACGATGGTGCCGCCGAGCGTCGAGCCCTGAGCCGGAGCCAGGCCGTCGATGCCGCGGTCCTCGATCGCGAGGTAGGTGAACGGGGTGGCCGAGGTCAGGCTCGGGCCGCCGTCGACCGCCACGACGACCGGGACGATGCCCGTGCCGGCGGGGGTGAAGACGGTGATCGACTCGCCATCCGGAGCGACGGTGAGGTCGGTGCCGGAGACTCCGCCGAACAGCACGGCGGTGGCCGCGTCGAGTCCTTCACCGGTGATCTGCACCAGCGTGCCGCCGAGCTCGGAGCCGGCGTTCGGCACCATGTCGGTGATCGCGGTGACCACATAGTCGAAGTACTCGTCGGCGACGATCGACTCGCCACCGCTGAAGGTCAGCGTGACGGGAACGGCCGCGGCGTCGTGAGCCGGGGTCAGGACGGTGACGGCGGTGCCGTCGGCCTCGACAGCGGTGATCGTCGCGGGGACGCCTCCGAAGTCGACGGTCGTGATGTCCTGCAGGCCTTCGCCCTCGATGGTGACCGTGGTGCCGCCGAGCGTCGAGCCGGCAGCCGGCAGGAGTTCATCGGCGTCGCGGTCGTCGAGCGCGAGGTACAGGTACGGCGCGGGGGCGACGAGCGCCGGGCCACCGGCGAGGTTCACCGAGACGGCGACCTCTCCGACACCCGCGGGAGCGGTCGCGACGACGTACGCGCCGTCGGGGCCGATCTCGGTCACCGGGACGGTGACGCCGCCGAAGTCCACGCTCTCCGCCGTCTGCAGGCCGGTGCCGTCGATGCGGACCACCGTTCCGCCGAGCTCGGAGCCCGCGGTCGGGGTGAACGCGGTGAGCGCGGTGTCGACGTACAGGTAGTCGGTCGGCGACACGATGTCACCGCCACCCGTCAGCGACAGCACGATGTCGGCAGGACCGGCGGGGTTCGCCGGGGTGGTCACCACGACCGCGCCGGGCGTCACCGAGGTGATGGTGCCGGGCACTCCCCCGAAGGTCACCGTGGCGGCGTCCTCGAGGTTCTGGCCGGTGAGCGTCACCGAGGTCCCGCCGTCGCTCGAGCCCTGCAGAGGCGCGATGCCGGCGATGGCCGACTCGACGTAGACGTAGCTGCCGACGGCGGCGCCGGCACCGTTCGCGATGTCGATCGTCGTCGGTCCGGCGACACCCGGAGGAGTGACGACCGTGATCGCCGTTCCGGTCGGGTCGATCGCGACAACCTCGGCGGGCACGCCACCGAAGGCCACGGTGGTGTCCGGGGTGAAGCCGGTGCCGGCGATGGTCACCGTCTGGCCGCCCACGGTCGGGCCGTCACCGGGGGTGACGGTCGCCGCGGCGACGGCGACGAGCGGACGCTCGCAGTCGGCCTGTGCCAGCGTGATCGTGCCGGCGTCGGTCGAGAGCAGCGGGATGCCGGCGACGGTTCCCTCGATGGCGATCGACAGCTGCAGCGCCGACGAGATCGCCGAGGTCGCGGTGGTCGCTTCGACCTGCTCGAGGACGATGTCCGCCGTCACGGTCGCGAGCGGCCCCAGGTCGAGACCGATGTCGGTCAGCACCGTGGGAGTGTCCGCGTCGACGGTGACCGCCTGGCCGAGAACGGTGAGGCCCGCGAGTTCCGCATCCGCGGTCGGAGCGGCTCCGACCGGGCAGCTCGCGAACGCGCTCGCCGCTCCGACCGAAAGCAGGTCGAGACCGAGCAGGTTCACGTCGATGTCCGCGACCTCGCTCGACGCGCTGGCGCCGGTGAGATCGGACGCCGACGCGAGATCGATGACGCCGGCGGTCGCATCGGCTCCGAGGAGCCCTGCCACGTCGACGTCGGCGAGCGTCTCGGCGTCGTTACCCGAGACGGCGCCGACATCCGCAACGGCGTCGACCTCCAACAGGCCGAGGACATCGAGACCGAGATCGATACTCAGACCGCTGGCATTGGCGTCCCCTGGTGCCGCCGCGGCGGGTGATACATAGAGCAGGGTGCTGGCTGCTACCAGACCTGCCGCTGTGGCGAAACCCGCCACACGTGTTCGTCGCAACATGGCGAACGATCCCCCAATCGTTTTCCGGCCACCTCGTCGGGCCGTGGTTGGAGGACCATAGGAAAACCAAATGTCGTCGCAAAGGTTTATCTCCCAGCGAAGCCGCGAATGAGTGCATCACTGGGTAAGAGGCTGACCACAGCCTGAGTGGCGGTCAGTAGACCGATCAGTGCACTGAACGGACGCCTCTACCCCGAACGGGGGTCACTGAAACCGGGCGACGATCAGGCTTTCGCCGTGGGCGCGTCGTCTTCGGGGGCCCAGGAAGCGGCTTCGAGTGCCAGATCTCCGATGGGATTGACGCCGGGACCGGCGGCCAGAGAGTGCGCGACGAGGGCGTGCAGGCACTTCACGCGCACCGGCATACCGCCCGCACTGATCCCGGCGAGCTCGGGCACATCGCCGACGCTCTCGCGGTCGGCGAGGTACGCCAGGTGGGCGCGCTCGTAGGCGGCGCGCAGTTCTGCATCCTCGGCCAGCCGGTCGTTGTACTCGCGCATGAGCCCGTCGGCCTCGAGCGCGGACACCGCGGCGGTGGCCGCCGGGTGCGACAGGTAGTAGAAGGTCGGGAACGGGGTGCCGTCGCTGAGGCGCGGTGCGGTGGCCACGACGGTGGGCGCTCCCCCGGCGGTGCGCGCGGCGATGCCGAGCACGTCGCGCGCGGGGCGGCCGAGCTGATCGGAGACCGCGGCGATGTCGGCGGGCTCGGGGGCGGGGTACGGCGGGGTTGTCATCAGCCCTCCTCGGGCGGCGGGGCGTCACTCAGCCCCGCGGAGAGATAGGACGAGTAGAGCGAAGCGGCCCAGTCGACCTGCGTGGTCTGCAGGTCGGCGGTCGCCGGGGCGGCTCCCTGGCCGGCGTCGAGCGGGACGTCGTCGATGATCAGGTAGGGGTATTCGCCCGGCATCACATAGAACAGGCGATCCCGCGCCTGCGCGCGGATATAGGCGGGATCGTCCCAGCGGGCGCGCTGCTCGCGGAGGTCCTCGACGTTCTGCTGCTGCTGGTCGACCGCGGCCTGCAGGTCGGCGATCTGCTGACGCTGCTCGAGCAGGGTGCGCAGTCCGGGCGCGAGCACCACGATGAAGAGGACGAGGATCACGAGGACGAGCCCCGCGAATCCCGACATGCGGATGCTGCGCAGCCACGACTGCGACTGCGACTCCTCGGGCAGCGCGACCGGGACCCGGATCTTGCGCGGTGCGCTCGGCTTCGCGGGTTTCGACGGCATGAGCGCCACCCCTCAACGACGGTAGGTGCGTCGCCGAGGCGGTGGCGCCTCAGCTACGTCTTACGCGGTGAAGCGGGGGAAGGCACTGCGGCCGGCGTAGACCGCCGCGGTGTCCAGCTCCTCTTCGATCCTCAGCAGCTCATTGTATTTCGCGACCCTCTCGCTGCGAGCGGGCGCGCCGGTCTTGATCTGACCGCAGTTGGTCGCGACCGCGAGGTGCGAGATGGTGACGTCCTCGGTCTCGCCGGAGCGGTGCGACAGGATCGCGGTGTAGCCGCTGCGCTGCGCGAGCGAGACGGCGTCGAGCGTCTCGGTCAGGGTGCCGATCTGGTTGACCTTGACGAGGATCGAGTTGGCGATGTGCTCCTCAATGCCGCGCGCGAGACGCTTCGGGTTGGTGACGAACAGGTCGTCGCCGACGATCTGCACCTTCGAGCCGAGCTCGGCGGTGAGGGCCGCGTAGCCCTCCCAGTCGTCCTCTGCCAGCGGGTCCTCGATGGTGACGAGCGGGAAGTTCGCGACGAGGTCGGCGAAGTAGGCGGTCATGTCGGCGGCGCTGCGGGCGGTGCCCTCGAACTGGTAGGCGCCGTTCTCGTAGAACTCGGTGCTCGCGACGTCGAGGCCGAGCGCGATGTCGGTGCCAGGCGTGAATCCGGCCTTCTCGATGGCTTCGAGGAGCAGGTCGAGCGCGTCACGGTTGCTGGCGAGCTCGGGAGCGAAGCCGCCCTCGTCGCCGAGGCCGGTGGCGAGACCCTTGCTCTTCAGCAGGCCCTTGAGGGTGTGGTAGGTCTCGACGCCCCAACGGAGGCCCTCGGAGAAGGTCTCGGCGCCGTGCGGGACGAGGAAGAACTCCTGGATGTCGACGCCGGTGTCGGCGTGTGCGCCACCGTTGATGACGTTCAGCAGCGGGACGGGCAGCACGTGCGCGTTCGGTCCGCCGAGGTAGCGGTAGAGCGGGAGATCGGACGAGTCGGCGGCGGCGCGGGCGACCGCGAGGCTCACACCGAGCAGGGCGTTCGCGCCGAGGCGCTGCTTGTTCTCGGTGCCGTCGAGGTCGATGAGGGCCTGGTCGACGATGCGCTGATCGGTGGCGTCGAGGCCTTCGATCGCGGGGCCGACCTCGTCGAGGACGCCGTCGACGGCCTTCTGCACACCCTTGCCGAGGTAGCGGCCCTTGTCGCCGTCGCGCAGCTCGTACGCCTCGAAGGCGCCGGTGGAGGCACCGGAGGGGACGGCGGCGCGGGAGACGGTTCCGTCGTCGAGGAGCACCTCGACCTCGACCGTGGGGTTGCCGCGCGAGTCCAGGATCTCGCGTGCTCCAACTGCCTCGATTGCGGCCACAGCCTTCTCCTTCTTGCGGTTCTCTCGGGTTCGGAAGGCACGCGTCGCGTGACCCCACAGAGCATCCTACTGACCCGCTCGCCGCGCTCTCGTGGCAGGAACGTCCTGTAGTCCGCCCGTTCACCTGGCGGTCGCCGGGCACTTCCCGCGCGGCGACGGGCGGTGCAGGATGGGCCGGGACGGCGGGCGCGACGAGGCAGGAGAGGCGGATGACGCATCCGATCATGTACGTCGAGGGCGACTTCGGTCTCGATCGGTTGCGCGAGATCTGCCTCGGCTTCCCCGAGGCCACGGAGCGGGTCTCGCACGGACGCCCCTGGTTCTTCACGAACACCGGTTTCGCCGTCTACGGCGGTGGCACGCGCGGACCCGACAAGGTCCGGTACGACAACGCGGTGCTCGTCAAGGTGGAGGACGGACACGACGAGGCCCTGCTGCAGGACTCCCGCTTCTTCCTGCCCGCCTACCTGGGCCCCGCCGGCTGGGTCGGGCTCGACCTGACAGCCGCCGAGGTCGACTGGCAGGAGGTCGCCGAACTGGTGGACGAGTCCTACCGCCTGACCGCGCCGAAGCGCTTGGTCGCGACCCTCGACCGCGACGGCGGCCCCGCCGACCGCGCCACCTGACCCTGACTCCCTGCTTTCGGCTCTCGGCTCTGCCCCTCTCGGCCGGATCACTGACCGAATCAAGGAAAAAACGGGGTCGAGTCACACATCCATGCCGATCCGAGCCCGCCGCGCCCGAAATCTCCTTGATTCGGTCAGTGACCTGGCCGCATCACGGCGGGCGTCTGACCGAATGCAGGAGAGATTGCGCTGAGGTGCCCGAAATGGCCCCGTTTCAGCCCCCGCAGCGAAGAATCTCCTGCATTTGGTCAGAGACGCACGGCGTGCGGCTCGCGAAACCGGGCCGTACTTACCAAATCAAGGAAAAAGCAAAGTCGAGTCACACGTTCATGCCGATCCGAGGCCGTGGCGCTCGAAATCACCTTGATTCGGTCAGTGACCGGGCCGAGTCACGGCCTGTCTCTGACCGAATGCAGGAGAAAATGCGGCGGGAGGGCCGATTCGGGCCCATTTCGGGCTCCGACGAGCAAAATCTCCTGCATTCGGTCAGGAACCGGGTCGTTGGGGCAGAGACGAGGGGTCAGCCGAGCTGTTTGGCCTGGCCCACGGTGCCGTCGGCGCTGACCGTGGCGAAGTGGGTCCAGCCGTCGGCGGCGAGGGTGTCGAGGAGTTTGCCCAGGTTGCGCGGGCGACGCTCGAGTCGCACCCGCCCCGCCGTCTCGAGGGCCTGAGACTTGGCCCGCACCACCAGCGCCGGGTCGAGGTCGGCGTCGTAGACGAGCACGAGCGCGTCCTCGGCGTCGGCACCGGCGTCGGGCAGCAGCTCGAGGATGCGTTCGAAACCGATCGAGAAACCGACCGCGGGGACGTCCTGGCCGAGGAAGCGGCCGATCATGCCGTCGTAGCGTCCGCCGCCCGCGACCGAACTGCCCGACCCGGGGTGGGCGACCTCGAAGATCGTGCCCGTGTAGTACCCCATGCCGCGCACCAGAGTCGGGTCGAACACCATCTCGGCGGACGGCACGGCGTCGCGCAGCGCGAGCAGGTGCCGGTAGGCGTCCCGGTCGAGCCATGCCGGTGGCATATCACCGTCGAGCAGCTCCCACCCGGCGGAGGTGATCTCGTTCAGCGAATCCGCGATGCCGGCAGTCTCGAAGCCCAACTCCCCCAGCTCGGCGACAACCCCGTCGACACCGACCTTGTCGAGCTTGTCGATCGTGATCAGGGCGCGCTCGCCGAGGTGCTGCGAGATGCCCCACGACGCGAGCAGGCCGGCGAGGATGCGACGGTCGTTGACCCGCACGCTCGCGCCCTCGATGCCGACGGCGGCGAGCGCCGCGGTCGTCGCCGTGATGAGCTCGATCTCGGCGAGCGGCGAGGCGTCGCCCAGGATGTCGATGTCGCACTGCACGAACTGGCGGTAGCGACCCTTCTGCGGTCGCTCGGCCCGCCACACCGGACCGGTCTGCAGTGAGCGGAACACGGACGGCAGTTCGGCGCGGTGGCTCGCGTAGAACCGGGCGAGCGGCACCGTCAGGTCGTATCGCAACCCGAGGTCGGCGAGCTGCAGTGCATCGCCCGCCTCGGTCGCCGCGCGCAGATCGTCACCGTCGATGCCGCGCTTCAGGATGCTGAACGAGAGCTTCTCGTTGTCGCCGCCGAGCCCAGCGTGCAGGCGGTCGAAGTCTTCGACGACCGGCGTCTCGATCTCGTCGAAGCCGTGCTGGGCGTAGACCCGCTTGATGACGGCGAGGACGCGTTCGCGGCGCGCCTTGTCGGCGGGAAGGAAGTCGCGCATGCCGCGCGGCGGATTGATGGGTGCAGCCACGAGGAAGCATTCTCCCAGACCGGGGCGTCTGCGCGCGGACCGGGGGCGTGCCGATAGCGTGGCCGCATGACCGATTCCGCCATCGAGGTCACGGGGGTCGCGCGCAGCTTCGGAGCCGTGCACGCGGTGCGCGACGCGACCTTCACCGCCGCATACGGGTCGGTGACCGCCCTGATCGGGCCCAACGGCTCGGGCAAGACGACGCTGATGCTGATGCTCGCCTCACTGCTCACGCCCGACGCGGGCAGCATCCGGATCGCCGGCCACGACCCGGTGACGGATCCTCGCGCGGTGAGGGCTGCGATGGGGTGGATGCCCGACGTGCTCGGATCGTGGGCGTCGCTTCCCGTGCGCAAGACCCTCGAGATCACGGGGCGCCTGCACGGTCTCAGCGCACCTGCTGCCGCCGCGAGGGCCGCTGAGCTCATCGACCTGACCGGCCTGCAGCCGCTCGCCTCCCAGCCGACCCGCGTGCTCTCGCGCGGCCAGAAGCAGAAGCTGAGCCTCGCCCGCTCGCTCGTGCACGACCCGAAGGTGCTGCTGCTCGACGAACCGGCGAGCGGACTCGATCCCGCCGCCCGCATCGAACTGCGTCTGCTCGTGCGTCGCCTCGCCGACGAGGGGCGCTCTCTTTTGATCTCGAGCCACGTGCTCGCCGAACTCGACGAGATGGCCGACGCCGCCGTCTACGTCGAGGCGGGCGCCACCGTCAGCGCCGAACGGGTGGGCCGGGCGAAGACCAGCCTCCGACAGTGGCGGATCCGCGCCGTCGACGCCGCCACCGTCGTGCCCGCCCTCGAAGCGCGCGGCATCGAACGCGACCGGATCGGCCGCGACCATCTCGGAACGCTGGTCGCCGTCGCCTCCGAGACGGAGGCCGCCGCGGTGCTCACCGCGCTCGTCGGCGCCGGAGTCGCGGTGTCGAGCTTCGCGCCTGTCGTCGGCGACCTCGAACACACCTTCCTCGACCTGACGCGCGGCGGGGCTGGAGCTCAACCCGTCGCCGACGACACGGAGACCCTGTCATGAGCGCGTTCCTCCGCGGCATCGGCACGGTGCTCGGTCTCGAGTTGCAGCAGCGTGTGCGCACCCGCGCCTGGTACATCCTGCTCGGCGTCTTCTTCGTGGTGGTCGGTTTCGTCACCCTGCTGCTCACGGTGGCCCTCGGCGCGTTCGGCGCCGACACGGCGGGGGCCGGGATCCTGTCGACGATCATCTACTTCGTGCTGCTGCTCGGCACGCTCGTCACCCCGGCACTGTCGGGCAACGCGATCAACGGCGACCGCGCCGAGGGGACGCTCGCGACGACCCAGGTCACCCAGATCGGCACCTGGCAGCTCGTCCTCGGCAAGTTCCTCGCGGCGTGGATCGGCGCGCTCGCCTTCCTCGCGGTGTCGCTGCCCTTCATCGCGCTCTGCACGGTGCTCGGCGGCGTCCGCGTCGACACGGCCCTCGTCTCGCTGCTCGTACTCATCTTCGAGCTCGGCGTCGTCGCCGCCGTCGGCGTCGGTCTCTCCGGTCTGCTGGCCCGCCCGCTCTTCTCGATCGTGGTCACCTACCTCGTCGTCGCGGCGCTCAGCATCGGAACTCTCATCGTCTTCACCCTCGCCGGGATCGCCACGCAGAGCACGGTCACGACCACCTCCCGCTATCCCGACTACTCGCAGGCGGACCCCATCACGGGCGAGTTCGACGAGGCGTCGTGCTCGGAGTGGGAGACGACGACCTACCCGACTCCGCGGTTCGACCCGTACTGGGGCGTGCTGGCCGCGAACCCGTACGTGCTGCTCGCCGACGCGACTCCAACGCACTTCGACGCGAACGGCAACCCGGACGATCTGTTCGGCTTCGTGAAGACCGGGATCCGGCAGGCGCAGATCCCGCCCGAGCTGGAGCAGACCTACGACGGCTGCTCGAACGAGTTCACCGACTTCGACACCCCTGAGGAGATCATCGCGAAGACGGTGCCCGGGTGGTTCGTGGGGGCGCTCATCCACCTCGTGCTCGCCGGTGGCCTGCTCACCGCCGGGTGGTCGGCGACGAGGACTCCGGCGAAGCGGCTCGCGAAGGGCAGCCGCGTCGCCTGATCGGGCGGGAGGCGGAGGTCAGCCGCCCGCGCGCCGACGCAGCAGCCCGGCCGGCATTGTGAGTCGGCGTTGGGCGAAGAGGATGCCGATGAGCACGAGCACCGCGCCGACCGGCTCGTGCCAGCTCAGCGTCTCGCCGAGCACCAGCACGCCGAGGAGCACCCCGACGACGGGCGTGAGGTAGGTCACGGTGCTCACCGCGGTGGGCCCCCAGGCCATCAGGACGTCGATGTTCCAGAGGTAGGCGACTCCGGTGCCGAGCACGCCGAGCACGAGCAGGCTGAGGACGATGCCCCAGTCGAGCTCGACGGGGCTCGTGACGACCCACGGCGTGAACACGAGCACGATGACGGCGCCCGCGAAGATCTGCATGAACGCCGTCGTCCGCGCGCTGACGCCGGTCGGTGTCACGAACTTGCGCAGGTACGAGAAGGTGACGCCGTAGCAGAGCGCGGCCAGCACGCACGCGATTTGCCCCGCGAACTCGGTGAGCGGCGCGGCGGCCTCGGTGCCCGCGAAGCGCCACGGCCCGATGATGACGATGACACCCACGACCCCGAGACCGATGCCGAGCACCTGCTCGCGGGTGAGGCGTTCCACCTTGAACGCGAGGGTCACCATGAGCGCCGTCATGATCGGCGTCGTCGCGTTGAGGATGCTCGCGATGCCGGAGGTGACGTACTGCTCGGCCCACGCGAAGAAGCCGTACGGCAGCACGCAGCCGACGAGACCGACGACGGCGAAGTGCCCCCACATCTTCGGGCTGCGCGGCAGCGGGCTGCGCGTCACCAGCATGACCGCACCGAGGGCGAGGGCCCCGAGGACGAGACGCGTCCAGAAGACCTGGACGAAGGTGGTGCCCTCGAGCGCGACCTTCATGAAGAGGAAGCTGGCACCCCAGATCAGCCCCATGCCGACGAACTTCGCGGCGGTCGCCACGCCTCGGGTCGGCGTGGGCGTGGTGGTGGTCATCCGCCCATCATGGCCTGCGCCGCCGACACGCTGGAGCCCTCTCCGGCGGGCGTCCCCGACCCGGCCGGATATCGTCGGCGGATGACCGAAGAGCGACGCGCGCAGCCCACCGTCGTCGCGGTGAGCGCGGACGGCGGTCACCGTTTCCGCAAGCGCCACCGCGACGTCGTCAACCTCATCGCCGGGTGGGGTGTCGCGGGCGACGCGCACGCCGGACGCACCGACCAGCATCGCTCTCATGCCCGCCGCGACCCTTCGCGCATCAACCTGCGCCAGGTGCACCTCATCCACGCCGAGCTCCTCGACGACGTCGCCACGCGCGGCTTCGACGTCGCTCCGGGCGAGCTCGGCGAGAACCTCACCACGCGCGGTATCGACCTCCTCGCCCTGCCCCGGGGCGCACGCCTCGCCATCGGCGGCGCAGTGCTCGAGATCACCGGGCTGCGCAATCCGTGCAAACAGATCAACGGACTCGAGTCGGGCCTGCTCGCCGAGATGGTGACCCGTGGCGCCGACGGCGGCATCGAGCGACGCTCGGGCGTGATGAGCGTCGTCGTTCAGAGCGGAACGGTCCGTCCCGGCGACGCGATCGAGATCCGACTCCCCGAGACGCACGAGCCGCTGCAGCCGGTCTGATCCACCGTCCCGGCGCGGCGGACGGCTTAGCGGCCGCCCTCGGCGGAGCGGACGGCCCGGTCGAGGCCGCGCAGTGCGTCGCGGAGGGAGCGTTCGGCGTCGAGCCCGTTCTTCCGCGCGGTCACGACGAGCGCGAGAAGCTCGCGCCCGAGCGCCGCCTCATCGGCGATGTCGACGGACGCGGTCGGCAGCGCGACGTCGATCCCGGCGCTGCGCTTCAGCATCTTGTCGGCAAGCGACAGGCTCGGCATGCCCTTCGGGATGCCGTCGAGCACGCTGGTGCGCTGCGACTTCTCCACCTTCTTGATCGCGTCCCACTGAGCCGTGATCTCGGTCGTCGTGGTGGCGTCCGAGTCTCCGAAGACGTGCGGGTGACGGGAGCGCATCTTCTCGGCGGTCGCCGCCGCGACGTCGTCGATGTCGAATCCCTCACCGGGGGTGGCAGCGGCGAGATCCGCGTGGAAGAGCACCTGATAGAGCACGTCGCCGAGCTCCTCGCGCATCTCCTCGGTGTCGCCGGCCTCGATCGCGTCGACGAGCTCGGCGCTCTCTTCGATCAGGTAGGGCACGAGCGATGCGTGGGTCTGCTCCGCGTCCCACGCGCACTCGCGGCGCAGCCGGTGCATCACCTCGACGAGCTCGACCAGGCCGCTCCCCCGCTCAGACGGTCCCGCTGCGCCCATCCGCGTCACCGCCACCGCTAGCGGGAGACGGGAGCCGACAGAAGGGCGACGATGACGCGGCCGCCCTTCGTCTCCTGCTCGCCGATCCGCTCGAAGCCCATGCGGCCGTGGAAGGCGAGCGACTCGGGATTCGGCGGCTCGATGTTGACCTCGCAGGTCACCTCGTCGCGACCGTCCGCCGCGGCCCGTTCGAACGCCGCCTCGTAGAAGCGGCGGCCGAGTCCTGCGCCGCGCGCGGCCTCGTCGATGACGATGCGGTCGATGTAGAGGCTGCTGCGCCCCGTCGAGGCCGCACGTTCGGAGAAGTACAGGTAGTTCTCGCTGGCGTAGTCCGCGCCCGGGTCGAGGGCGAGGAGGAAGCCGTGGGCCAGCCCGTCGTCGTCGGCGGCGACGAGGGCGAGGCTCGACAGCGCGATGAGTCCGTCGAGTTCGCTCTGTCCGACGATGGGGACCGCGGGGTAGGCGGCGTTGTTGAGGTCGACGAGGCGGGTGAGGTCGGCCTCAGCGTAGGGACGCAGGGTCAAAGGCACGCGCCGAGAATACCGCCCCCGAATCGGCACTTCGACTCGGCTAGGATTGTCAGCCGGTGCGTCGGGAAGTCTGGTCGACATCCGTTCGACCGACCTTGGGAGCCTTGTGCAGTTCGCCCGTTCCGACCGTTTCTCCGCCTTCCTGCTGCTCGGTGCCGCGGCCCTCGCGCTCGTCGTCGCCAACTCGCCGATCGGGGACGCCGTTCTCGCGGCGAACGACGCCCACCTCGCGATCCCGTGGCTGGGGCTCGACCTCTCGGTGGGTCACTGGATCAGCGACGGGCTGCTCGCGATCTTCTTCCTCCTCGTCGCGATCGAGTTGAAGCACGAGCTGACCCGCGGCGAACTGGCGAGCCCGAGCCACGCGATCGCTCCCGCGGTCGCCGCCCTCGGCGGCGTCGTCGTCCCGGCGCTCATCTACGTCGCGCTGACCGCCGGGAGCGGATACCAGGAGGGGTGGCCCATCCCCACCGCCACCGACATCGCCTTCGCCCTCGGAGTCCTCGCGGTCTTCGGCCGCGGACTGCCCGGCCGGGTGCGCGCGTTCCTCCTGGCCCTCGCGGTGCTCGATGACCTCGTCGCCATCCTGATCATCGCCGTCTTCTTCACCACCGACCCGCAGTTCGGCCTGCTGCTCGCCGGCGCCGCCGCGGTCGTCGGCTTCGGTCTGCTGAGCCGGGTGCGCCGCGGCCCTCTGACTCCGCTGATCATCGCGGCGATGATCGTCCTCGCGGTCACCGCCTGGTACTTCGTCCTGCAGTCCGGTGTGCACGCCACCATCGCCGGGGTCGCGCTCGGTCTCGCCATGAAGCGGGACCCGGCGGGGCGCCTGCGTCACGCGGTCGAACCGTATTCGAACGCCATCATCCTGCCCCTGTTCGCCTTCTCTGCGGCCCTCGTCCCACTGCCGCAGGTCTCGGTCTCGGAACTGGCCCCGCCCTTCTGGGGAATCCTCGTCGCGCTCCCGGTCGGCAAGCTGGTCGGCATCACGCTCGCCGGGGCAATCGTCACGGCGGTGGTGCGCCGGCGGTCGCGGACGGGATTGTCCACCCTCGAGCTGCTGACCGTCGCGGCGCTCGGCGGCATCGGCTTCACCGTCTCGCTGCTCATGAACGAACTCGCCTTCGAGAACTCGGCGGAGGTCGCCGACGAAGGCACCCTCGCGGTGCTGCTCGGCTCGTCGATCTCGATCGTGCTGTCGGCGGTGCTCGTCACCCTGCTCGCCCGCCGACACCGGCGCGGGCGGGTGACTCAGCCGCCGACCGGCTGAACACCGGTATCCTCGGTGCCCGGCACGGAAAGGCGGGCGGCATGAGCGGCAGTCCTGTGTCGTCGTCGCCGTACGAGGTCCTCGGAGTGCCCCGGTCGGCGTCCGACGACGACCTGCGCAGGGCGTACCGTCGCCTGCTGCGCGAAACCCACCCCGACACCGGGGGCGACTCCGCGCGCTTCGTCGCCGTGCAGCTGGCGTGGGAGCAGATCGGTACCCCCGAAGCGCGCGCGAGCTACGACCGGGGCACGGTCACCGGCCCGGCCGGCGCGGCTCCCCGCAGCTGGGCGCCTCCCCCGCCGCGGGCCTCGGCATCGGGGTCGCGGCCGACCGCCCGCAGCTACGGGCATCCGGGCGGATGGCGACGCGAACGCTACCTGCGCCTGATGCAGGAGTGGGTGGGCCGCGGCGTTCCCCTCGACGACCCGTACGCCCCCGAACTCGTGCATGGCGCGCCTCGCGAGCTGCGGCGGCAGCTCGCCGACGCACTCGCCGAGGAGGCCACCGCGAAAGCGCTCAGTTCGCTCGGCCTCGGCTACACCGTCTGGCACGACGTCGCGACCGGCGACCCCGACGAGAAGATCGACCACATCGTGCTCGGTCCCACCGGCCTGTTCGCCCTCCTGTCGGAGGACTACGGCGGGCCGGTGCGGGTGCGCAAGAACGAGCTGATCGGCGACGCCGTCGACGGCGAGCGCCCTCGCGACGGGCTCGCATCCCGGGCGAAGCGAGTCGCGCGGCGCAGCCGGGTGAAGTTCAGCGGACTGCTGATCGTGCTGCCCGACGAGCACCTCGACGAGCCCGTGGTATCCCTCGGCTCCGCGTCCGGCGCCCTGGTCGCCGCGGTCCGCCGGTCGGTGCTTCCCCGCCTCATGCGCGACGGACTCGACGGGGCCCGTCCGATCGGGGGCACCGAGATCTTCGACCTGCGGAGCAGACTGCAGGCGAACATCGACCACGTCGACTGAGGGCGAGTCGTCGCTTTAGGCTGAGCCGGTGACTTCGGCGACCGTGTGCATCCCCTGGCGGCCGCAGCCCTCGAGGATCGACGCGTTCGAGCGGGTGCAGGAGCACTACCGGCGCGTCCTCCCCGGCGCGAGCATCGTCCCCCTCGACACCGGTCACGTCCCGTTCAACCTCGCGGCCTGCCGCAATGAGGCGGTGCGCCGGTTCGGAGCCGACGGTGGGGTCGTGGTTCTCACTGACGCCGACACGATGCCCGAGGAGGAGCCGCTGCTCGCGGCCATCGACGGCGCCCGGACGTCGGGCCGGGTCCACCTGCCCTATGACGAGTACCACTGGCTCGGCAGCGCGGGATCGGCGCAGTTCGCGGGCGGAGTGCCCCTCGCCGCCTGCGAGTACGAGCTGGTTCGCGGCGCCTGCTCCGGCGTCTACGTGACCACCGCCTCGACGTGGGCGGCGCATGGCGGGCAGGACGAGCGCTTCCGAGGCTGGGGCTACGAGGACGCGGCGTGGAACGTCGCGCACACGACCCTGCTCGGCGCGCCGATCCGGCACACCGGCAGCGTCTACGCCCTGCACCACGTCGCGGAGACCCGCGCCGGAGTGCACTTCGACGCGAACGCGGCGCTGATGGAGCGCTACCGGGCGGCGAGCGGCGACCCGTCGGCGATGGCGTCGCTGCTCGACGAGCGCAGCGCCGAGAACGCCCTCTCCGCACCGGGCTTCTGAGCCGCGGCGAGTCTCGTCGCGTCGAGCACCGGCCGGTCGCGATCGGCGAGCAGCCGCTGCACCGCGTCCGCGATGCGATCGACCGACGCGGAGTTCGGGTCGAGGCTGAGTCCCGCACCCGACCGCTCGACCGCCGCCGCCCCGGCGAACTGATCCGTCGAGAAGGGCAGGACGAGCATCGGGACGCCCTTCGCGAGCGACTCGGTGACGGAGTTGTTGCCCCCGTGGGTCACCGAGGCGGCGGCGCGGCCGAGCAACCGCACCTGCGGGAGGAACGCACGCACGAGCCAGTCCGACGGCAGCTTTCCGAGCGCCTCCACGGGAGTCGACCCGGCCGCGATCGCGGCACGCACGCCGATGCGTCGAAGGGCGTCGGCGACACGGCCGAGCACGTCGGCGCGCACCGACAGGAAGCTGCCGAAGCTCACGTAGACGAACGGCGCGTCGTCGCGGAGCCACTCGTCGACCTCCGCGTCGACGGCCTCGTCGCGGATCGCCGAGCCGAGATGCACATGCTCGGGCAGGGCACGCGCGGGGTCGGCGAGCTGCTCGGCGTAGTTGTAGAGCACGACGGGACCATGCGCGGCGAACGCGTCGCGAGTCGTCGCCACCGTCGGATCCAGTTCGCTGATGGCCCGATTCCACTGGTCGGTGAAGTTCGCGGAGACGCTCTCGCACAGAGCCCGAAGCTCGGCGAGACCGGCAGTGTCAGGGCGGAGATCGGCCGGCCACGAGGGCGGGTAGCCGTAGACCTCATCACCCACGGGGAGGGCGGTGGGGTGGCCGAGCACGACGTCGCCGTAATGCGCCCCCGCGACGGTCAGCCCGAGCCGGGCACTGTAGGCGAGGTGGTCGACGAGGATGTCGTCGGGACGGAGACGGTCGACGATGTCGATCAGCTCGGACGCCTTGCCCACCGGATCCCACATCAGGTCGGTGAGCCTCTCGCGAGCCTGGTAGGTGAGGGTCGGCACCATTCCCTCGCGCGTCGCCTCGAAGAAGCCGTGCAGCGACGACGCTTCTTCGGCGACTTGACGCTCGGTGCGCATGACACCGGGGTTCGACCCGCGACCCAGGCTGAGCTCGATCCGCTCGTAGCCGAACGAGGAGACGATGGGCCCGGTGGAAGGGCCCGTCGCGACGACGACTCGCTCGCCGCGATCGCGCCACGCGGTGCCGAGAGTCGCGAGCGGAAGGAGGTGCGACGCGTAGTCCGGGCTGACGATGAGCAGGGTCACGGCAGCAGGGCGCCTTCCGCTCGCAGCGCCCGCTCGGTGCCGGTGACCGACGAGTAGACGCCGCCGAGCGCGCGTCCCATCGCCTCGATGGTGAACCGGTCGGCGACCGTCGCGCGAGATACCGCCGCCCGGGATCCGTCGGTCTCGCCGGTCGAGATCGTGAGCGCCCGCGCCACCCCGTCGGCCAGCCGGTCCTCGTCCCACGTCGCGGTGAGCAGACCCGTCTCGCCGTCGCGCACATAGGTGGCCGGGCCGGCGCCGTCGGGCGCGACGACGAAGAGGCCCGCGCCCATCGCCTCGAGCAGAGCGATGCCGAACTCCTCTTTGAGGCTCGCGCACACGTAGAGACCGCCCGCCGCGTTCACCCCGGGAACCCCTTCGCGCACCAGGGCCAGCCACTGGGCGGCGACGTCGTTGGGGCGGTGGCCCGGAAGGAGCAGACCGGATCGACGCCACGCGACGGGCGGGATCACCTCCCTGATGGCGTCGAGCTGCTCCCGCTCGTCGGCCGACGGCGTCTCGACGTCGCCGCCGACGATGAGGAGGTTGGCCCGCTCACGGAGGTCGGACCGAGCCCACGCCGACACCAGGGTCGCCATCCCCTTCACCCGGTGCAAGCGGCCGACGCTGACGATGACCGGCAGCTCGCGCCGCTCGGGAGGGAGGGTCTCGAGGAGCCGGATGAACTCGGCCTGGGCGGGCGACGCGGCGGCGCCGTCGCGCAGCTGGACGCCCGCGGCGACGGCGGCGTCGAGGACGTCGAGGTCGACGCCTTCGGGGATGACGCTGTGCCGCTCGGCGTGTCTCGTGATGTCGATGCCCACCAGGGAGCGCATGTCCTCTTCGAGCCGCGGCCGTGGGAACAGGACGGTGTGCGACGCGTTGGCGGCCAGCTGTCCGACGAGACCGCAGCGGAACCAGAAGTGCTCGACGAGGTCCGTCTCGCCGAACCCCTCGCGGGTGAGCCGCCCCGAGAGGTCGAGCGACTGGATCACGGCGTGCGGGTCGGGAGCGACCGTGAAGATCACCGGGATGTCGAGCTCGCGGGCGACGTCGGCGGCGGCGAGGCTGCCGACGTCCGCCATCCGCAGGTGGATGAGGTCGACCCGCCCCGCCGCCTTGAGGATGCGGCGGATGCCACGACGCGCGGCGACCCGCAGCCCCCAGGCTTTGGGCGACGGGACCGGCTTGGACAGCAGCGGCACCCGCCCGAACACATGGCCGTCGGCTCCCGACCGGAGACGGGTCAGGTCGTCGGCGGCGTGCACGATCGAGCCGCGCGACAGGGTCAGCACCCGGTCGACCGGGGTGCTCGGGTCGGCGATCAGGGCGTCGCCCAGCCGCACCAGCAGCGTCGCGATGCCGCCGTTGTCCCCCGCGCCGACCGCGGTGAGGCCCGCGTCGATGTCGGCGTGCAGGAACAGTTGGGCGACGGTCAGGCCGGCCGCGTCGTCGCGGTCGTCCAAGTCCGGCAGCGGCAGACCGCCGTGCAGATCGCCGAGCGAGAGCCGGGCGACGTCGGCCAGGTAGTCTCCGCCCATCGACAGTTCGAGCAGCGCCGACTCGACCGCGGCCTCGCCGGGACGCTGTCCGAGCGCCGCGGTCGCCGCCACCCGCACCCGCTCGTGCTCGTCGACGTCGCACGCGACAGCGATGAGCGTGCGCAGCACGATCCGACTGCGGACCAGCCCGAGCGTCTCGACGAGACGCGCCCGCGGACCCGCCGCGCTCACCCCGACCAGCGCCGATTCGAGCGCGACCGCGAGCGAGTCGGACGCCGCCGACGACCACAGCTCGAGGGTGCGCTGCGCGAGCATCCCGGTGAACCCGCCGTCGGCGACGAGGGCGATCAGTCGACCGACCGCCTCGAGGCGGGGAAGCGACGAGCCGAGCGCCCACGCCGCGTGCTCCCGCACGAAGGGGCGCGCGTCGGAGAGGAGGCCAGTGAGGACTCGGCCGGCCTCATCGTCGTGCACCGCGGCGAGGGCATGCACGGCCGAGATCACCGCGACCGTGTCGTCGCCGCGCAGAGCGCGCGACAGCACGCGGATCGTGCGGGGTCCCGGATCGCGCGACGCCTCGAAGGCGAGGTCGTCGGCGAGGCGGAGAGCGTCGACGATGCGGTCGGCCGCGAGCAGCGCGTCGAGCGAGGTCTGTATTCCCACGGTGTGCCCTTCGAACAGGCCGCCCGTGAGCGGCAGTCCCGAGCCTAGCGAGAACGTTCCTGAAAACCAGCTGCAGCTTTTTCGGGTGGGTTATGGTTGCCCGCGGCCGGAGCGGCGACGAACGGAAGGTGCACGATGCGACTCGTGATGATCGGCGACATCGGCGTCCGCGACGAGATGATCCACATCGGCGACGAGGCCATGTTCGAGACGTTCGCGCGCGAGCTCGGGCGGCACGGATTCGACATCACCGCGCTGTCGTCGGCGCCAGAGGAATCGGCGGCGCGGTACGGCGTCGACGCGGTCGCGCGGATCGGGTTCGACCTCAGCCTCGGACGGGACGCCGCGCGCACGCGACTGGGCCAGGTGCTCGACGGCTCCCTCCCCGCGGACGATCCCGCGCACGCCGTGGTCGCGGCCGTCGAGTCGTCGGACGGCGTCGCCATCGCGGGCGGTGGCAACATGGCGTCGACCTGGCCGACGCACATCTACGAGCGCGCCGCGCTCGCCGCACTCGCCGCACGGTCGGGAGTCCCGCTCGTCGTCAGCGGCCAGACCCTCGGCCCCTGGCTTGAGGACGAGGACCGCGAGCTCCTCCGCGGACTGCTCGGCGCGGCCGCACTCGTCGGCGTCCGCGAAGGCGCCTCATTCGCCCTCGCCGGTGGACTGGGGCCGACGGAACGGACGCGGAGGACGGTCGACGACGCCTCCTTCCTCGTCGACTCCCCCGTCGCACGCGAGGACTACGCCCTCGTCAGCCTGTCGACGCATCTCGGCGCCGTCCCGCACGAAGAGGGCGTCTCATCCATCGCCCGCCTGCTCGACCGGGTCGCCCTGACCACCGGGCTCCCGGTGCTCTTCCACGCGCATTGGGCGAGCCTCGACCCCGATCAGGTCCGCGGCGACACCGTCCTGCACGAGGAGGTCCGTGCCGCCATGACCTCGCCGTCGGGAGTCGTCCCCACGCGCAGCTCGGCCCATTCGGCCCGCATCGCCCGGGCCGCATCCATGGTCGTCACCAGCCGCTACCACCCTGCCGTGTTCGCCGCCCCGGCGGGCGTGCCGATCCTCGGCATCCCGGTCGACGACTACACGACGATCAAGCTCACCGGAGCTCTCGGCAACTTCGGACAGGTGGGGGTCGCACCCCTCGCATCCCTCGACGACGCCCCTGTCGCCGACCTGTGGGGTCAGCGTGAGGCCATCGGGGCGCGGGCCGCCGCGATCACCGTCGCCGAGCGGGCGCGCGCCGCCGCGTGGTGGGACCGGATCGCCGGCATCTACGCCGGCTGACCCGATCCGATCCCCGGCTCAGCCGGCGGCGACCTTCGGGGCCTGCTCGGTCACGAAGATCGCCTCGAGCAGGTCGCGGACCCACCCGATCAGATCCTCGTCGGCGGGCGGCTCCCCGTTGATGACGGGCACCGGGATCAGCGCCGTTCCGCTCTGCTGCAGGATGCGCGACTTCGGATACATGCGCTGCAGACGGATCTGCCGCGAGTCGGCCAGCTCGGCTGGCGAGACCCGCAGGTTGGGCCCCACGATGACGACCTCCGACAGCCCCGCCTTCTGAGCGAGCCGCCGCAGCCGCGAGACGGACATCAGCGCGAGCACCTCGGCGGGAGGCTCGCCGTACCGGTCGGTGAGCTCCTCGAGCACCGACTCGAGCGCACCGTCGTCGGCCTTCGGCGCGCTCGCCGCCGACAGCTTCTGGTAGGCCTCGAGCCGCAGCCGCTCGCTGTCGACGTACGTCTCGGGGATGCGTGCATCGACGGGCAGCTCGAGCCGCAGCTCGGTCTGCCCCTCGGCGACATCGCCGCGGAAGTCGCTGACGGCCTCGCCGATCATCCGCAGGTAGAGGTCGAAGCCGACCCCGGCGATGTGACCGGACTGCTCGCCGCCGAGCAGGTTGCCCGCGCCGCGGATCTCGAGATCCTTCAACGCC
The DNA here is from genome assembly GCF_023734115.1 of Herbiconiux sp. L3-i23. Taxonomy (NCBI): domain Bacteria; kingdom Bacillati; phylum Actinomycetota; class Actinomycetes; order Micrococcales; family Microbacteriaceae; genus Herbiconiux; species Herbiconiux sp. L3-i23. Next base: position 2,518,355 of record NZ_AP025737.1, read on the forward strand.
ACCTGGATGCCGGAGCCGAGGTCGTTGTTCGCGGCGATGGTCGACAGACGGTCGTGCGCGGTCTCGGACAGCGGCTTCGTCTCGTCCCAGAGGAAGTAGGCGTAGGCACGCTCGCGCCCACGCCCGACACGACCGCGCAACTGGTGCAGCTGGCTGAGGCCGTACTTGTCGGCCCGGTCGATGATGAGTGTGTTCGCGTTGGGGATGTCGAGGCCGGTCTCGATGATCGTCGTCGAGACGAGCACGTCGAACTTGCGCTCCCAGAAGTCGACGATGACCTGCTCGAGCGTGTGCTCGTTCATCTGCCCGTGCGCGACGGCGACGCGGGCCTCGGGCACCATCTCGGCGATCTGCGCTGCGATGCGGTTGATGCTCGACACCCGGTTGTGCACGTAGAAGACCTGGCCTTCGCGCAGCAGCTCGCGGCGGATCGCAGCCCCCACCTGCTTGTCGGAGTAGGGGCCCACGAAGGTGAGGATGGGGTGCCGGTCCTCGGGCGGGGTCGCGAGGGTCGACATCTCGCGGATGCCGGTGACCGCCATCTCGAGGGTGCGCGGGATCGGCGTCGCGCTCATCGCGAGCAGGTCGACGTTGGTCTTGAGCTTCTTGAGGGCGTCCTTATGCTCGACGCCGAAACGCTGCTCCTCGTCGATGATGACGAGGCCGACGTCCTTGAACGAGATCGCATCGGTGAGGATGCGATGCGTGCCGATCACCATGTCGATGGTGCCGTCTTCTAGGCCCTTCGCGATCTCCTTCGCCTCCTTCGCGCTCTGGAACCGGCTGAGGGCGCGGACCTTCACCGGGAACCCGGCGAAGCGTTCGGTGAAGGTCTCGAGGTGCTGGCGCACCAGCAGGGTCGTGGGGACGAGCATCGCGACCTGCTTGCCGTCCTGGATCGCCTTGAACGCGGCGCGGACAGCGACCTCGGTCTTGCCGAAACCGACGTCGCCCGCGAGCAGGCGGTCCATCGGGATGGGCCGCTCCATGTCGGCCTTGACCTCGTCGATCGTCGTCAGCTGGTCGGGGGTCTCGGCGTAGGGGAACGCCTCTTCGAGTTCGCGCTGCCACGGGGTGTCGGGTGGGAACGAATGCCCCTTCGACGCCATGCGCGCCGAGTAGAGCTTGACGAGCTCGACGGCGATGTCACGGACCGCCTTGCGGGCGCGTCCCTTCGCGGCGGCCCAATCGCTGCCGCCCATCTTCGACAGCTGCGGCGCCTCGCCGCCGACGTACCTCGTGAGCAGGTCGAGCTGGTCGGTGGGCACGTAGAGCTTGTCGCCCGGGTAGCCGCGCTTACTGGGCGCGTACTCGATGAGGAGGAACTCGCGGCTCGACTTCACCGCGTTGCGGCCGCCAGAGCTCACCTCGCGTGAGACGAGCTCGACGAACCGGCCGATGCCGTGGGTCTGGTGCACGACGTAGTCGCCGGCCTTCAGTTGCAGCGGGTCGACGACGTTCTTGCGGCGGCTCGCCAGCTTCTTGACCTGGCGACCGTCGTATCCGGCGCTGCGGCCGAAGAACTCGCGTTCGCTGATGAGGGCGAGCTTCGCCTCGGGCTGCTCGAAGCCGACGTCGATCGCGCCCTTCACGAGGTAGGCGACGCCCGGCTCGGGGTCGGCGGGGAACTCGTCGACCATGCGCCCCGCGAGTTCGCGGTCGGAGAGCAGATCGCGGCTGCGTTCGACGAGGCCCTGCCCGCCCGCGGCGATCGCGAGGCTCCATCCCTGCGACAGCAGCGAAGCGACGTGCTCGAGCGCTCCGCCCTGGACGGCGGGCACCGCGTCGCCGCGCACCCGCTGGTACTCGGCCATCTCGACGGCCGACGCGTCGTCGTCGGGCATCGCCTCGAAGGTCGACAGAGTCCACCAGGCCCGGTCGCCTGCGGCGGCGCGCAGCTGGTTGACGGTCATGTAGTCGCCGCTGGCGAGGTCGATGGGGGCCGCGGCTCCGGCGGTGGCCGCACTCCACGCGGCGTCGAGGAACTCGCGGTTCGTCTCGGCGAGATCGACGGCACGGCTGGCGACCCGCTCGGGCTGCACGATCGCGACCGCGGATCCCGGCGGCAGATACGAGGTGACCGGCACGAGCCGGTCGACGAGCGCGGGGCTGAGCGACTCCATGCCCTCGACAGGGATGCCCTCGGCGATCTTCGCCAGCATGCCGGCGAGCGAGGGGAACTCGTGCTGCATCTCGGCGGCGCGCTGGCGCACCTGCTCGTCGAGCAGCAGCTCTCGGCTCGGCGGCAGCTCGACCTCGGCGACCTCGCCCTCGATGGAGCGCTGATCGGCGACCGAGAACTGCCGGATGCTGTCGACCTCGTCGCCGAAGAAGTCGACGCGCACCGGGTGCTCGGCGACGGGCGGGAAGACGTCGAGGATGCCGCCGCGCACCGCGAACTCGCCGCGGCGGGTCACCATGTCGACGCGGGCGTAGGCGAGCTTCGGCAGGGTCGAGGAGACCTCGGTCAGCGAGATCCCGCGCACACCGCTCGCCAGCACGATGGGGTCGTGGTCGACGAGACCCTGCGCGATCGGCTGCAGGGCGGCGCGGACGGAGCTCGAGACGATGAGGGGCCGCTCGCCGTTCCAGTCGCGCAGGCGTCGGAGGGCGTGGATGCGATGTCCGACGGTCTCGGCCGACGGGCTGAGACGCTCGTGCGGCAGCGTCTCCCAGGCCGGGAAGTCGAGGATCTCGGCGTCCGGCAGCAGGCAGCCGAGCGCCACTCGGAGCGCTTCGGACTCGCGTCCGGTGGGCGACACGGTGAACAGCACGGCGGGCTTGCCCGCGGCGACGCGCGCCTGGAGGAGGGCGGCCAGCAGTGGCGGTTGCAGCCCCGGCGTCGCCGAGAAGTCGGCGTCGCGCCCGATGGCGCGGGCAGCGGTGGCGAACGATTCTGCGCGCGTCAGGGCGCGCGTCATCCCCTGCAAACTCACTCGCACGAGTCTAGGCAGCACAGCCGACAGAGCCCCGCGAGTTCGCCCACAGCGGCCCGACGAGCTGCCCCTGCATCGCCTGGGAGCGGGAATGCCGCCCGCACCCGCCCGGTTCGAGCCAGCATGCGATCGATCGTCTACTCGGAACGCGGCAGTTCATCAGTCCTCGGGCTCGTGGAACGGGACATCCCCGATCCCGGCCCCGGCGAGATCCGTGTGCGCGTCGCGGTGTCGGGCGTGAACCCGACCGACTGGAAGGCGCGCGCGGGCACCACACCGATGGGGTTCCCCGAGATCACCCCGAACCAGGACGGCGCCGGCGTGGTCGACGCGGTCGGCGAGGGTGTCGACGACTTCGCTCCCGGCGACCGGGTGTGGCTCTGGCTCGCAGCGCACGAACGCCCGACGGGCACCGCGCAGGAGTACACGGTCGTTCCCGTGACCCGCGCCGCGAAGCTTCCCGAGGGCATCTCGTTCGAGACGGGCGCCTCGCTCGGCGTGCCGGCGATGACGGCGCACCGAGCACTGACCGTCCACGAGAACGGGCCCGCGCATCTCTCGCCCGGATCCCTCGACGGGCGGGTCGTGCTCGTCGCCGGAGGTGCGGGAGCGGTCGGGCACGCCGCGATCCAGCTCGCCGCGTGGGCGGGCGCCACCGTCATCGCGACGGTCAGCAGCGACGAGAAGGCGGCGCTCGCCGCGGCGGCCGGCGCCCACCACACGGTCAACTACCGCGACGCCGATGCCGCTGACCAAATCCGGCGGATCGCCCCGAACGGCGTCGACCAGATCGTGGAGGTGTCGATCGCGGCGAACGCCGAGCTCGATGCGGCCGTCGTCGCCAACCACGCCTCGATCGGGTACTACGCCGATGACGGCGGCGACACCTTCTCGATGCCGATCCGGCCCGCCTTCGCGAACAACGTCCGCGTGCAGGGCCTGCTGCTCTACACCGTCGGCGCGGCACCGCTGCGTGCGGCGGCGGAGGACATCACGGCGGCGCTCCGGGACGGCGCGCTCCCGGTGGGCGAGAGCGCAGGTCTGCCCCTGGTGTGGTTCGACCTCGAGGACACGGCGGCCGCCCACGACGCGGTCGAGCAGTCGACGGTCGGCAAGGTCCTGATCCGCGTCGCCGACCTCGGCTGACTCCGCTCCGCCGACTGGCCCCGGCGCTGACTGACCGAATCAAGGAAAAACCGGGGTCGAGTCACACGTTCACGCGGATCCGGGCCCGTTGACGCCGAAATCTCCTTGATTTCGTCAGTCGCCCGTGCCTCCCAGCCCGGGTGCCTGACCAAATGCAGGAGAAACTGCATGCGACGCCTCGAAAACGGCCCTCTGACCGCCTCTGCGGCCAGAATCTCCTGCATTCGGTCAGCAGCGCGCGGGTGGACTGACCGAATCAAGGAGAAAGCAGGGTCGAGTCACACGTTCATGCGGATCCGAGCCCGTTGACCTCGAGATCTCCTTGATTTGGGAAGGACGGACCGGCTCACCGCCGGTGGCTCCGACCGAATGCAGGAAAAACTGACACGCGCGCGTCGAATGACGGCGTTTCGGGACTGTTCCGGCCGAAATCTCCTGCATTCGGTGAGGAAGGCGGAGGGAGGGTCAGTCCTTCGGGGAGTGGAAGCGCTGTTGGGCGGCTTCGAGGCCTTGGGTGATCACCAGTTCGACCGCGTCGGCGGAGTCTTCGAGGAGGTTCGGCAGCGCCTCGCGCTCCGTCGAAGCGAAGTCGCGGAGCACGAAATCGGCGGCCTGCATCCGGCCCGGCGGGCGGCCGATGCCCACCCGCACGCGCACGAAGTCGCCGCTCCCAGCCGCGGCGGCGATGTCCCGGATGCCGTTGTGTCCGCCATGCCCGCCCCCGCGTTTCAGCTTCACGGTGTCGAACGGGATGTCGAGTTCGTCGTGCACCACGATCAGCCGGTCGACATCGAGTCCGTAGAACGCGAGCAGCTGCGAGGTCGGGCCGCCGGAGAGGTTCATGAACGAGTTCGGCTTCGCGAGCACGAGCCTCGGCCCGCCCGGCGCGGTGCGTCCTTCGGCGACGCTCGAGTTCGTCTTGTGGCTCTTGAACCGTGCACCGATGCGGTCCGCGAGCACGTCGAGGGCCATCTGCCCGACGTTGTGCCGGTTGCCCGCGTACTGCTGCCCGGGGTTGCCGAGCCCGACGACGAGCCACGGATCATCCATTGCCACGTTTCGTTCCTCTTTCCGCCGAGCGCTCTCAGCATGCACGAACGGCCGCGCTCCCAGCGGGATGCGCGGCCGTCCGTGTGACGCGGTCTTACTCGGCCGACTCGTCGGTGGCCTCGGCCTCGGCCTCGGCGGGCGTCTCGCCCTCGGCGGCCTCTTCGGCCTCCTCGGACTCTTCGGCCGGGGTCGTCATGACGCCGACGATGAGCAGCTCCGGGTCGCTCGCGAGAGCGGCGCCCTCGGGCAGGGTGACGTCGGCGGCGGTGATCTGCGCGCCTTCCTCGAGGCCCTCGACGCTGACGACGACGCTCTGCGGGATGTGCGTCGCCTCGACGAGCAGCGAGATGGTGGTCGCGTCGAGGTTCGCGATGGTGCCGGCGGCGGGCTCGCCCTCGACGTGCACGGGCACCTCGACGGCGACCTTCTCACCGCGGCGGATGATGACGAGGTCGATGTGCTCGATGATCTGGCGCACCGGGTCCTTCTGCACGTCCTTGACGAGCACCAGCTGCGACTTGCCGGCGATGTCGAGGTCGAGCACCGCGTTCGCGCGGCGCAGGATCAGGGCGACCTCGTGGCCGGGCAGCGTGACGTGCTGCGGCTCGGTGCCGTGGCCGTAGATGACGGCGGGGATCTTATTCGCGGCGCGGATCTTGCGCGCCGCGCCCTTGCCGAACGATTCGCGCAGTTCTGCGGTGATCTTGTCAGCCATGTCGGCCTCTTCCCGCGGGACGACCCAAAGGCGTCCCGACTTGTCTGGCGGACCGTGCGGCCCGACGTGTTCTGTTCAACTCGAACGGCGGTGCCGGTGGGCACCCGCGCGTGAGGAAGAGCCGTAGCCATCCACCGCGTCGATCACGGACGCACCGGAGCGCGTCCCTCGCCGAAGTTCAGTGCAACAGCCTACTCGACGCCGAGCGCCTCCGCGACTTCCCGCCCGAGTGCGCTCACCCCGGAACGCGCTCGACGGACGGCCCGACGGACGGACGGACGGCCGACCGTGGCGACCCTAGCCGCGGGCGCGGACTGCGCGCACGATCCGGACGAGGCCCCATCCGGCGAGCACGTACGGCGCCACGAAGAGCACCGGGTCGAGCCACGAGTGCCGCACGTCGACACGGCCGGCGCGCGAGCGGATGCCGTGACGTCTGCCTTCGCTCAGCACACCGGTCTCGGTCAGCGGGTTGTCCGGACGTCCACGCAGCAGCGCGAGGGAGTGCGACTCCACCACGTCGACGCGGTCGGCGGCGATCAGGAGCAGCCAATGCGCCGCGCGGCCCTCGCTGAAGCGCGCGTAGGCGAAGCGCCGGATCGCACCCGACGCTCCGCGCAGGGGTTGCGCGGTTCCGAAGACCGGAGTGAGCTCGGCGTGCTCGTTGCTGCGCTCTCGGCCGGCACGATTCGGCTGGTCGGGCGGCAGCTCCCAGTGCGCGCCGGACTCGAGGTCGCGGCGCTCACGCGGGAACGACGGGCGGTCTTCGGGATCGAGGTCGGCACCCCACCCGGGGATGCGCGCCCGGAGCTCGTCGGCGCTCGGCGCCGGTGTCTGCTTCTCTGCGGGATAGGCCATCTGCGTCTCCTAAGCGGCGCTCTCGGGGATGACGACGGTCTTGATGCAGCCGTCGAGCTTGGACGAGAACATGTGGTACCCCTCGGCGATGTGCTCGAGAGGGATGCGGTGGGTGATCATGTCACTCGGTTTGATGTAGCCGTTCCTGATGTGCTCGAACAGGCGCGGCCACTGGCGCTTCACCGGCGCCTGATTCATCCGCAGCGTGAGCCCCTTGTTCACGGCGTCGCCGAACTTGACGAGGCTGAAGATGGGCCCGTATGCGCCCATGACGGACACGGTGCCGCCCTTGCGGACACCGTCGATCGCCCAGTTCAGCGCGATCGGGGATCCGCCCTGCAGCTTCAGCTTCGCGCCGGTGATGTGCTGCAGCAGGTTGCCGTCGGCCTCGGCGCCGACCGCATCGATCGCCACGTCGGCGCCGAGGTTGTCGGTCTGCTTCTTCAGCTCGACGATGATGTCGTCGTACTCGGTGAAGTTCAGCGTCTCGGCGTGCGCCATGGTGCGCGCCTTCTCGAGCCGGTAGTCCAGGTGGTCGACGACGATGACGCGGCCCGCGCCCATCAACCATGCCGACGAGGCGGCGGCGAGACCGACGGGTCCGGCACCGAACACGACGACGGTGTCCCCCTCGACGATGTCGCCGAGCTGCGCACCGAAGTACCCGGTCGAGAACGCGTCGGTGAGCATCAACGCGTCCTCGTCATCGAGCCAGTCGGGGATGATCGAGGGCCCGACGTCGGCGAACGGCACCCGGACGTACTCGGCCTGGCCGCCGTCGAACCCGCCCGCGGTGTGGGAGTAGCCGTAGATGCCGCCGACCGCCGTCGCGTTCGCGTTGACGTTGTGGCAGTTCGAGTAGAGGCCGCGGGCGCAGAAGAAGCAGGAGCCGCAGTAGATGTTGAACGGCACCATCACCTTGTCGCCGCGCTTCAGGTTCTGCACGCTGCTGCCGACCTGCTCGACCACTCCGATGAACTCGTGTCCGAACGTGTGGCCGACGCGGAGGTCGGTCATCAGCCCGTGATAGAGGTGCAGGTCGGAGCCGCAGATCGCCGCCCGGGTGACCCTGACGATGGCATCGTTCGGATGCTCGATGCGCGGCATGTCCTTCTCTTCGACTCGCACCCGGAAGGGGCCTCGATAGGTCATCGCTCGCACAGGTCGCTCCGTTCCCGCCGACGTCCGGCGACCGCATCAGAGTGCGACGCCCGACTGGGCGTAACCTGCCGTCGACGTGGGCGGCGGCTGGCGTGGCGCTGGGAAAGATCGGTGCGGACGACGCGGGGTCAGCCGGCCGGATGCAGAGCGGCCGCAGCGGAGGCGGCGAGCGCCGCCGCGTCGTCGGCGATGTCGAGCGTGATGCCGTCCTCGCCCTCCTGGAGGCGCTCGAGGGTGCCGAGCTGCGAGTCGAGCAGCGACGACGGCATGAAGTGGCCCGTGCGGTCGGCGAGCCGTCGTTCGAGCAGTTCGCGCTCGCCGTCGAGGTGCACGAAGAAGACCGGCCCGTCGGCCGCCGAGCGCAGGGCGTCGCGGTACGCGCGCCGCAGCGCCGAGCAGGCCACGACGACGCCGCGCCCCGCCTCCGTCTCGGCCTTCATCGCCTCGCCCACGCGCGCGAGCCACGGCCAGCGGTCGTCGTCGGTCAAAGGGATTCCGGATCCCATCTTCGTCTTGCTCGCGTCGCTGTGCAGGTCGTCGGCGTCGATGAAGTCGACCTGCAGGTCACGGGCCAGCAGCTCGCCGACCGTCGACTTGCCGCTGCCGGAGACACCCATCACTACCACCGCGCCAGCACTCATCGCTCCAGGCTATCGATCCCGCCGATGGAAGCGTCGGGGCGGGCGGCGCTAGATTCCTTGGAGGACCGACTGCGAGTGAGGACGAACGGCATGGCTGAAGAAGCGGCGAAGGCGAACATCGGCGTGGTGGGACTGGCGGTGATGGGATCGAATCTCGCCCGCAACCTCGCCAGCCGGGAGGGCAACACGGTCGCCGTGTTCAACCGCTCGCCCGAGAAGACGGACACTCTTCTCGAGGAGCACCCCGAGGCGGAGTTCATCGGCACCAAGAGCTACGAGGAGTTCGCGGCGTCGCTCAGCACGCCGCGCACCGCGATCATCATGGTGAAGGCGGGGCGCGGTACCGACGCGGTCATCGACGAGCTGGTGAGCGTCTTCGAGCCGGGCGACATCATCGTCGACGGCGGCAACGCGCTCTTCACCGACACCATCCGCCGCGAGAAGGCGGTGCGCGAGACGGGCATCAACTTCGTCGGCGCCGGCATCTCGGGCGGCGAGGAGGGCGCCCTCAAGGGGCCGTCGATCATGCCCGGCGGCTCCGCCGAGGCGTGGGAGACGCTGGGCCCGATCCTCAAGTCGATCGCCGCGGTCGCCGAGGGCGAGCCCTGCGTCACCCACGTGGGCACCGACGGCGCCGGCCACTTCGTCAAGATGATCCACAACGGCATCGAGTACGCCGACATGCAGCTCATCGCCGAGGCGTACGACCTGATCCGCCGCGGCACCGGCAAGACGCCCGCCGAGATCGCCGACATCTTCGCCGAGTGGAACACGGGCGAGCTCGAGAGCTACCTCATCGAGATCACCGCCGAGGTGCTGCGCCAGGTGGATGCCGAGACGGGCAAGCCCCTCGTCGACGTGATCGTCGACCAGGCCGGAGCCAAGGGCACGGGAGCGTGGACGGTGCAGACCGCACTCGACCTCGGCATCCCCGTCTCGGGCATCGCCGAGGCGGTCTTCGCCCGGTCGCTGTCGTCGAAGCCCGCCCAGCGCGCCGCGTCGTCCGACCTGCCGGGTCCCGCCGAGGCGTGGACCGTCGACGACACCGACGGCTTCATCGAGGATGTCCGCCTCGCCCTCTACGCGTCGAAGATCATCGCCTACTCGCAGGGCTTCGACGAGATCGTCGCCGGCGCCGAGCAGTACGGCTGGGACATCCAGAAGGGCGAGATCGCGAAGATCTGGCGCGGCGGCTGCATCATCCGCGCCCAGTTCCTCAACCGCATCACCGAGGCGTACGCCGACCAGCCGGGCCTCGTCGCCCTGCTGACGGCGCCGTACTTCCGGGACGCGCTCACGCAGGCCGAGCAGGCTTGGCGCCGCGTCGTCATCGCCGCGGTGCAGGGCGGAATCCCCTCCCCCGCGTTCTCGTCCTCGCTCGCCTACTACGACGGCCTCCGCGCCGACCGGCTGCCGGCCGCGCTCGTGCAGGGACAGCGCGACTTCTTCGGCGCGCACACCTACAAGCGCATCGACAAGGAGGGCACCTTCCACACGCTGTGGAGCGGTGACCGCACCGAGATCGAGGCCGTCGACACCCACTGACGCCTGACTCGCCCACTTCACCCCGTATCCGGCCGCCGGGACGGGGTGAAGTGGGCGAGTCGGTCTCCCAGTCGTAGGACAGGATTCGCGCAGACCGCGTCGATAGCGTTCCCGGAATGAGCGCAGCGCGAGTAGCAGTCGTCACAGGAGGCAGCGCGGGTCTCGGCCGCGCGATCGTGCGGGAGTTCGCCGACCGCGGCTGGGATGTCGCCGTCCTCGCCCGCGGCGAGGACGGGCTCGCCGCCACTGTCGCTGAAGTGAAGGCGAAGGGCCGCCGCACCATCGGGATCCCCACCGACGTCGCCGACCCGGCCGCGGTCGAGGCGGCCGCCGCCGAGATCGAAGCCGAGCTCGGCCCCATCGACGCCTGGGTGAACAACGCCATGACGTCGGTCTTCGCCGAGTTCCTCGACGTCGAGCCCGCCGACTTCGAGCGGGCGGTGCAGGTCGACTTCTTCGGGTACGTGAACGGCACCCGCGCCGCCCTGAAGCGCATGAAGCCGCGGGATGCGGGAACGATCGTGCAGATCGGATCCGCGCTCGCCCACCGAGGGATCCCGCTGCAGTCGGCGTATTGCGCCTCAAAGCACGCGATCACCGGCTTCAGCGAGAGCGTCGTCACCGAGCTGCTGCACGCGAAGTCCAAGGTCACCGTCTCGCAGGTGGACATGCCGGCCATGAACACACCGCAGTTCGGCTGGGTGAAGACGGACCTCGGCGACCACCCTCAGCCGGTGCCGCCCATCTACCAGCCGGAGCTCTGCGCCGCGGTCGTCGTCGACGTCGCCGAGAAGCCCCGCCGTCGCACCTGGGTCGGCGAGTCGAGCGTCTTCACCATCCTCGGCAACCGTTTCGGCAGCCGCATCGCCGACTGGCGTCTCGGCAACACGGGAGTCGACGGGCAGCAGGCGCCCGATGTGGATGCGCCGATGGATCCGCCGAACCTGCACTCCCCCGTGGCCGGTGACCACGGTGCGCACGGCGTCTTCGACGACCGGGCCCGCACCTGGTCGCCGCAGATCTGGGCGATCCGCAATCGCCCGATCGCCTACGCGGGAGCCGCCGTGACCGCCGTCGCCGGTATCGCCGCGACGGTCGCGCACTTCGCGTACCACTCGAAGCGGCGCTGACCGCGGTCCTGCGCGCGCGTACGCGGCGCGCAGACATGCAGAAGGGCCCGGCCGCCGAAGCGACCGGGCCCTTCCGTCGAGCTGCTCGGATTACTTGGTGAGCGGCGCGAGCTTGTCGTTGTCCGCGTAGACCTCGACGGCGTTCGCGGCGGTGACGACCACCGGGTCGAGGTAGAACGTGGGGACCTCGGTGGAGCCGTTGTCCTCGTCCGCGTTCGTCTCGGGCGTCTCGCCGGCGGCGAGGGCCTTGATCATGTCGACCGTCTGCGCGATGAGCTTGCGCGTGTCCTTGTAGATGGTCATGTACTGCTCACCCGACATGATGAGCGGGATCGACGCGGCCTCGGAGTCCTGACCGGTGACGACGATCGGGCCCTTCTTCGCGTCGGTGACCGACTGCAGCGCCGCGCGGGCGAGGGTGTCGTTCGGGGAGAGCACGCCGTTGATGTTCGTGTCGCCCTGGTAGAAGCCCTGGAGCACGGTGTCCATGCGGGACTGGGCGTTCGCCGGGTCCCACTTGTCGGTCTGGACCTGCTCGAAGGTGGTCTGACCCGAGACGACGTTCAGGGTGCCGTCGTCGATCTTCGGCTGCAGGATGTCCATCGCGCCGTCGAAGAAGACGGTGGCGTTGGGGTCGGTCGCGGCACCGGCGATCAGCTCGATGTTCCACGAGGTCTGGTCGGGGTAGCGCTCGGCGAGGCCGTCGAGCAGCGCCTGGCCCTGGTCCTGGCCCACCTTGAAGTTGTTGAACGCGACGTAGTAGTCGACGTTGTCCGTGTCCGAGATGAGGCGGTCGTAGGCGATGATCGTGACGCCCTGCTCGCGCGCCTCGGCGACCTGCGCGCCGAGCTGCTTGGCGTCGTTGGCACCGATGACGATGACCTTCGCGCCGTCCTGGATCATGGTGCTGATCTGCGACTGCTGGTCGGGCACCGGCGAGGTGGAGCCCGCGTACTGCACGTTGGGCTCGTAGCCGGCCTCGGTCAGCGAGTCGGTGAAGATCTCACCGGCGATGGTCCAGTTCTCACTGGTCTTGTCGGGCAGGGCGACACCGATGACGGAGCCTTCCTCGAATCCGGCTGCGGCGTCGCCTCCGGCGTCGCCTCCACGGCCACCGCTGTCGCTGGAGCAGCCGGCGAGGGCGAACACGGCGGCGGCGGCGATCGCCGTTCCCGTGATCATGAATTTGCGCATCGTTGCATCTCTTTCGTTATCTCTGGTGAGGGATAGGTGGGACTTAGCGCCCCAGGGCCAAGCCGGACTCAGGGAGTCGGCTCGGTGCTCGCGGGCCGAGACGACGCCTCGGCGGAGTTGCCGGCGGGCGCCACATCGGGGCGATCGTCGACGGACGGGGCCAGGTCGCCGCCGGGACGGCGGAACCGGGCGATGAGGGAGAGACCGCCGGAGCGCTTGCTCAGCACGTCGAGGGCGACGGCGATCAGCAGGACGAGGCCCTTGATGATCTGCACCTGGTCGCTCGACACGCTCATCAGCTGCAGACCGTTGTTGAGGACCGCGATGACGAGACCACCGATGATCGACCCGATGACGGTTCCGATACCGCCCGAGACCGCGGCGCCACCGATGAACACGGCCGCGATCGCGTCGAGCTCCCACCCGGTTCCGTCACCGGGGCCGGTGGCCAGGGAGCGGGAGACGAAGATGACACCGGCGAGAGCGGCCAGCACCGACATGTTCATCATGACGAAGAAGTTGGTGCGGCGGATGTTCACGCCGGACAGCTCGGCCGCGTGCCAGTTGCCACCCACGGAGTAGATGTGGCGACCGGTGACGGTGTTGTTCGTGATGAACGAGTACAGCAGCACCAGGATCACCAGGATGATGCCGGGAATCGGGAAGCTGGTGCCCGGACGGCCGGTGCCGAACAGGTAGGTGGCGTAGGCGATGACGGCGACGAGCAGCACGATCTTCGTGATGCTGACCCACTGCGGCGCCATGACGGCGTTCATCTCGCGCTGACGGCGGCGCAGGCGCAGCTCGTTCCAGATGACCGCGACGGCGGCGATGATGCCGAGGATGACGGTGCCGTTGCTGAAGGGCAGGTATGGCGGGAAGTCGGGGATGTAGCCGCCACCGATGTAGTTCAGGTAATCGGGCACGGTCTGCGGGGTCGAGCGGCCGACGAACTGGTTCGCTCCGCGGAAGATGAGCATGCCGGCCAGGGTCACGATGAACGCCGGTACCCCGACGTAGGCGACCCAGAACCCTTGCCACGCACCGACCAGCGCTCCGATCGCGAGGGCGATGACGATCGCGAGCAGCGACATGATCACGCCCTTGGTGATCTCCTCGCCTTCGCCTGCGACCACCCATCCGGCGTCGATCTGCTTGATCGCCATCACGGTGACGATGTTCGAGAACGCGGCCACCGATCCGACGGAGAGGTCGATGTGACCGGCGACGATCACCATGACCATGCCGATGGCGAGGATCAGGACGTACGCGTTGGCGCGCACGATGTTGATCACGTTGCCGGGGTCGAGCGTCTTGCCGCCCGTGAGGATCTGGAAGATCACGATGATCAGCACCAGGGCGCCGAGGATGCCGAACTGGCGCAGCCCGGAGGTGCTGCCTCCGAACATCTTGCCGAGGTCGCGGATGCCCCCCGACTTCTTCTCGGTGGTGGTCGTGTCGGTCATCAGGCGACGTCCTTCTTCCGGTTCGAGGTCATGCTCTTCATGAGGGTTTCGGGATCGGCCTGGCCGACCGGCAGTTCATCGGTGATCTGCCCCTCGAAGATCGTGTAGATGCGGTCGGCGACGCCGAGCAGCTCGGGCAGCTCGGATGAGATGAGGATCACGCCGGCGCCGCTCTCGGCGAGCTTGCGGATGATCTGGTAGATCTCGGTCTTCGCACCGACGTCGATGCCGCGGGTGGGCTCGTCGAGGATCAGCAGGCGCGGGTCGGTGAACATCCACTTCGCCAGCACGACCTTCTGCTGGTTGCCGCCCGAGAGCTTGCCGACGCCCTCGTCGACGGTCGGGGTCTTGATGCGCAGCGACTGCCGGTACTCGTCGGCGACCGCGTGCTCCTTGAAGGGGTTGATGCTGCCGAGGCGCTTGGTGGCGATCTTCGACAGCTTCGCCGAGACGATGCTCGTCTTGATGTCGTCGAGGAGGTTCAGGCCGAGCGCCTTGCGGTCCTCGCTGACGTACGCGATGCGGTTCTTGATCGCGTCCTGGACGTTCTTGATGTCGACCACCTGGCCGTCGATCAGGATCTCGCCCGACACCTTCGTGCCGTAGGACTGGCCGAAGATGCTCATCGCGAGCTCGGTGCGCCCGGCACCCATGAGTCCGGCGAACCCGACGACCTCGCCGGCGCGGACGGTGAAGTTGGAGTGCTTGGCGACGAGACGCTCGGCGACGAGCGGGTGGCGCACGGTCCAGTCGCGGACCTCGAAGAACACGTCTCCGATCGAGGAGCCGTCGTGCTCGGGGAAGCGGTTCTCGAGCACGCGACCGACCATGCCGCGGATGATGCGGTCCTCGTCGACGCCGCCGCCCGCCACGTCGAGCGTCTCGATGGTGTGCCCGTCGCGGATAATCGTGATCGAGTCGGCGATCGCCTCAATCTCGTTGAGCTTGTGGCTGATCATGATCGAGGTGATGCCGCGACCCTTGAGTCCGCGCAGCAGGTCGAGCAGGTGCTGCGAGTCGCCCTCGTTGAGCGCGGCGGTCGGCTCATCGAGGATGAGCAGCTTCACGTTCTTGTTGAGGGCCTTGGCAATCTCGACGAGCTGCTGCTTGCCGACGCCGATGCTCTTGATCTTCGTGTCGGGGTCGTCGGTGAGGCCGACACGGGCGAGGAGCTCGACGGCGCGTTCGTGCGCGGTGCGCCAATCGATCGATCCGCGGCCGTTCCGACCCTTGCGCGGCTCGTTGCCGAGGAAGATGTTCTCGGTGATCGACAGCTCGGGGATGAGCGCGAGCTCCTGGTGGATGATCACGATGCCGTCGGCTTCGCTCTGCTTGATGCCGCTGAACTGCACGGTGTCGCCGTTGTAGACGATGTCGCCCTCGTAGGTGCCGAACGGGTAGACCCCGGAGAGCACCTTCATCAGCGTCGACTTGCCCGCACCGTTCTCGCCGCAGATCGCGTGGATCTCGCCCCGCTTGACGACGAGGTTGACCTGGTCGAGCGCGATGACGCCGGGGAAGCGCTTGGTGATGTCTCGCATCTCGAGGATTGCGGGCGCGTCTGCCATCGAGACCTCCTTGTCGCGGGTGTTACGGGCGGTGCGAGTCGTGAATCCACGACCGATGAGACGGTAGTTGGCCGACCCCTTGGCGTCAAGTCTTGAACTCAAGGGGGTGCGTTGAGTGACGTTACGCCCTCTTAGGCCCCATTTTGGCGTCAACTAATCAATCCAGAATAACGATCCGATCACGCCCCCGACAGACGGGCCGGATCGCCCCTCCGACGGGCGCGGAAGGGGCCCGCGACGGTATGCTCCTCGCGTGACGAGTCGACGGCCGACCCCCGGGTCTCAGACGTCACTGCGCGAAGCGAACCGCGCGCGCATCGTCGACTCGCTGAAGCTGCACGGCCGACTAACCCAGGTCGAACTCGCCGGCGTCACCGGCCTCTCCCCCGCCACGGTGTCGAACATCGTGAAGGAGCTCTCGGGTTCCGGGGTGCTCGCGACCTCGGCCGCATCGCGCAGCGGTCGGCGGGCCGTCGAGGTCTCGCTCGCCCGTCAGCTCGGCCTCGTCGTCGGACTGCACTTCTCCTCCCGTCATCTGCGGATCGCGGTCGCCGACGTCGCCCGCACGGTCGTCGCCGAGAACACGGTGCCGCTGGCGCTCGAGCACCGCTACGACCGCGAGCTCGACCGGTCGGCGCTGCTCCTCAGCGACATGCTCGACACCGTCGGCGCGTCGACCTCCGACATCCTCGCCGTCGGCCTCGCGCTGCCCGCCCCCATCGACCAGGAGACCGGCACCGTCTCGGCGCCTGGAACCCTCCGCGGCTGGGAGAACGCCCGCATCCGCGAAGAGCTCGAATCACGTCTGCAGCGGCCCGTGCACGTCGACAGCGACGCGAACACCGGGGCACTCGCCGAGTACCGCTTCGGTGCCGGCGTCGGTGCGCGCGGTATGGCGTACCTGCGCGTCGGCCACACCATCAGCGGCGCCCTCGTCATCGGCGGCGAGATCTTCCGCGGCACCACCGGCAAGGCCGGTCAGATCGGCCACGTCAGCATCGACGAGAACGGCCCCATCTGCCGATGCGGCTCGCGCGGCTGCCTCGAGACCCTCGCGGGCGGCCCGGCTCTGCTCGAACTGTTCCGGGGCGACCCCGGCATGCAGCGCCTCCGCGACCTGCTCGCGCGCGCCGAGGCCGGCGATGCGAGCTCGCGTCGCGTGATCGCCGATGCCGGCCGACACATCGGCATCGCCGCCGCCAACCTCGCGAACCTCGTCGACCCCGACGTCATCGTCATCGGAGGCGAGCTCGCGGGGGCGGGCGAGACCCTGATCGCGCCGCTGCGGCACGCCCTCGAGCGCTCGGCGCTCACCGGCCTCGACGAGGGGCCCAACATCGTCCAAGGCACGCTCGGTGAGAGGGCGGAGCTGCTCGGCGCGCTCGCGCTCGCCATCGACAACGTCGGCGTCGGAGAGCCCCTGGTCTCGACCCTGGGTGCGTGATCCGATGTCGACTCCCCTGGGGCGCACGGCGCTCGTACTCGTCCTCGCCCTTCTCGCGACCCTCACCGGCTGCGCGCCGGCCGACACGCGCACGACCATCGCGCTGCTGCTGCCCGAGTCGAAGACGACGAGATACGAGGCCGTCGACCGACCGGTGTTCGAGTCGCGGCTGCAGGAGCTCGGCGACTACAAGGTGCTGTACTCCAACGCCGACCAGGACGCCGCGAAGCAGCAGTCGCAGGCCGAGGCGGCGCTCGCGTCCGGCGCGGCGGTCCTGGTGCTCGACCCCGTCGACGCCGAGGCGGCGCGCAGCATCGTCGCAGCCGCGAACGCGCAGGATGTTCCGGTGATCGCCTACGACCGACTGCCCTCCGGCGGCGGCCTCGCCTACTACGTCTCGTTCGACAACGAACGCATCGGCGAGCTGCAGGGGTCCGCCTTCGCCGACGTCGTCGGATCCACTCCGGGCGACAGCGGCATCCTGATGGTCAACGGCTCCCCCACCGACCCCAACGCGCGCGAGTTCGAGACGGGTGCGCTGCGCGAGATCGAGGAGGCCGGCCTCACGGTGCTCGCCTCCTTCGACACCCCCGATTGGAGTCCCGATCAGGCGCAGAACTGGACCGCAGGTCAGATCACCCGCTTCGGTTCGCGCATCGTCGGCGTCTACGCGGCGAACGACGGCACCGCCGGTGGCGCGATCGCCGCGCTGCGGGCCGCGAACGTGTCCCCGATGCCGGTGGTCTCGGGGCAGGACGCCGAACTGGCCGGCCTGCAGCGCATCGTGACCGGCGACCAGTACCTCACCATCTACAAGGCGATGCGCACGCAGGCGCGGCTCGCCGCCGAGGCCGCCGTCGCGTTGGCGAACGGCGAGGAGGTGGACGCCGAGACGACCGTCGACGGCACTCCGGCCACGATCCTGCCCGCGAGCGTCGTGACGGTCGACACGATCATGAGCACCGTCGTCGAGGACGGCGTGTACACGATCGACCAGATCTGCACGAGCGACTACGCGGCCGCCTGCGCCGCCGCGGGGCTCCAATGACCCGGGGCGGCGAGACCTCGGCGCGGCCGTTCACGGTCGCGGAGCCGGGCCAGCATCCCGATCGCATCCTGTCGCTGCGGGGCATCACGAAGCGCTTCGGCGCCGTCCGCGCGCTCGCGGGCGTCGACCTCGACGTGCACGCCGGCGAAGTCGTCGCCATCGTCGGTGACAACGGCGCCGGCAAGTCGACCCTCGTCAAGATCCTCGCGGGCGTCTACCCACCCGATGCGGGCACCATCCGCTTCTTCGGATCGCTCACCGACATCGCCTCCCCCACCGAGTCGCTCGACCTCGGCATCGCGACCGTCTTCCAGGACCTCGCCCTGAGCGACAGCCTCGACGTCGTCTCGAACCTGTGGCTCGGACGCGAGCTGACCCGCGGCGTCGGGCTCGACGAGGTCGAGATGGAGAAGCGGTCGTGGGAGCTGCTGCGCGAGCTGCACGCCCGCATCACCGACGTGCGGATGCCGGTCGCCTCCCTATCGGGCGGTCAGCGGCAGACCGTCGCCATCGCCCGGGCCCTCATCGGCGACCCGCACGTCGTCGTGCTCGACGAGCCCACCGCGGCGCTCGGCGTCTCGCAGACCGCCGAGGTGCTGAACCTGATCGAGCGACTGCGTGACCGGGGGCTCGGAATCATCCTCGTCAGTCACAACATCACCGACGTGCTCGCGGTCGCCGACCGCGTCGCCGTGCTGCGGCTCGGGCGCAACAACGGCGACTTCCGCGCCGCATCGACCACGAGCGACCTGCTGATCGCCGCGATCACGGGCGCCGTCGACCACTCCCGACGGTCCGGAGACGACGAGTGAGCATCGGACCCCACCGTCTCGTCGACGCCGCGGAGCCGCCCCGTCGCACCGTCCGCGAATTCGTCGACTCCGGCGTGCAACGCGTTCGCGCCGGCGACCTCGGCTTCGCCCCCGTCCTGCTGGGACTGGCGATCATCTGGGCCGTCTTCGCGATCCTGAACCCGGTGTTCCTCAGCCCGACGAACCTGGTGAACCTCACCATGCAGGCCGCCCCCACCGGCGTCATCGCGATCGGCATCGTGCTCCTGCTCCTCATCGGCGAGATCGACCTGTCCGTCGGATCGGTCAGCGGACTGGCCGGAGCGATCCTCGCGGTGGGCAGTGTGCAACTGGCTTTGCCACTGCCGCTGGTGATCCTCGCGGCGCTCGCCTGCGGACCGATCGTCGGCCTCGTCTACGGGTTCATCTACACCCGCTTCGGCGTGCCCGGATTCGTGCTCACCCTGGCGGGGCTGCTCGCCGCGCTCGGAGTTCAGTTGCGGGTGCTCGGCACCGCCGGCTCGGTCACCATCCCGTTCGACTCGGTCATCGTGCAGTTCGGGCAGCAGATGTTCGTGCCCGCGCCGGTCATGTACGCGCTCGACGCGGTCGTGATCGCCGCGGTCGCGTGGCGGCTGATCTCCGAGTCGCGCCGCCGCGCCCAGGCGGGCCTGTCGACGCGGTCGCCGCTGTCGATCGGGCTGCGGGTGGGCGCGCTCGCCGCGATCCTGCTGCTGTGCACCTGGTATCTCGGTTCCGGGGCGGGGCGCGGTGTCGGCGCGATGGTGCTGCTGTTCGTCGCCCTGGTCGCGGGTACCCACGTCCTGCTCACCCGGACCCGTTTCGGTCGGGCAGTGTACGCGGTCGGCGGCAGCGTCGAGGGGGCCCGTCGGGCGGGCATCCGCGTCGCTCGGGTGCAGATCACCCTGTTCGTGATGTGTTCGACGTTCGCGGCGCTCGGCGGCATCCTCGCGGCCGCCCGGCTCGCGGGGGCGAATCAGTCGAGTGGCGGCGGCGACGTGTTCTTGAACGCGATCGCGGCGGCGGTCATCGGCGGCACCAGCCTGTTCGGCGGTCGCGGTTCCGCGTTCGCGGCGCTGCTCGGGGTGCTGGTGCTGACGTCGATCTCGGTGGGGTTGACGCTGCTCTCGCTCGACTCGTCGGTGCGGTACATGGTGACGGGCGCGGTGCTGGTGCTCGCGGTGGTGATCGACTCGATCTCGCGCCGCTCCCGCGCCGCCGCCGGCAAGGCCTAGCGTCGCCGGTCGCTGAGGAGGCCCGCCAGGGCCGTCGCGATGCGACACGAGCCCCGGGTTCGCCGCTGTGAGCGCGTCATTTCGCGACGAACTTCGTCCTCCTCAATGACCAGGAGAGCCGGCCGCTCGTTGAGCGAAGCGATACGAAGGCGACGCGCAGAACCCCTGCGTGTCGCTGCGCTCAACGGGCGGACCCGGTCGCTGAGGAGGCCCGCCAGGGCCGTCGCGATGCGACACGGGCCGCAGATTCGCCGCTGTGAGCGCGTCATATCGCGACGGACTTCGTCCTCCTCAATGACCAGGAGAGCCGGCCGCTCGTTGAGCGAAGCGATACGAAGGCACCTCGGAGAACCCCCTTCGTATCGCTTCGCTCAACGGGCGGGCCTGGTCGCTGAGGAGGCCCGCCAGGGCCGTCGCGATGCGACACGAGTCCCAGATTCGCCGCTGCCAGCGACGCGGGAGTCACGTCATGTCGCGACGGACTTCGTCCTCAGGCGGCGCCGTCGAACATCGAGGTCACCGAGCCGTCGCCGAAGACCTCCTTGATGGCCCGGCCGATCAGCGGGGCGATCGGCAGGATCGTCAGCTTGTCCCACCGCTTCTCCGCCGGCAGCGGAAGCGTGTCGGTGACGATCACCCGGTCGATATCGGGCGACTGCAGCAACTCCACGGCCGGGTCGGAGAACACGGCGTGCGTCGCGGCGACGATCACGCCGATGGCGCCGTTCGCCTTCAACGCGGCGGCCGCCTTGGCGATCGTGCGTCCGGTGTCGATCAGGTCGTCGACGAGCAGACACACGCGCCCGTCGACCTCGCCGACGATCTCGTGCACCGAAACCTGATTCGCGACCTTCGGGTCGCGGCGCTTGTGGATGATCGCGAGCGGAGCACCGAGCTTGTCGCTCCAGATGTCCGCCACCCGCACGCGACCCATGTCGGGCGAGACGACGGTGAGCTTGTCCCGGTTCTCGGTGGTCTTCGCGATGTGGTCGAGCAGCACCGGCATGGCGAACAGGTGGTCGACGGGGCCGTCGAAGAAACCCTGGATCTGCGCGGCGTGCAGGTCGACCGACATGATGCGGTCGGCGCCCGCCGCGGCGTACAGGTCGGCGACGAGACGGGCCGAGATCGGCTCGCGTCCGCGCCCCTTCTTGTCCTGACGGCCGTACGGGTAGAACGGCGAGACCACGGTGATGCGCTTCGCGGACGCCCGCTTCAGCGCGTCGACCATGATGAGCTGCTCCATGAGCCACTCGTTGATGGGCGCCGTGTGCGACTGGATGACGAACGCGTCAGCACCGCGGACGCTCTCGTCGTACCGGGCGTACAGCTCACCGTTCGCGAAGGTGCGCGCGTCGGTGGGCACGACCGTCGTGTCGAGTTCGGCGGCGATCTGTGCGGCGAGCTCCGGATGCGCGCGCCCGCTCACGATGACGAGGCGCTTCTCTCCGGTGGTCTTGATGCCGGTCAACTGCTCCCGCTCTCCGCCGCGGCTCTGGCGGCATCGGTGCCAGGCCGATTGACGGCGACCCAACCTTCGATATTGCGTTGTGGGGCGACGTTGAGGGCGAGGGCCCCCGATGGCACGTCCTTGCGGACGACGGTTCCGGCCCCTGTATACGCTCCGTCTCCGATTGTAACCGGGGCGACGAACACGTTGTGCGAGCCGGTGCGCACGAACGATCCGACGGTGGTGCGGTGCTTGTTCACGCCGTCGTAGTTCGCGGTGATGGTGCCGGCGCCGACGTTCGCCCCCTCACCCACCTCGGTGTCGCCGATGTAGGAGAGGTGCGGCACCTTCGAACCGGCGCCGATCGTGGCGTTCTTCGTCTCGACGAAGGTGCCGATCTTGCCGTCGGCGGCGAGGACGGTGCCGGGACGCAGATACGAGAACGGTCCGACGCTCGCTCCGGCGCCGATGACCGCGAGGGTGCCGTCGGTGCGCTTCACGGTCGCTCCCTCGCCGATCTCGCAGTCGACCAGGGTGGTGTCGGGTCCGACGATCGCGCCGGTGGCGACGGTGGTCGCGCCCTTCAGCTGCGTGCCGGGCAGGATGGTGACATCGGGCGCGAGCGTGACCTTGATGTCGATCCACGTGGTCGCGGGGTCCTGCACGGTGACACCGGCGAGCTGCCATCCGCGCACGATCAGCGCGTTCAGGCGGGCGGCCGCGGCGGAGAGCTGGGCGCGGTCGTTGATGCCCTCGACGATCCACGACTCGTTGACGGGAACGGCGCTGACCTCGCTTCCCGCGGATCGCAGCACCGCGACCATGTCGGTGAGGTACTTCTCGCCCTGCGCGTTGTCGAGCGACAGGGAGGCGAGGTGGTCGCGGAGCTCGTTCACGCCGAAGACGTAGACGCCGGCGTTGATCTCGGGGATGGCGAGGACGTCGTCGTCGGCGTCCTTCTGCTCGACGATGCGGTCGACTCCCCCGTCGGCGGTGCGCACGATGCGGCCGTACCCGGTCGGGTCGGGCAGGACCGCGGTGAGGATGGTGGTCGTCGCGGTGTGGTCGCGGTGGCGGGCGAGCAGCGACGCGAGGGTGCCCGCGTTGAGCAGCGGCACATCGCCGTTGAGGATGAGGACGTCGCCGTCGAAGTCGGCGGGCAACGCGGCGACCGCCTGCTCCACCGCGCGGCCGGTGCCGGGCACCTCGTCCTGGTCGACGATGATCGCCTCGGGCAGTTCGGCCGAGATCACCTCGACGAGCCGGTCCCGCTCGTGCCGCACCACGGCGACGATGTGCTCGGCGCCGAGCGCGCGGGCGGTGGCGAGGACGTGTCCGACGATCGGCGCCCCGGCGAGCGGGTGCAGCAACTTGGGCGTCGCGGACTTCATCCGCGT
Organism: Herbiconiux sp. L3-i23; assembly: GCF_023734115.1. Lineage (NCBI taxonomy): Bacteria > Bacillati > Actinomycetota > Actinomycetes > Micrococcales > Microbacteriaceae > Herbiconiux > Herbiconiux sp. L3-i23. The sequence continues at coordinate 2,541,151 of NZ_AP025737.1, forward strand.
GCCCTGCCCTGCGGCGAGGATGACGACGGCGAGACGGGGATCGGTCACGAACGGCTCCCTGAGAACGAGAAGAGGACGGCACCGGTCCGATGCCCTCCTCAGCGTAGCGAAGCGTGCGTCCGCGCTCCCGAGACTGCGCATTCCCGAGACTGCGCCGTCGCCGAAGCGACTAGCGTCGACGGCGATGGATCTTCTGCCGCCGCGCCCCGAGCCGGTGTTCGTTGTGTCGGGCGACCGCCTCAAGCTGGCGAGCTACGACCACGGCGGCGACCCCGATGCTCCCGTCGTGCTCGCGGTCCACGGGTTCGCTTCCAACGCGTACTCGAACTGGGTGGTCACCGGATGGGTGCGCGAGCTGCAGCGCGCCGGGTACCGGGTGATCTCGTTCGACCAGCGCGGACACGGCAGCAGCGACAAGCCGCACGACCCGCGCTCCTACTCGATGCCTCTCCTCGTCGCCGACGCCCTGTCGGTGATCGACACCTACCTCCTCGACGAGGTGATCTGGGTCGGCTACTCGCTCGGCGCCCGCGTCGGCTGGCACGCCGCCCTCGAGCTCCCCCACCTCGTGAGCGCTGGAGTGCTCGGCGGCATCCCGGACGGCGATCCGCTCACGCGGTTCGATGTGGCGCAGGCGAAGGACAACATCGAGAACGGCGCCGAGGTGACGGATCGTCTGACCGCCGGCTATCTCACGATGGCGAGCGGCTTCAAGGGCAACGACCTCCGCGCGCTCGTGGCACTCGTCGAGGGCATGCGCGGGGGCCCGCAGCCCGACCGCGCGAATCCGCCCGCTCAGCCGCTGCTGTTCGCGACCGGTTCGAAGGACCGCATCCTCGATGCGTCGCGCGAACTCGCGGAAGCGACTCCACGCGGAGAGTTCTTCGAGATCCCCGGCCGCAACCACTTCAACGCGCCCACCGCGTCCGCGTTCCGGTCCAACGCTCTCGAGTTCCTCGGCCGCCTCCCGCGGTGACCCGCGCCCCACTTTCACCGATTCGGTCGGGTGGGGGTTGACTCCGTCGGATCGCTCGCTATGTTTTCTGTTAACAGTTTTCAGTCGACATCGACAGTGAGCGGAACAACGTGGTTTCTCCCATTCCCCCCGTACGTGCAGTGGCCCTCGGCGAGCAGGTCGCCCGCCAGCTCCGCGTCGCCATCATCACGGGCCAGCTGACGAGCGGGCAGCACCTCGCCGAGGAAGAGCTCGCCGCCCAGTACCAGGTCAGCCGTGGCCCGGTGCGCGATGCGCTCAAGATCCTCGTCAAAGAAGGCCTCGTCGAGCAGCAGCGCACCCGCCTCTACGCCCGCGGGTTCACCCTGCAGGACATCGACGAGCTCTACGGCATCCGCGAGCTGATCGAGGTCGCCGCCGCCAAGGCTGCTTTGCAGCGCGCGGGCACCCGCGATTGGGAGAGCGGCTTCGCGATCATCGACGAGATGCGCGCCGCCGCCGACGCCGGCGACGAGGCGCGGTTCACCGCCGCGGACACGGCGTTCCACCAGCTGTTCTACACACTGTCCGGCAACCGCCGGCTCGCCGAGGTCTGGCATCAGTTCGAGGGCACCTTCGAGGTGCTCTTCGAACTGTCGAACACCTTCGATCTCGGTGCCGCCGTCGACGACCACCGGCACATCCTCGAGCTGTTCGCCTCCGGCGACGGCGATGCCGCTCTCAAAGAGGTGCACAACCACCTCCAGCGAGCCAGGGCTCACATCCGCGACGTGGTCAGATCGGCCGCCAGCGATGAGGCGCTCGCCGTCGACGACGTCGGCTGACCCGCTCTCCTCCTTCCTCTTTCTCCCTCTTTCTTGACTCTTCGAGCCGAACGCGAGCTACTGCTATGCCCATTTCTTCCGGAAACACTGTCGCTGGAAGGACCGTGCTCATCGGTCCCGCCGACTACGCCGCCTACTGCCCTCAGGGGCGGGCGATGCTGCTCGAGGCGGGTTGCCGGCTCATCGAGAACCCCCACGACCGCCCCTACACACCCGAGGAACTGCTCGCCCTCGTCCCCGAGATCGACGCGGCCGTGGTCGGCGTCGAGGTGTGGGATGACGAGCTCATCTCGGCGGCGCCGGGTCTGAAGGTGCTGACCAAGCTCGGCGTCGGTGTCGACAACATCGATCAGGCCGCTGCGACTGCGAACGGAGTGGCCGTCTGCAACGCCCCCGGCGGCAACGCCAACGCGGTCGCAGAACTCACCATCGGCCTCATCATCTCGGGCTTCCGCCGCATCCCCACCATGGACGCCGTCGTGCGGTCCGGCAGCTGGATGCGCGTCGTCGGCCCCGAGATCCGCGGCAAGCGGGTCGGCGTGATCGGCTTCGGCATGATCGGCCAGCTCGTCGCCTCGAAGCTGCGCGGGTTCGACTGCGAGGTCGTCGCGTACGATCCGTTCCCGCTCGAGGGCCGCGACGCGCAGTTCGGAGCCCGATACATCGGCCTCGACGAACTGCTCGCCACCTCCGACGTGCTGAGCCTGCACCTGCCGAGCCTCCCGTCGACGCGGCACTTCGTGAACGACGACCTCCTCGGTCGCGTGAAGCCCGGAGCGTTCTTCGTCAACACCGCCCGCGGCGCCCTCGTCGACGAGACCGCGCTCGTACGGGCGCTGCAGTCCGGCCGCCTCTCGGCCGCCGCGCTCGACGTGTTCGAGCAGGAGCCCGTCGACCCGGCGAACCCGCTCCTCACCCTTCCCAACGTCGTGGTCACCACCCATGCCGCCGCCGACACCTTCGAGGCCTACGAGGCCATCGGAGTGACCAACGCGAACGACATCATCGACGCCTTGAACGGCGTCGTCCCCCGCAACCGCCTGAATTCCATTCCCACCCCCGAGCAGGGCGCCGTCCTGCTCAGCACCACCGAAAGGTAAGCAATCGAAATGAAGTACACGCGTAACAGGGTCGTTCGCGCAGGGCTCGCACTGAGCGCCGCCGGTATCCTCGCCGTCACCGCAGCAGGCTGCGCCAGCGACAACGGCGGCGACGAGGGCCCCGTCACCCTCAACATCGTCGCCGCGAACAACCCGTGGCTCGTCTCGATCAAGGACCACCTGTCCGAGTTCGAAGAGGAGTCCGGCATCACGGTCAACATCGAGGAGTTCGGCAACGAGCAGCTGTCGGACCAGACCCAGGTGAAGCTCAACGCGAAGTCGACCGACCTCGACGTGCTCATCCTCCGCCCGCTGCAGGAGCTGCGCCTCTACGCCGACAACGGCTGGCTCGAGGACATCACCGACCGTGTCGAGGACAGCGGCGACTGGAACTGGGATGACTTCCAGGAGTCGCCCCGCGAGACCGTCACCGTCGACGACTCGGTGTGGGCCGTGCCGCTCATGACCGAGCGCGAGATCGTCTACTACAACGAGGACCTTCTCGCTGCGAAGGGCCTCGAGATCCCCACCACCCTCGAGGAGCTGGAGACCGCGGCCGCCGCGATCAACGACCCGGCGAACGGCACCTACGGCGTCGCCCTCCGCGGTGCGCTCAACGCCGCCGTCACCTCGTTCTCGGGCTTCCTCTACAGCTACGGGGCCGACTGGCAGGACGAGGACGGCGCGTCGGGCATCGGCTCCGACGAGGCCGTCGAGGCTTACGAGTACTACGGCAACCTGATCCGCTCCTACGGCCCTCCCGGGCCCACCACCATGGGGTGGCCCGAGGCTTCGGCGATCTTCGCCCAGGGCAAGGCCGGCTTCTACATCGACGCCGATTCGCAGGCCTACGTCTTCCAGGCCCCGTCCTCCAGCCAGGTCGTCGAGCAGGTGGGCTACGCACCCTTCCCGGAGGGCCCCGACGGAGCCCGCCCCTACAACGACGTCCCGTGGGGCGCCGCGGTGAGCTCGTTCTCGGAGCATAAGGACGAGGCGTGGGAGTTCATCCAGTGGGCCACCACCACCGCCTCGTTCGACACCGCGATGATCGAGCAGTCGAGCCCCTCGCCTCGCGCCAGCTCGTGGGAGAACGACGAGGCGACCAGCGCCTTCCCCGCTGAGCTGATCGACATCGTCGACCTCTACGGCGAGATCGGCGTCGGCTACGACCGCCCCCGCAACATCCAGGTCGGTCTCGCCCGCGACATCGTCGGCAAGCCCATCGTGACCTCGATCGAAGGCGGTGACGTCGCCGCGGCCGCCGAGGCGGCGAGCGCCGAGTACGACGAGTTCCTCGAAACCGACAACTGATCGAATCAACCTCCGATGCGGGGCCGGCGCCCGTTCCGGCTCCGGCCCCGCATCCCACACCTCACACAAGGGAGGCTCGGGTGTCCGCACTCAGCACCACGCAGCGCGCCCCGGGGCGGCCTGCGAACCGGAGCGTCAGCCGCTTCGTCGACCGCCACCTCAAGCAGATCTTCATCCTGCCTTCGGTGATCTTCGTCTTCGGGATGATCATCTTCCCGCTGCTGTACACGGTGAACCTGTCGCTGACCGACGCTCGCCGTAGCACCAGCCGCCCCAACGACTACATCGGCGTCGAGAACTACCTCACGCTGCTGACCGACACCGAGCGCTTCTGGCCCGCCGTCGGCCGGACCTTCGGATTCACCCTCTCGGCCCTGCTCATCGAGGCGATCCTCGGACTCGCGATCGCCCTGCTGCTGCGCAAGCCGTTCAAGGGTCAGGGCCTCGTCCGCGTCATCATCCTGCTGCCGCTCGTCGCCACCCCCGTCGCGGTCGGCATGATGTGGAAGCTGATGTTCGAGCCGACCATCGGCTTCGCGAACACCTTCGTCGGCTGGTTCGGCATCCCCGCACAGGGATGGCTGTCCGATCCGTCGCAGACGCTCGGCACGCTGATCTTCATCGACGTGTGGCAGTGGACTCCGATGATCGCGCTCATCTGCCTCGCCGGCCTGTCGACCCTCCCCGAGGAGCCCGACGAGGCCGCCCGTGTCGACGGCGCATCCACCTGGCAGCGGTTCCGCTTCATCACCCTGCCGCTGCTCATGCCGACGCTGATCTCGGCGATCACGCTACGCGCCATCGATGCCCTCAAGACCTTCGACATCATCTACGCGACCATGGGCCGCGGCGGCGGGTCGAGTCACGAAGCCGAGACGCTCAACATCCTGGCCTACAGCTACAGCTTCGACTACACCGAGTACGGCCTCTCGGCCGCGGTGCTCGTGCTCTTCCTCGTCCTCATCTGCTCCGTCATCGCGGCGCTCGTGCTGCTGCGCAACACCCGGAGGGTCTCATGACCGCAACCGTTCCCCCGCCCGCCGCTCCCCCGATCGCGCCGGCACCGCCGCGTTCGGGCACGCCGACGCACCGTCCGGCGCGGATGTCGGCGAAGGGCCGCCGCACCCTCGGGTCGGTCGCCCGCTTCGTCACCATCGGCATCGTGGCGCTGCTGTTCCTGTTCCCGATCTTCTGGATGATCCTCGCGTCGCTGAAGAACAACATCGACATCGTCGACCCGAGTCGCACCTTCGACTTCGTGCCCACCTTCGAGAACTTCATCAACGTGTTCACGGTCGCCGATTTCGGGCGGTTCACCTTCAACAGCTTCGTCATCGCGTTCGCCGCGACCGCGATCTCGCTGGTGCTCGGTCTACCCGCGGCCTACGCCATCGCGCGCTACACGGTGCGCTCGGCGACGGCGTTCATCCTGCTCGCCCGCGTCATCCCCGGCGTCAGCCTGCTGATCCCCTGGTACTACCTCTTCGCACAGGTCGGCATCGTCGGCACCTTCCAGGTCATGATCCTCAGCCACATCTTCGTGTCGCTGCCGATCATCGTCGCGATCATGGCGAGCTTCTTCGAGGGCATGTCCATCGAGCTGGAAGAGGCGGCGCAGATCGACGGGCTCAGCCTGCTCGGCGCGTTCCTGCGCATCACCCTGCCGCTGTCGGTTCCCGGCATCGCGACGGCGTCGATCCTGTCGTTCATCTTCTCGTGGAACAACTTCCTGTTCGCCCTCGTGCTCTCGGGCAATGACACGAAGACGCTCCCCGTGGCGATCTTCAACTTCATCGCCTACGCAAGCGTCGACTGGGGCGGCCTCATGGCCGCGTCGGTCGTCATCACCGTGCCGGTCATGCTGGTGGCGCTGTTCGTGCAGCGCTACATCGTGAGCGGCCTCACCGCCGGCGCGACGAAGGGATAGCCAACGTGACCGACCTTGCAGAACACCCCACCCTCGACCAGGCCGACGGAGGCGCGACGACGCGGCGCGACATCCTCACGGCGGTGCCGACGGCGTTCGACGCCGACGGAGCGCTCGACCTCGACGGCAGCCGGAAGATCCTCCGCTACGTCGGCGAGTCCGGCAACGAGGGCGCCTTCGTGCTGGGCACCACCGGCGAGTTCCCGGCGATGACCCGCGACGAGCGCAAGGCCGTCGCCGACCTCGCTCTCGAGGAGCTCGGCGACCGGATGCGCGTCGTCGTCCACGCCGGAGGTGTCAGCACCTCCGAGGCGCTCGAGTACGTGCGACACGCACGCGACTCCGGTGCCCGTGAGCTCGCGGCGCTGACGCCGTACTACCTGCCGACGACCGACGCGGGGTTGCTCGACTACTTCAGTCGCATCTCGGATGAGGCGGGCGACCTCGATGTCTACCTCTACATCTACAAGTTCCGCAGCGGCAACTTCGTGAACCCCGAACTCATCGCGAAGCTCGCCGAGCTGCCGAACGTCGTCGGCGCCAAGGTGAGCGAGGAGCCGTTCGAGACCCTCGACGCCTACCGCGCCGTTGTTCCTGCGGAGTTCCGGCTCTACACCGGCGCCGACCGCGATCTGGCCTTCGCCGCCGACCACGGCGCCCAGGGCGTGGTCTCGGGAGTCTCGTCGGTGCTGCCGAAGCCATTCCGGGAGCTCGCCGCCGCGGCCGACTCCGGCGACGCGGACCGGCTCACCGCCGCGCAGGCGGCGGTCGACGACGTGGTCTCCGTCATCGGCGGCAACATGGCGCGGATGAAGGCCGCGTACCGCACACTCGACGTCGTCGACACGCACGTCCGCATGGCGATCGACGCGCCGGACGCCGCCGCGCTCGCTGAGATCGATCGGGTAATCGCGCAGTACCGCTGACCCGGTGCGACGAAGGGCCCGGTGCGTTCGCGCGCCGGGCCCTTCGTCGCGCCTACGCTGAGCCCTATGGGTGATCGGGTCGCATGAGTGATTGGCTGCTCGCCGGCGTCAGCGGGCTGATCGGCGCGAGCACACTGCTGCTCGGTGCCGCCATCGCGTACTTCGTGCACGTGCCCCGATCGGTCGTCGCCGGGGTGATGGCGTTCGGCGCCGGCGTTCTCATCTCAGCGCTCGCCTACGAGCTGGTCGAGGAGGCGAACGACGTCGGCGGTCTGCTTCCGACTGTGACCGGCTTCCTCGCCGGCGCGGTGCTCTTCGTCGTCGCCGACTGGCTCGTCTCGCGCCGAGGAGGCCGCGGTCGCAAGAACGCCGGCGGGACGCGAGCGGGCGACGGGAACGATTCGGGTGGCAGCGGATCGGCGATCGCGGTCGGCGCGCTCATCGACGGCATCCCCGAGTCGATCGTGCTGGGGCTCAGCGTCGCGGGCGGCGGTGGACTCAGCGTGCCGATCATCGCCGCGATTGCCATCTCGAACATCCCGGAAGGGCTGTCGAGCACCGCGGGCATGAAGGCCGACGGCCGGCGGGCGGGTTACGTCTTCGGCGTGTGGGGCGGCATCGCCGGCGCTTCCACCCTCGCCGCGTTGCTCGGCTACCTCTTCTTCGGCGGCGCCGGCGCGAACACCGTCGCGTTCGTGACGACGATCGCGGCGGGCGGCATCCTCGCGATGCTGTCGAACACGATGATCCCCGAGGCGTTTCAGCGCGACAAAGTGCTCACCGGGCTGTTCGCGACGGCGGGCTTCCTCACCGCCTTCACGCTGCACGAGCTCGGCTGAGTCGCCGCCCCTCCGCCGCCGTCATGTCGGGATCGCGATCGGCGTCCCTCGGCGCTCGCAGTCGAAGTTGTCGCACACCCAACGGTCGGCCCCGTCAGCGGTGAGCGGACGGGCGCACGCCTCGCAGTGCGGGACGGCGTCGTCCATGAGTCCGCGATCCTGTCCCACGGTCAGTCGAAGTTCTCGATCGGCTCGGCAGCGCGAGGCCAGACGCCGCCAGTGACGAGCGCCGCGGCGAGCCCGAACAGAATCACGAGATCCATCAGGGTGAGGCCGGTCGGGGCGGCGCCGCCGAGCTGGTCGTCGGCCATCCCGAGGAGCCCGGCCAGGGTGAGTGCCGCCGCCACGAGGAGCGAGCCCCCGCGCACGACGAGCGCGCTGACGGGGACGAAGCCGACGAAGAGCAGGATCGCGGCGGAGACGAGGTAGAGCACGTCGAGCGCGATGTCGACATTGAAGATCAGCATGTGCTGGCCTTCGATGAAGAGCCCGATGAGGCCGTGCGACCCCATAATGACGCCCACCATGATCGCGATCGCCTTCGCCATTACCGCCTCCGTTCCGTCGCCGCCGTTCGCCGACCGCATCGACGCTAGAAAGCGCAACGGAGCAAACCCTGGGCGATGCGGGCGGGACGCCTGAGTACGAGTCGGGAATGTGCCCGGAGCGGCCGCGGTGGCGGAGTCGAGGTGCCCACTTCTGCGAGTGTTCGGCGCCCGAGACCCGCAGAACTGGGCATCTCGACCGTAGGAGCATGCGCGAGACGGCCGGTGGTGGCTCCGCCCCCAGGATTCGAACCTGGTCCTAACAGCTCCAAAGGCTGTCGTGCTGCCGTTACACCAGGGCGGACCGTCCGGCACGCCGGATCGCAGCAATTCTGCCAGAGCGGAAGGCTCAGGCCGACGGCCACGATAATGAGGGAATGCCGGAGAACGACGAGGTCGATCGCATCGTCGACGCATGGCAGGCTGTGCGGCCCGATCTCGACTTCGCGCCCCTGCAGGTGCTGTCGAGGGTGAAGCGGCTCGCCCTGCACCTCGAGCGCGCCCGCCGCACCTCGTTCGCGCACGCCGGCATCGACTCCTGGGAGTTCGACGTGCTGTCGGCCCTGCGTCGCGCCGGTGACCCGTCGGAGCTGAGCCCGAAGGCGTTGCTCGCGCAGAACCGGGTGTCGTCGGGCACCATGACGAACCGGATCGACCGGCTCGAGCAGCGCGGACTCGTCGAACGCCGTAGCGACCCAGGTGACGGGCGCGGCGTGCTCGTCGCCCTCACCGCCGAGGGGCGCACCCGCGTCGACGAGGCGATCAGTCGGCTGCTCGACGCGGAGAACGACCTACTGGGCGACCTTTCCCCCACGGACCTCGACGAACTCGGCGCCCTGCTCCGCCGCCTGAGCATCGCCTTCGACATCATCTGACCCGGCGCTGCGCTCTTTCACCGGTCGTTGAGTAGCGACGAAGGAGCGTATCGAGACCACCGCTGGCACGTCCGGAACTGCGCTCTCGATGCGCTCCTTCGTCGCTTACTCGAGCCGTCTCGATACGGCGCTGGCGCGCCTACTCGACGACCGAACTCCCGGTCGCCCGGTAGCGACGAAGGAGCGTATCGAAACGGGTCGAGTAAGCGAAGCGCACCGAGACCACCGCCGGGACGTCCGAAACTGCGCTCTCGATGCGCTCCTTCGTCGCTCACTCGAGCCTGGGCCCACCGCGCACGCTTGCGCGGGGGACTCGATACGGGCCTGGCGGCCCTACTCGACGACCGGGCGTGGACTCGCACCCTTCGTATCGCTTCGCTCAACGAGCGGCCCCTGACCCGGTCGTTGAGTAGCGACGAAGGAGCGTATCGAAACGGGTCGAGTAAGCGAAGCGCACCGAGACCATGGCGCCAACCTTCCGAACTGCGCTCTCGATGCGCTCCTTCGTCGCTTACTCGAGCCGTCTCGATACGGGCCTGGCGGCCCTACTCGACGACCGGAATTGCGAACCGCGCCCTCCGTATCGCTTCGCTCAACGAGCGGGCCATACCCCCGGTCGTCGAGTAGCGACGAAGGAGCGTATCGAGACGGGTCGAGTAAGCGAAGCGCATCGAGACCACCGCATCAACGTCCGGAACTTCGCTCTCGTTGCGCTCGTTCCTCGCTACTCGAGCCTCGGCCCACCGCGCACGCTTGCGCGGGGGACTCGATACGGCGCTGGCGCGCCTACTCGACGACCGGGATGCAGCGCGCGCCGCCGCCTCAGGACTCGAGGTGTTCCGAGAGTTCCAGCCAGCGGGTCTCAAAGTCGACGATGCGGGCATCCACGTCGGCGAGGCGCTGCTGCAGCGCCGCCAGTCCCTCGTAGTCGGACTGGTCGTGCGTCGCGAACGCGTCGTGCAGCTGTTGCTTCTCGGCCGTCGCCTTCTCGATGCGGCGATCGAGCGACGCGACCTCCTTCTCCGCCGCACGCCGATCGGCGCCCGACAGGGCGGGAGCCGCCGCCGTAGCGACAGGCGCAGCCACAGCCGCCGTCCCCGCCGCCGCCCGCTCCTGCGCGCGCCGCAGCTCGAGGTACTCCTCCACGCCACGGGGCAGATGCTGGAGGTGTCCGCCGATCACCGCGTACTGCTGATCGGTGACCCGCTCCATCAAGTATCGGTCGTGCGAGACGACCACGAGGGTGCCCGGCCACGAGTCGAGCAGGTCCTCCATCGCGGCGAGCATGTCGGTGTCGAGGTCGTTTGTGGGCTCGTCGAGGATCAGCACGTTCGGCTCGTCGAGCAGGATCAGCAGCAGCTGCAGCCGACGCTTCTGCCCACCCGACAGATCCTTCACGGGGGTCGACAGCTGCGCCGACGAGAACCCGAGCCGCTCGAGCAGCTGCCCCGGTGTCAGCTCGACGGCGCTCGACCCGGTGCCGCTCACGTAGCTGGTGCGGAGCCGACCGACTACGGCGCTGACCCGTTCGTCGGCGACCTCGTCGAGCCCCTCGAGCTGCTGCGTGAGGGTCGCCACCTTGATCGTCTTCCCGTGCTTGACCCGCCCGGAGGTCGGTTGCAACGCGCCGGTGACGAGCCCGAGCAGCGTGCTCTTGCCTGCCCCGTTCGCCCCGAGGATGCCGGTGCGCTCACCCGGCGCGATCCGCCATTCGATGCCGCCCAGCACGGGACGGTCGCCGTACGCGAACGAGACGTCGAGCAGGTCGACGACGTCCTTGCCGAGCCGCGCGGTCGCCATGCGGGTGAGCGACACGGTGTCGCGCACCGGCGGTACGTCCTCGATGAGCTGGTTGGCGGCCTCGATCCGGAACTTGGGCTTCGCGGTACGCGCCGGAGCCCCGCGGCGCAGCCACGCCAGCTCCTTCTTCATCAGGTTCTGCCGCTTCGCCTCGGTCGCCGCCGCCATCCGGTCGCGCTCGACGCGCTGCAGGATGTACGCCGCGTAGCCGCCTTCGAACGGTTCGACGATGCGGTCGTGCACCTCCCACGTGGTGTTGCACACCTCGTCGAGGAACCAGCGGTCGTGGGTGACGACGACGAGCGCCGACGAGGTGGCCGACCAGCGGCGCTTCAGATGCTCGGCGAGCCAGGCGATGCCTTCGACGTCGAGATGGTTGGTGGGCTCGTCGAGCATGAGGACGTCCCAGTCGCCGACGAGCAGCGCGGCGAGGGAGACCCGGCGGCGCTGGCCGCCCGACAGCGACTCGAGCGGGGCGTGCCAGTCGAGGTCGGTGACGAGTCCGGCGATCACGTCGCGGATGCGAGCGTCACCCGCCCACTCGTGCTCGGGGGTGCTGCCGACGATGGCCTCCGACACGGTGGACGCGGAGCCGAACGCGTCGCGCTGGGTGAGCACGCCGATCCGGACGCCGCTACGTCTGGTCACCTGGCCCGAGTCGGGTTCGAGGTCGCCGGCGAGCATGCGCATGAGCGACGACTTGCCGTCGCCGTTGCGGCCGACGATGCCGATGCGGTCACCGTCCCCGACGCCGACGGTGACCGATTCGAAAACGACCTTGGTGGGGAACTCGAGACCGAGACGCTCGGCGCCGAGGAGATGTGCCATGCCTGAAAGCGTAGGCGGCGCGGCGAGGCGCCTCGCACCCGGGAAGCGGCGGGCGCCGGCTCCTCGGGCGTTAGGCTTCGCGGATGCCCGAGTTCAGCGACCGACACGACGTCGAGATCGTGCTCCTGCTCGCGGCGCCCACTCACCGCTACGAGGGACGCCCCGCCGATGGCCCGGCACCTGCGACTCCGGTTGAGGTGCGCACGCGGATCGAGCTCAAGGCGGGACTCGGGGTGGTCGGCGACCGCCACTTCAACCGGCCTGCCCACCGCCGCGCGTCCGCCACCGTCATGGCGGTCGAGAAGGTCGAGGCTCTGGTGCCCGCGCTCGGCCTCGACGCCGTGCCCGACTTCGCCGCCACCCGCCGCAACATCATGCTGCGCGGAGCGGACGTGGACGCGTTGAAGGGCCGCCGCTTCGTGCTCGACAGCGGCGACGGACCCGTGGAGTTCCAGGGGCACCGGCCCGCGAACCCGTGCGCGTGGATGGACGTGATGCTCGCGCCGGGCGCCTTCAAGGCCCTCCGTGGCGGCGGCGGCATCCGCTGCGAACCGCTCACCAACGGCGTGCTGACCAAGGGCCCTGCGACTCTGACGATCCTCGACTGAGGTCGATCAGTCGTGCAGGACGCGAGCGCCTTGCACCGGTCCGGTGACGCGGGTGACGTTGAGCCGCGCGGCGGAGAGTGCGATCTGCAGCGAGATGGCCGAGTCGAGGTCCGCGGCGAGGAAGGCGATCGTCGGCCCGGAACCGGAGACGATGCCCGCGAGGGCGCCGTTGCGCTCGCCGAGCTCGAGCACGCCAGCGAGCGCCGGCGCCAGGTGGAGCGACGCCGCTTGCAGGTCGTTGTGCAGGCTCTCGGCGAGCATGTGCGGGTCGCCGGCGCGCAGCGCCTGTAACACGTCGGCGTCGACCTGCGGCGCGACGACCGCGGGTGAGAGATCGGCGGCGTTGCGCTCGCGGTGCTGGTCGAGCTCCCGGTACACCCGCGGTGTGCTGAGGCCGTAATCGGCGAGCACGAGCACCCAGTGGAAGCTGCCCTTCGCGAGAGCGGGGCTCAGCTCGTCGCCGCGACCGGTGCCGACTGCGGTACCGCCCATCAGTGCGAACGGCACGTCGGCGCCGAGGCGAGCGGCGATGGCGTGCAGGTCCTCGCGGCTGAGGCCGAGGCCCCAGAGCGCGTCGCAGGCCACAAGGGTGGCGGCCGCATCAGCGGACCCGCCGCCCATGCCTCCTGCAATCGGGACGCGCTTGGTGATCTCGAGCCGCACGCCGCCTCGGTAGTCGACGGTGCGCGCGAGCAGGCGAGCCGCCTTGATGGCGATGTTCGAGCCGTCGAGTTCGAGCCCGTTGACGTCGATCGGGCCCTCGAAGCTGACCGAGAAGTCGCTCGCCGGCGACGCCTTCACCTCTTCGCAGAGGGAGACCGCCTGGTAGGCGGTGGCGACGTCGTGGTAGCCGTCCTCCTGGAGCTGACCCACACGCATGAACACGTTCAGCTTGCCGGGTGCCTTCACCAGCACCGGTTTTCCCGCCGCGCCCATGCTTCCAACCTAACGGGTCCGTAGAGGTGCTTGAGAACGGCGGCGTCGCGAGACGCGCGAACTGTCTACCGCGGCTGTCCGCGACGTCGATCAGGAAGCCGAGGGTCGCCATCCTTCGTCATCCCGTATGCCGCTCAACAGTCGACTAGTGATCTCGCGGAGCTGTCGCTTCTGCTGCTTCGTGAGTCGATCGAGCACCACGCGATGCACGAGTTCGACGTGACCGGGACTCGCTTCGGCGAACTTCGCCCGTCCTGACTCCGTCAACATCGCAAGCGTGAATCGCCCGTCGGCCGGGTCGGTGGCGCGCTGCACCCACCCTCGAGCTTCGAGTCGGGTCGCAGCCCGCGAGAGGCGGGACAGCGAACTGTTCGCGAAACCCGCGAGCACGCTCATCCGAAGCGTGGCTTCGGGCGCATTCGCCAGAGCGTAAAGGATGCCGTACTCGAAGTGGGTCACCTGCGCGTCGCGCTGCAGCTGCTCGTCGAGAGCCGCAGGCAGCCACTCGAGCACCGTCGCGAGCGCCGACCAGGTTTCGAGGTCATCCCCATCCAGACGGCGGGTCGTTCGGTCTTCGATCACCGCTCCAGCCTAGCGGTTTGACTTGATCAGGAAAGTGATAAACGATGGGCATGACTTGATCAAGCAAGTGAATCGGTCGCGCTCGCGGCGGTTCGGATGGGAAAGACATGGATCTCCGATTGCAGGGAAAGCGGGCCTTCGTCAGCGGTTCGACGCGGGGCATCGGCTTCGCGATCGCACGTGCGCTACTGTCCGAGGGCGCCGCCGTGATCATCAACGGCCGCGACCCGGAACGGGTGAATGGTGCCGTCGCCTCGCTGCGGGTCTCGGTGCCCGGAGCCTCGGTCGACGGGATCGCGGCCGACTTCGCCCACCCCGTCGAGGTCGCCGCTCTCGTGGAGAGCCTCGAAGACGTGGACATCGTGGTGGCCAATGTCGGGATCTTCGGTTTGGCCCCGTTCGAGGAGGTCGACGACGCCGAGTGGCAGAGGTATTTCGAGGTCGATCTGTTGAGCGCGGTCCGCTTGTCGCGCGGCCTGATCGACCCGATGCTCGCCCGCGGCTGGGGGCGCATCATCCTCATCAGCAGCGAATCGGGGATCGACGTCCCCGCCGACATGATCCACTACGGCGTGATGAAGGCGGGCCTGCTGGCGCTCGGCAACGGTCTCGCGAAGTTGACGCGCGGCACGGAGGTCACCGTGAACACGGTGGTCGGCGGGCCCACCTACTCGGACGGGGTCGCAGGCGTGGTCGAGCAGATCTCGCGTGCGCAAGAGATCGATGCGGACGAGCTCAAGGCCACCCTCGCCGCCGGCAACCGCACTTCGCTCCTGCAGCGCTTCATCGAGCCGAACGAGATCGCCGACCTCGTCGCCTACCTGGCGAGCCCGCGGTCCTCCGCCACCAATGGCGCCGCGGTCCGAGCCGACGGCGGTGTGCTCACCGGGATGCTGTGACCGACGTCGGCGGTGTCAGGACGCGGCGGCCTCGTCGGCGCGCGCGATGGCGAGGAAGTCGTCGATCGTGAGCCGCTCTCCGCGCGCGGTCGGATCGACCCCGGCGGCCTCGAGCACGGCGATCGCCCGGTCGCTCGAACCGAGCGGTGCCGACAGCGCCTGGCGCAGCATCTTGCGTCGCTGACCGAACGCGGCGTCGACCAGGCCGAACACGCTCCGACGCAGGGCCTCGTCGCCCGGCTGTTCGTCGTCGCGGGTGAAACCGACGAGCACCGAGTCGACGTTCGGCACCGGCCAGAAGATCTGGCGTCCGACCCGCCCTGCGATGGTGAAGTCCCCGTACCAGGCGGCCTTGACGCTCGGAGAGCCGTAGACCTTGGAGCCGGGGGCCGCGGCGATGCGCTCCCCCACCTCCGACTGCACCATCACGACGCCCGATCGGATGCTCGGGAAGTGCTCCAGGAAGTGCAGCAGCACGGGCACCGACACGTTGTAGGGCAGGTTCGCGACGAACCGCGCGGGGTCGGGCAGTGCGGTGACCTTCAGCGCATCCGATTCGATGACGGTGAGGCGGGCGGCGCCCTCGTCGCCCGCGAACGCGGTCACCGTCGCCGGCAGTTCGGCCGCCAAGCGCGGGTCGATCTCCACCGCGACCACCTCCGCGCCCGCCTCGAGGATGCCGAGGGTGAGCGACCCGAGACCAGGACCCACCTCGACCACCCTGTCGCCCGGCCGTACGCCCGCGAGGCGGACGATGCGCCGCACCGTGTTCGCGTCGATGACGAAGTTCTGGCCCAGCTTCTTCGTGGGCGTCACGTCGAGCCGCGCCGCGAGCTCGCGGACCTCGGCTGGCCCGAGCAGCGACGGGGTCGCGCTCATGCCAGGTCGGCGGGTGCCGGGTCCGGCTCGACGACCCCGGCGGTGCCGAGGTCGGGCTCGGGCGGCTCGGCGTCCCACGACCCGTAGACCAGCTCGGTGTTCGACGAGATCTGCGCGGCGAGCATCGACGCCTCGGTGCCGAGGTAGTCGGCCATGAACCGCAGCGTGTACGGCAGCAGGTAAGGGGCGTTGGGGCGGCCGCGCAGCGGGGTCGGCGTCAGGTAGGGGGCGTCTGTCTCGAGCAGCAGCTGCGAGCGCGGGAGGAACTCGAGCGCGTCACGCAGGTTCTGCGCGTTCTTGAACGTGACCGTGCCCGCGAACGAGGCGTACCAGCCGTTGTCGGCGATGGTCCGGGCGAGTTCGATGTCGCCGGAGAAGCAGTGGAAGACCGTCTTCTCGGGGGCACCGACCCGCTCGAGCGTGTCGATCACGTCGTCGTGGGCGTCGCGGTCGTGAATCTGCAGCGCGAGGCCGTACGCCTTCGCGATCTCGATGTGCGCCTCGAAGCTCTCGAACTGCGCCGCACGGCCGTCTTCGCCGGTGCGGAAGAAGTCGAGCCCGGTCTCGCCGATGGCGCGCACCCGGGGTCGCCCCGCGAGTTCCTCGATCTCGGCGAGTGCGTCGTGCAGCGCGCCACGGGCGGCGAGGTCGGGCGCTTCGTTGGGGTGCAGTGCCACGGCCGCCAGCATCCGCGGCTCGTTGGCCGCGATCTCGGCCGACCAGCGGCTCGTCTCGAGGTCGGTTCCGACCTGCACGACGCCACGCACGCCGACCGCGGAAGCGCGATCCAGGTGCTCGCGATAGTCGAGCGAGTTCGCGCCGTCAGAGATTTCGAGGTGGGTGTGGTTGTCGTACACCGGCACGGTCAGCGCTTCGGGCAGAGGCGGGTACTCGAGCTCGGCCCGGTCGCCGCCGTCACGGCCGCGCAGGTGCATGGGAGGAAGGGAGCTGCTCATCCGATCACGCCGCCGGCGTCGGGGCGGCGGCGTCCTCGACTTCCTGCTCGATGCGCGGGAAGAGCGCTTCGAGCTTCGTGACGGTCGATCCGGCGGGCAGGACACCCCACCGTCCGGCCTCGCGGAGACGCTGGTCGGCGAGCGCACCGACGCTCTGCTCGGCTCCGAGCGACGTCCACAGCTTCGCGGTCGCCTTCGGGATCACCGGCGAGAGCAGCACGGCGAGCGCGCGCAGCCCCTCGGCCGCCGTGTACAGCACGGTGGACAACCGGTCGCGGTTCGCGGGATTCTTCGCGAGCACCCACGGTTCCTGCTCGGTGATGTAGCCGTTCAGCTCGTCGACGATCGTCCAGACGGCCGCGATGGCCTCGTGGATCGCGAAACGCTCGATCGCGGCGTCGGAGTCGGCGACCGCCTTCTCGACGGTGCGACGCACCACGAGGTCGGCGTCGGTCGGCAGGGCTTCGGCCGGGACGACGCCGTCGCAGTACCTCGTGATCATCGCGGTGACGCGGGAGGCGAGATTGCCGAAACCGTTCGCGAGCTCGGCCTGGTAGCGGGCCGACAGGTCCTCCCAGCTGAACGAGCCGTCCTGACCGAAGGTGATCGCGCGCATGAAGTAGTAGCGGAACGCATCCGAGCCGAACACGTCGGTGATCTGCTCGGGGGCGATGCCGGTGAGCTTCGACTTCGACATCTTCTCGCCGCCGACGAGCAACCAGCCGTGCGCGAAGACGTGCTTCGGCACTTCCAGGCCCGCGGCCATCAGCATCGCGGGCCAGATGACGGCGTGGAAGCGGAGGATGTCCTTGCCGACGAGTTGCACCCCGGGCCAGCGGCGCTCGAAGTTCTTCTCGTCGACGCCGTAGCCGACGGCGGTCGCGTAGTTCAGCAGGGCGTCGAACCAGACGTAGAGGATGTGGTCCGAGTCCCACGGGATCGGGATGCCCCAGTCGAAGCTCGACCGCGAGATCGACAGGTCGGCGAGTCCCTGCTTCACGAACGAGACGACCTCGTTGCGGGCGCTCTCGGGCTGCACGAAGTCGGGCCGGGCCTCGTAGAGGGCGAGCAGCTTCTCCTGGAAGTCGCTCATGCGGAAGAAGTAGTTGCGCTCCTGAAGAAGCTCGACCGGCTTCGAGTGGATGGCGCACACCAGCTGCCCTTCGAAGGGTCCGGTGCCCTCGACGAGCTCGCTCTGCTGCTTGTACTCCTCGCAGCCGACGCAGTAGTAGCCCTCGTACTCGCCGGTGTAGATGTAGCCGTCGTCGTGCAGCTTCGACACGAACGCCTGCACCCCGCTTTCGTGGCGGGGCTGCGTGGTGCGGATGAAGTCGTCGTTGGCGATGTCGAGAGTCTTCAGCAGCGGGATCCAGGATTCGGCGACGAGACGATCGGCCCACTCGCCGGGCGTCATGCCCCCGGCCGCGGCGGTGCGCAGCATCTTCTGGCCGTGCTCGTCGGTGCCGGTGAGCAGCCACGTGTCGTCGCCCGCCTGCCGGTGCCAGCGCGCGAGCACGTCAGCGGCGACCTCGGTGTACCCGTGGCCGATGTGCGGGACGTCGCTCGGGTAGAAGATCGGCGTCGTGATGTAGAAGGAGTCGCCGGAAGACATGGCTGACATCCTACTTTCGTAGCGGCGTGCCGCCGTGCGCGGTTACGCGACCCTCCTGGGCGCGAGGGGGCGGATGTCGATCACGACCTTGCCGAGCCCGTGCCCCTTCGCGACCTGCTCGTAGGCGTCGCGGACGCGCTCGAGCGGGAAGCTGGCATACACGGGCAGCTCCACCTGCCGGCTGGCGAGGAGCCGAGCGAGCTCCCTGAGCACCGGGGCGGGCTCGACCGAGTCCTGACCTTTCGTCGACGCGCCGGTGCGCTCCGCCGCGTCGAAGTCGATGATCGTGTTGATCCGCGACGTCGCGACTCCGAGCTCCACCGCCAGATCGACGTATCCCCCGCCGTGCGCGTCGATCATCGCGTCGACCCCACGGGGTGCTGCACGTCGGATGCGGTCGGCCAGTCCGTCGCCGTAGACGACGGGCACCGCGCCGAGCCCTCGGAGGTAGTCGTGACGCGCCTCGCTCGCGGCGGCGATCACGGTGGCGCCGCGCCCGATGGCGAGTTGAGTGGCGAGGACCCCGACGCCGCCCGCCGCTCCCGCGACGACGACCGTGTCGCCCTCCTTCGCGTCGACGGCGTCGACGCAGGCCCACGCGGTGGTGCCGACGACGTAGAGCGAGCCCGCGGTGTGCCAGTCGAGCCCTTCGGGCTTCGCGATCAGCCGGTCGGCGGCCACGGTGACGAACTCGGCCTGGGCGTTGCGTCCGTCGCTGAAACCGATGACCTCGTCACCGGCCGAGAAGCCGGTCACGTCGGAGCCGACCGCGGCGACGAGACCCGCGAAGTCGCTGCCCTGCCCCTCGGGGAACCGCGCCGGATAGAGCTCGGCCATGGCGCCCTCGCGGATGCCGATCTCGCCCGGGTTCGCGCCGGCCGCGACGACGGCCACCTTCACCTCGCCGGGCCCAGGAGCCGGGTCGTCGACCTGCACGAGCTCGAGCACATCGGGACCGCCGTACGCGCTGAATCGGACCGCTGTCGACATCGTTCCTCCATCTCGCCATCGGATCTTCACCTGAGCAAGTGTCGGAATCGAAACTGGGATGAGCGGCGGAATCCAGGGTTCTCTCATGCCGCTCGCCGCATCTTGCCCGCGTTCGCCGGGCGGATGTCGAGCCAAAGGGCGATTCCTGATGCCGCGCCGAGCTTCAGCCGAACGGAATGGGAGGTCAGCGTCGAGCGGCGAGAGCGGCCTCGTACAGGTCGCGACGGGACAGCCCGGTCTCGGCCCCGACCTCGGACGCCGCCTCCTTGAGCCGGGCACCCGATGCGACGAGCGCGAGCACCTGGCGCACCCCGTCCTCGAGCGACACGACGGCGGCGGCCGCGCCCTCCACCACGACGCAGATCTCGCCGCGCGCTCCATCGACGAACCGCTCGGCGAGGTCGGCGGCGGTGCCGCGCACGACCTCTTCGTGCAGCTTCGTCAGCTCGCGACAGACGACGACACGACGGTCGGCGCCGAACGTCTCCGACAGGTCGGCGAGGAAATCGCCGAGCCGCTGCGGCGACTCGAAGAAGACGAGGGTGCGCGATTCGCGAGCCAGCGACGCGAGAAGCGCGCGACGTTCGCCCTGCTTCCTCGGTGGGAACCCCTCGAATGCGAACCGGTCGGTCGGCAGGCCGGACACGGCGAGCGCGGTCGGCACCGCGGAGGCACCGGGCAACGCCGTAACCGCGACGCCGGCGTCGACGGCCGCCGCGACCAGCCGGTACCCGGGATCGGACACCGTCGGCATGCCCGCGTCGCTCACGACCAGCACGTCGGCATCCGCGGCGAGCGCGACGAGTTCGCCGATGCGTTCGCGTTCGTTGTGATCGTTCAGCGAGATGAGCCGAGGACGGGACTCGACACCGAGTCCGCGCATCAGCCGCTGCACCACACGGGTGTCCTCGGCGGCGATGACGGTGGCCGTCTTCAACGTCTCGACGAGTCGGCCGGTCGCGTCGCCGAGGTTGCCGATCGGCGTTGCGGCGAGCACGAGCACTCCCCCAGTGTCCCACGCGGCGCAGCGCCCGTCGGCGTCTAGGGTGGGCGGGTGAGCGCCGCCCCCACTCTCCGCGAGAAGACCGCGGGCCGAGGCCGGTGGGCGGTCGTCGCGGCGTCACCGTGGTGGCGCTGGGGTGGGCCGATCGGCGTCACGATCCTCGCCGCCGTCCTGCGCCTGCAGAGCCTGGGGCACCCGGCGACGCTGATGTTCGACGAGACCTTCTACGTGAAGGACGCGTGGACGATCCTCAACCTCGGTTACGAGGGCTCCTGGCCCGATGGAGCCGACGAGTCGTTCAACTCGGGCGACGTCGACGTCTTCCGGACGACGGCCTCCTATCCCGCGCATCCGCCGCTCGGCAAGTGGCTGATCGCGCTCGGCATCGCCGCACTCGGGCCGACCGACCCGACCGGGTGGCGGCTCTCCGTCGCGGTCGCGGGCATCCTCGGCGTCGTCCTGCTGATGCTGATCGCCCAGCGGATGTGGCGCAACACGACACTCACGGTGCTGGCCGGCGGTCTGTTCGCGATCGACGGGCACGCCATCGCGCTGTCACGGGTCGGCCTGCTCGACAACTTCGTCATGCTGTTCGGACTCCTCGGCTTCGGCGCGGTGCTGCTCGACCGCCTGGGCGCCGACCGGCGTCTCGACCGGTGGCTCGACAAGGGAGCCGGTGCGGCGGCGTCGCGCTGGGGTCCCGCGCTGTGGAACCGGCCCTGGCTCATCGCCGCAGGCGCCGCGTTCGGGCTGATGACCGCGGTCAAGTGGTCGGGGCTCTACTTCCTGGCCTTCTTCGCGCTCTACACCGTGGCCGCGGATGCGCTGCAGCGCCGCCGGGCGGGCATCCCCCTGTGGGCCTGGGGGACGCTGCTGAAGCAGGCGCCGGTCACGTTCGTGCTGATGGTCCCGATCGCACTGGTGGCGTATCTCGCGAGCTGGTCGGGGTGGTTCCTCACGAGCGGCGGCTACGACCGCAACTGGATCGCCGACGGCGGCGAACGCTGGACCGGTGCTCTGGCCTGGGTGCCCGACGTCCTGCAGAACCTATGGCACTGGCACGCCGGCATCTATGCGTTCCACAACGGGCTGAGCGCGAGCCACCCCTACGCGACGCCCGCCATCCTCTGGCCGCTGCTCGCGCGTCCGACGCAGATCTACTACCAGGGCAGCGCGAACGGCGAGAACGGCTGCGGCTTCGACTACTGCTCCGAGATCGTCTGGTCGATCGCGAACCCGATCCTCTGGTGGGCGGCATGCGCCGCCGCGCTCTACCTGCTGTACCGCTTCATCCGTCACCGGGAGTGGCTGTCGGGTCTGGTACTGACCGGGATCGCCGCCGGGTATCTGCCGTGGCTGCTCTACCCGACCCGCACGATGTTCCAGTTCTACGCCATCGCGTTCGAGCCCTCCCTGCTGCTCTGCCTGGTGGCGACGCTGGGGATCGTGCTCGGGATCCTTCCCGCGGGCCCGCACTCGCGTCCAGCCGCTTCCTCCGTCGACGGAGGTGACTCTCCTCCGAGCGCGTGGACGTCGGCGATGGCCAGGATGCGCGCCATCGTTCCAGCGTCATGGAGCGAACTCGCGGTCCGGCGACGCTTCGTCGTGGTGTTCCTCGCGCTCGTCGTCGCGGTCAGTGCCTTCTTTTATCCGCTGTGGACGGGGATGCAGACGCCGTTCTGGTTCTGGACGCTGCACGTCTGGCTGCCCAGCTGGGTCTGATGCCACTCAGCCGACCCGGTTGCGGTCGCCTTCGTCAGTGACCGCCCCGACCTCGTCGGCGTCGATCTCGTTGTCGTTGCCGCGGATCGTGAGCTCTGCGATGACGGTGTCGACGTCGATCTCGTTGCGATCGCCGTTGAGGAAGAGCGAGCCGAGCTCGTCGGTGTCGGCATCGTTGTCGTTGCCGCTCACAGTGAGGGTGCCGACGGAGGTGAGGTCGACCTCGTTGCGATCGCCGACGATCTCGAAGACCTCGACTCTCCGAGCATCGACATCGATGTCGTTGCCCGCGATCGCGATGCTCGCACAGTCGTCGAAGCGGTACTCGCCGGGTGCGGTGATGCGCGCCTCGCCGTCGACGCAACGCCCGTCCGGCGCCGCCTCCGATGCGGAAGGGATCGGGGTCGACGAATCGCGGTCTCGACCGTCTCCCTCCCGCGAGCCCGCGTCGCGGGGTCCGAACGGGATCGGAACGCAGGCGGTCAGCAGAAGGGCCGCCGCGGCGATCGTGACGGCGGACTGCAGGGGTCGTCTCATCCGACGAGAATGTCCGACCGACCTGGAGGCGGGCTCAGCTGCCCGACAGCCCCGCGCGCAGCGAGTGGTCGACGCGCGCGGCCGCCGCACGTGCGGCGGGACTCCCTTCGCAGCCGATCCACGCGTGGAAGCTGCACGGCTTCTCGGCGGCGTCCTCGGGCATCCACTCGTCGAGCCACGCGTCCGCCGCGCGGGCGACGCCCTCGCCGACCGTGATGTCTCCGAACGCATCGGACACCGGCGGCACACGACGCACCTGGACGCGACGGGGCAGATCGAGCAGCGGCAGCTCGTCCGTGGATTCGATGACGACCTGACCGTAGGTGCACATCGGCATCGTCGCGAGCATCGCCTCGATCGTCACGAGATCGTCGGGCACACCGCCGAGGAAGACGTGTACTGAGGGATCCGGAACGGTGCGTGCCACGTCGGCATCTTAGGCACGCCTAACCTGACTCGCCAAACGATCGGGGGCGTCGCCGACGCCGACTCAGCGGTTGCTCAGCCGCGCCCGGCCCCGTCAGTCCTTCGTGAGCGGGTCACTTCTTGAGAGGGTCATTGCCCCAGTTCATGAGCGAGTACCGCCACGCGGTGTGCTCGATGTCACCGCTCGGCTTCTGCGCGCTGTGGCGGTGGACGTAGCCGACGACCTTCTTCATCCACTTCACGTCGTCGTCGCTCAGATCGGCCTTCTTCGTCTGAAGCAGGTCGATGATGCGCCGGCCCGACTTGTGGCCGGTCGACTCGCCGCCGCCGGACTTGTCGCCGACCTCTTTCGACTCGTCGGTGTCGAGCCACTTCGTCAGCTCGGACGGCGTCATGTTGACGCTCTTCTTCCAGTCGTCCCAGACCTCGTCGAGTCCCTGTGCCTCTGCCATGGCTCAGAGCGTGGTCGGCGAAGCTGAAGAGCCGCCGGGCGAGCGCTGAACGAGAAGTGCAGCGAGGTCGGCGGGCGCCGACACCGGGAGCCGGCAGACGAGGTCCTCGCACAGGTAGGCGACATCGCGGTCGTGGCGGGGCACCCGACCCGCGAAGAGATCGAATCCCGCCTCCGCGAAAGCGGCGGCCTGTGCCCGCGACACGATGGTGACGAGAGTGGTGCCCGCCGCGTCGAGCGCGAGACGCGCGAGCGGACCGTCGGCCTCCTCGGTCACGACGAGCAGCTCGCGAGACGGCGCCCGCAGGTCGGCGAGGACGCTGAGCGTGCCACCCATCGAGATCGGACGCGACGCCGCGAGCCCCGCCACCGGCGCGAGAGTCTTCTCGGCCACGCGACGGTATCGGCGGTCCCCGGTCAGCTCGTACAGGGTGAGCGATGCCGACGCGATCTGCGACAGCCCCGACGGGTAGGCGCCCTCGCTCGGGTCGAGCGGCAGACCGAGGCCGTGCGAGGCGAGAGTCGGGTCGCCTCCCCCGGGAAGCGCGATCCCGTCCCCGTCGGTCACCCGGTCGATGAGGTCCCGCGCGGCGACCGCATAACCGGCCTCGCCGCTCGCGAGTGCGAGGTCGAGCAGTCCACGGGCCAGCATCCCGTAATCCTCGAGGGCCGCCGCAGCGTCGGATTCACGGCCGTCGAGGCTCGCGCGGACGAACCGATCGGGGCGGACGTGGGCCTCGAGGAGCCGGTCGGCGGCCTCGGCGGCGAGCGCCACCCAGTCCGGGCGTCCGGCACGGCGGCCGGCGACCGCGAGCGCGCCGATCGCGAGGCCGTTCCATCCCGTGAGAACCTTGCCGTCGACCGCGGGGCGCGGCTGCCCCGTGCGCTGCCCTGCCGACAGCCCGTAGTAGCCGCCCTCGCTGCGGACGCCGTCGACGAGGCTCTCCGAGTCCTGCGCCGACCCGAACGCGCCGCCGTCCCGGCGGAGGACGTCGCGCAGGAACCCGACGATGCCCTCCGCGGTGACGTCGTCGCCCTCCTCCGCGTACGCCCGCAGCAACAGCGCGTTGTCGTAGAGCATCCGCTCGTAGTGCGGCTCGCTCCAGTCGCGGCGGGTGCCGTAACGGAAGAAGCCGCCCTCGACCGGGTCGCGCAGCGGCGACTGCGCCATCGCCTCGAGCATGCGCCGCGCGAGCCCCGCGGCCGCGGCGCGCGGCTCGGGCTCGAGCAGCGGGCAGTCGCCCACACGTTGCAGCATCAGCACCACCGGTGCGACGGGGAACTTGGGTGCGCCCCCGAATCCGCCGTACTGGACGTCCTCGTACTCCGCGAGCTCCGAGACCACGCGGGCGAAGTCGACCTCGCTCGCGTCGCCCGGCGGCGCGGCCGCGGAGGTCACGATGGCGGCGGCGAGCCCGTTCGAGATGTCGTCGACCTGCGCCCGCCGCTGCGTCCACGCCTCCCACACCGCGTCGAGCACCTGGCGGAACGAGGGGTGCCCGGCGACGGGCTCCGGCGGGCAGTACGTGGTGGCGAAGAACGTGCGCCCCTCGGGCGTTGCGAAGACGGTCAGCGGCCAGCCGAGGTTCTGCGTGAACGCACCCGCGGCGGTGAGGTAGCTGGCATCCACGTCGGGATGCTCCTCGCGGTCGACCTTGATCGAGACGAATCGCTCGCGGAGGAGTTCGGCGACGCCCGCGTCGCTGAAGCTCTCGCGCGCCATCACGTGGCACCAATGGCAGGTGGCGTAGCCGATGGAGATGAAGACCGGCACATCGCGTTCGCGCGCCTCGGCGAAGGGCTCGGGCCCCCACCGCCACCAATCGACGGGATTGTCCGCATGCGAGCGGAGGTAGGGGCTGACGGCATCGCCGAGTCGGTTCATGCGGGGTCGGGATCCTCTCGTCGGCGCAATGCGCGAGCCGCGAGATGACCGCGCACGGTGCGCTGGGTGAGTTGGGCTGCCGAGACCAGCAGCAGGACGGCGAACAGGATCGCCGACACCTGCGGCGACATGACGAGGGCGAGCAGCACCCCGAGGTACGACGTCGCGGTGGCGGCGACCCCGACGAGGAGCCCGGCGCGCAGATCCACGGTGCCGGCGCGAAGGTTGGATGCGCTGCCGACGACGCTCGAGGCGATCATCATGACGAGGGAGGTGCCCTTCGCGACGAGGTCGCCGGCGCCGAAGCCGACGATGAGCACGGGAACGGCGATCACTCCCCCGCCGACGCCGAACAGGCCCGATGCGATGCCGACGAGCAGGCCGACGCCGACGAGGATGAGCAGCACCCACCAGGGTCGATCGATGTCGTCGCCGCGCTGCACCTCGCCGACGAGCATCCGGATGGCGACCACGATCATCAGGGCGATGAAGAGCCAGCGCAGCACGACCACGTTGATGCGGCGCAGCAGCCAGGTGCCGATGAGCGAGCCGGGCACGGCGCCGACGGCGAGAGCGGCGGCGGCGAGGAGGTCGACCTCGCCTTCGAGCAGGTAGCCGATGGATCCGACGATCGAGGCGGGCACGATCGCGGCGAGCGACGTGGCCGATGCGGCCTTCTGGTCCATGCGGGCGAGCCAGACGAGCAGCGGCACCATGACGATGCCGCCACCCACGCCGAACGCTCCGGAGAGCACTCCGCCGATCGCACCGACCACCAGCAGCAACGCCCAGGGCCGCCGCGTCTTCACCTCTTCACCCACCCCGGCAACGCTACGCCGGGTAGGGCGTTCCGGGCGAAAGCGCACGTTCCCACCCCGCCGCAGGATCCGATTGGGCCCCACGCGGCACGCTTGCCGCGAGGGATGCGGGCACAAACGCACGTTCCGGACCGCACATAACGCCGGAACGTGCGTTCTCGCTGTCTCGCCCTTCGACGCACGTCGGGCGCGGCGACGCGAGGGCGCATCCGATTCGGTCGCCGAAGCGCCGGCGAGAACGCACGTTCCGGGCGACACGCCACGCCGGAACGTGCGGACAAGCCCGCAATATCGGATCTCGCGGGGGTTAGCTCAGCGGAAGTCGGCGGTGGCGGGGTCGGCGCCGATGCGGCCGTCCGCACCCTTGTCCAACGCGTCGAAGACCTGCAGCTCCTCCGTGGTCAGCTCGAAGTCAAGGATGTCGAAGTTCTCGCGCTGACGCTCGGCGTTGTTCGACTTCGGGAAGATGATGCGGCCCTCATCGAGGTGCCAGCGCAGCGTCACCTGCGCGACCGTCTTGCCGTACTTCTCAGCGATCGCCTTCACGTCATCGCGATCGGACAGCTTGCCCGACGCGATCGGCGACCACGCCTCGATCTCGATGCCGTGCTGCAGCGAGAACTGCACCAGCTCGCGCTGCTGGAACTCGGGGTGCAGCTCGATCTGGTTCACCGACGGCACCGTCTCGGTCTCGTCGAACAGGCGCTGCAGGTGCTCGGGCAGGAAGTTCGAGACGCCGATGCTGCGCGCCTTGCCGCTCGCCTTGATCTCTTCGAGCGTCTTCCACGCCTCGACGTAGTCGTCGAACATCGGCAGCGGCCAGTGGATGAGGTAGAGGTCGACGTAGTCGAGACCGAGGTGGGCGAGGCTCCTGTCGATCGCCGCGAGGGCGTCGTCGCGCTTGTGATCCGCGTTCCACAGCTTCGTCGTGATGAACAGCTCGTCACGCGGGATGCCCGCCTGCTTGAGAGCGTGTCCGACGCCCTCCTCGTTGCGGTACGCGGCGGCGGTGTCGATGTGACGGTATCCCGCCTCGAGCGCGCTCTCGACGACGCGGCTGGTCTTGTCGGGCTCCACCTGGAAGACGCCGAAGCCGAGCTGGGGGATGTCGGTGCCGTCGTTGAGTCGGACGGTGGGCACAGAGGAAGTCGAAGTCATGACATCCACCTTTCCACCGATCCGCTGAGCACGAGTCGAAAGCCCCCTGAACGCCACCTCAACACTCCGCTCGGACCGCATCACCCCGGCGAGCTGGGCCCCACGCGCGTTAAGCGCGAGGGAGGTGTGTTGCGACGAGCGCGCCCGCCTAAACACCCGCGCTCGGAGCAACACACCGCCCTCGCGGGGGAGAATGGGGGTTCCTATGGCCGAACTCCGTATCTCGTATCCGCCCGAGCTGCCGGTCAGCGGGATGCGCGGAGAGATCGCCGACGCGATCCGCGACAACCAGGTCGTCATCGTCGCCGGCGCGACCGGTTCGGGTAAGACGACGCAGCTGCCGAAGATCCTCCTCGAACTCGGCCGCACCTCCATCGCGCACACCCAGCCCCGGCGGCTCGCCGCGCGCACCATCGCCGAACGCATCGCCGACGAACTCGACGTCGAGATGGGGGGCCTCGTCGGCTACCAGGTGCGCTTCACCGACCGCGCGAGCGACGCGACCCGCATCAAACTGATGACCGACGGGATCCTGCTCAACGAGCTCACCCGCGACCGCGACCTGAAGCGCTACGACGCGATCATCATCGACGAGGCCCACGAGCGCAGCCTCACCATCGACTTCCTGCTCGGCTACCTGAAGCGTCTCCTCCCCCGCCGCCCCGACCTGAAGGTCGTCATCACGAGCGCGACGATCGACCCCGAGAGCTTCGCCCGGCACTTCGCCGACGCGAACGGCGACCCGGCGCCCATCATCGAGGTCAGCGGCCGCACCTACCCGGTCGAGATCCGCTACCGCCCCCTCGTCGCAGAGTCGAGCGGGGACGACGATGAAGGCGCGAGCGCAGAAGACCTCGACCTGCTGAGCGGCATCCGAGCAGGTCTCACCGAGCTCGAACGCGAGGCGCCGGGCGACGTGCTCGTCTTCCTCTCGGGCGAGAACGAGATCCGCGATGCGCAGGATGCTCTGAAAGGTCTGCCGGCGACCGAGGTACTGCCCCTCTACGGCCGACTCTCCTCCGCCGACCAGCACCGCGTCTTCGAACGGAGCACCACGCCGGCGATCCGCCGCCGCGTGATCCTCGCCACGAACGTGGCCGAGACGAGCCTCACGGTGCCCGGCATCAAGTACGTCATCGACGCCGGAACCGCCCGCATCTCCCGCTACGGCGCCCGCAGCAAGGTGCAGCGTCTGCCGATCGAGGCGATCTCGCAGGCCTCCGCCAATCAACGCTCCGGCCGCGCCGGCCGAACGAGCGACGGCATCGCCATCCGCCTCTACTCCGAGGACGACTTCGACAAGCGTCCCGCCTTCACCGACCCCGAGATCCTGCGCACCAGCCTTGCGGCCGTCATCCTGCAGATGCTCACCCTCGGGCTCGGTGAGATCACCGAGTTCCCGTTCCTGCAGCCGCCCGACGCCCGCGGAGTCAAGGACGGTCTCGACCTGCTGCGCGAGCTCGGCGCGGTGCGCGCCGACGGCAGCGTCACCCGCATCGGCCGCGACATGTCGCGCCTCCCCGTCGATCCACGCTTCGCCCGGATGCTGATCGAGTCGAAGAAGCACGGTGTGACCCGCGAGGTGCTCGCGATCGTCGCCGGGATGAGCATCCAGGATCCCCGCGAGCGCCCCCTCGAACGGCGCGCTCAGGCCGGCGAGGCGCACGCCCGCTTCGCCGACCCGACGAGCGACTTCCTCACCCTCCTCGCACTGTGGAACCACCTGGAGCAGAAGCAGCGCGAACTGTCCTCGAGCGCGTTCCGGCGACTCTGCAAGTCCGAGTACCTCAACTACCTGCGGGTGCGCGAGTGGGCCGACGTGTCGTCGCAGCTGCGCCGCCTAGCGAAACCGCTCGGCCTGACGATCGGCGAGCCGAGGGCCGACCCCGACGGGGTGCACCGCTCGATCCTCGCCGGGCTGCTCTCGCAGATCGGTGTCCTCGACGAGCGCACCGCCCCGCCGACCGGACGAGCAGCCGGCGGCGAGCGCCGCGGCAAGGACGCGAGATCTGCGGAGTACATCGGCGCCCGGCAGGTGCGCTTCGCGATCTTCCCCGGATCCTCCCTCGGCAAGAAGCGCCCCACCGCGGTGATGGCGGCGGAGCTCGTCGAGACCTCCCGTCTCTTCGCCCGCTCGGCGGCTGCCATCGATCCCGCCTGGGCCGAACAGCTGGCCGGCGACCTGGTCAAGCGCTCGCACAGCGAGCCGCACTGGGAGGCGAAGCAGGGGGCAGCGGTCGGCTGGGAGCGGGTGACGCTCTTCGGGGTTCCCCTCGTCGCCCGCCGCCGTATCCAGTGGGCGCGTATCGACTCGGGGCTCGCACGCGAGCTGTTCATCCGGCACGCCCTCGTCGGCGGCGAGTGGCCGCCGCACCTCGACCGATCGCGCGACCGCGCCTTCGACTTCGACCGGGCCAACGCCCGACTGCGCCGCGAACTCGAGGCCGCAGAGGAGCGCACCCGCCGCCGCGACATCCTCGTCGATGACGAAGCCGTCGTCGACTTCTACGACGACCGTATCCCGGCCGACGTGGTCTCGGTGCGCACGTTCGAGACCTGGTGGAGCGCCGAGCGCAGGACCCGCCCCGACCTCCTCACCCTGCGCCGCTCCGATCTGCTCGACGAGGAGGACGCGAGTCCGACCGACGAGGCCGCCTATCCCCCGCGATTCCGTCAGGGCGATCAGTCGCTGCGGCTGCGCTACCGATTCGAGCCCGGCGCCGACGACGACGGGGTGACGGTGCAGATCCCGCTCGCCCTGCTCCCCCGTCTCACGCCGGACGGCTTCGACTGGCTGGTACCCGGATTCCGTCACGAGCTCGTGACCGCGCTCATCAAGACACTGCCGAAGGCGATCCGCCGCACCGTGGTGCCCGCCGCCGACTGGGCGTCGAAGCTGATGGCCGAGCTGCCGGACGACGGGGTGGGGTCGTTGACGACGCTGCTGGCCGACCGCATCCGGCGAGCGACGGGCGCCTCCGCGACCGCCGACGACTTCGACACGGAGCGGCTGCCCGCCCACCTGCGGATGGGGTTCGCCGTGCTCGACGAGAACGGTCGACGCCTCGGTTCCGGCAAGAGTCTCGAGGCGCTGCAGCATCGCTTCGCCGATCAGGCCCGAGACTCGGTCGCGCGGGTGTTCGCCTCGGCTCGCGACGGCCTGGAGCGCCGCCGCGGCGCTCCGGCCCCCGGCTCACCCGCGCCGAAGGAGACGGTGTCGATCGAGCGCTCCGGCATCACCGTGTGGGACTTCGAGGAGCTTCCCCGCTCGCTCGAGGTGCGACGGGGCGGCGGCAGCGTGCGCGCTTACCCTGCGCTCGTCGACGAACGGGATTCCGTCGCGATCCGTCTCTTCAGCACTGCGGAGGAGCAGGCCGCCGCCCACCGCCTCGGCGTGCTGCGTCTGCTGCAGCTGGCCACCCCGTCGCCGGCGTCGTACCTCAACGATCACCTCACCGGGGCCGAGAAGCTGAGCCTCGCGACGAGTCCTTACCGCGACACCAAGACCCTCTTCGCCGACGCGATGACCGCCGTGCTCGATCAGGCGGTGCGCCGCCGCGCCCCCGACGGCCTGCTGTGGTCGAAGTCCGAGTTCGAGGCGACGCGCGACGCGGTCGCCGGCACCGTGATCGACGACCTCTTCACCGCGGTCGCCCTCGTGGCGCGCACCCTCGCCGCGGCCCGGGAGGCCGAGGTGGCGGTGAAGGATGCCACCACGCTCGCCCTGCTACCGGCCCTCACCGACATCCGCGCGCAGATCGCCGCGCTCGTCTTCCCAGGCTTCGTCTCGTCGACGGGCATCGCGCGCCTCGCCCGACTCCCCGTCTACCTGACCGGCGCCGCACACCGCGTCGCCAAGCTGCGTGAGAACCCGAACCGCGACCGGGTCTGGATGAACGAGGTGCAGACCGCGACGGAGCGATACCTCGCCGCCGGCGGAACGCTGCCGCTCGAGGCCGTTGCACCCGCCCACCTCGCCGAGGCCCGGTGGATGCTCGAAGAGCTCCGACTCAGCCTCTTCGCACAGCAACTCGGGGCAGCGGGTCCCGTGTCGATCCAACGCATCACGAAGGTGCTCGCGGGTTGACCCGCCCTACGATGTCAGCCATGCAGCCCGACGCGACCGTCTTCAGCGGCGCCCGGGTGGTCGACGCGGCAGGAATCCGGGACGACGGCTGGGTCGAGGTCCGCGGCGAGCGGATCACCGCGGTCGGGTCCGGACCCGCGCCCACCGACGGCGCCCACGTGGTGGATACGGGAGGCGCCTGGCTCACGCCCGGCTTCATCGACCTGCACGGCCACGGCGGAGGCGGGCATGCGTTCGACGCCGAGGCCGACGACATCCGTGCCGCACTCGGGACGCATCGACGGCACGGCACGACCCGGTCGATCATCAGCCTCGTCTCGGCCCCGACGGTCGATCTGGAGCGGCGCCTCTCGACGGTCGCCGGGATCGCCGAATCCGATCCGCTGGTGCTCGGTTCCCACCTCGAAGGCCCCTTCCTCGCACCGGCGCGCAAAGGCGCGCACCGGGAATCGGACCTCATCGCTCCCACCGCCGACCTCCTCGAGCGACTGCTCGATGCGAGCGCCGGAACCGTGCGCCAGCTGACCCTCGCCCCGGAGCTGCCCGGTGGGCTCGATGCCATCGAGTTCCTCCGCACCCGCGGAGTCGTGACGGCCGTCGGGCACACCGACGCCGACCACGCTCTCACCCGGGAGGCCTTCGCCCGCGGAGCACGCCTCCTCACCCATGCGTTCAACGCGATGCCCGGCATCGGGCACCGCGCTCCGGGCCCGGTCATCGCGGCGATCGAAGACCCCAGGGTCGTGCTCGAACTCGTCCTCGACACGCATCACGTGCACCCGAGCGTCGCGGCCCTGCTCTTCGCCGCCGCCCCCGGCCGTGTGGCCCTCGTGACCGACGCCATGGCGGCAGCGGGCGTCGGCGACGGCGCCTACCGGCTCGGAACGCTCGACGTCGACGTGCGCGACGGGGTGGCTCGGCTGCGAGGCGACGGGACCCTCGCGGGATCGACCCTCACCCAGGATGTCGCCCTGCGCCTCGCCGTCGACGTCGCCGGCATCGACCTGCCGACCGCCGTCGCCGCGCTCACCGCCATCCCGGCCGAGGTGCTGGGGCGCAGCGACGAGCTGGGCCTCATCGCGCCGGGATACCTCGCCGACCTCGTCGTTCTCGAGCCCGACTTCTCCGTGCGCCAGGTGTGGGCGGCCGGATCCCGCCTCGCCTGATCCGGCGATCGCTCCTCACCGGGCCGCAGCGCAGACGGCGGACGGGCCCGGCCACCGGAGTGACCGAGCCCGCCTCAGGGGTCTGAACCGTCAGGCGTTCAGTGCGCGTGCACGGCGCCGGCCGGAGCGTCCGCCGGCTTCTTCACGAACAGCCCCGCCACGATGAGGGCGACCGACAGGATCCCACCGATGAGGAAGGCCGAGCGGACGCCGACGAGGATCGCCTCGGGGTCGGTCGCGACGAGCGCGCCGTCTGCGGCCGCGGAGGCGGCGCCGACCGACATCACGGTGATGAACAGCGCCGTTCCGGCCGCCGCGGCGACCTGCTGAAAGGTGCTGAGCACCGCGCTGCCGTGCGAGTACAGGTGTCGGTTGAGCGACCCCAGGCCCGACGTCATGACGGGCGTGAAGGTCGCCGACAGGCCGACGCTCATCAGGATGTTCGAGATGATCAGGTACCAGATCGGGGTGTCGAGGCCCACCATGGTCAGCATCCACAGCGCGATGCTGACGAGGATCGTGCCCGGCAGGATCAGCGTGCGCGGGCCGCGCTTGTCGTAGATGCGGCCGATGAACGGCGACGCGATGCCCATCAGCAGACCACCCGGCAGCGTGATGAGACCGGTGGCGAGCGGATCGAGACCGAGCACCGACTGGGCGTAGTACGGGATCAGGATGATGACCCCGAACATCGTCAGGGTGCCGAGCAGCATCGCGGCCATCGACACCGAGAAGATGGGCGACCGGAACACGCGAAGGTCGAGCAGCGCCCGCTCGGCGCGCTGCAGCTGCAGCTGGCGCAGCAGGAACAGGGCGAGCGACACGACGCCGATGGTGAAGAACGCCCACACCGGCATGAACGGCTCGGCCTCTGCCGACTCGCCAATGCTCGCGAGGCCGTAGACCAGACCGCCGAAGCCGAGCGCGGCGAGCGGGATGGAGACGAGGTCGAGGCGGGCGTGGCCGGTCTCGGAGACCGAGCGGATCCACTTCGCGCCGAGCGCGAGGCTCACGAGAGCGATCGGCAGCACGAACCCGAAGATCCAGCGCCACCCGAAGTGGTCGAGGATGAAGCCCGACACGGTGGGGCCGAGCGCCGGGGCGACCGAGATGACGATGGAGATGTTGCCCATCATCTGGCCGCGGCGGGCCGGCGGCACCAGGGTCAGCACCGTCGTCATGAGCAGGGGCATCATGATCGCCGTGCCCGACGCCTGCACGACGCGGGCGAGCAGCAGGATGCCGAAGCCGGGCGCAAGGAACGCGAGCAGGGTGCCCGCGCTGAACAGCGACATGGCGATGATGAACAGCACCCGGGTCGGGATGCGCTGGATCAGGTACCCGGTGGTCGGGATGATCACGGCCATCGTCAGCATGAACGCGGTGGTCAGCCACTGTCCGACGCTCGGGTCGACGCCGAGGTCGCGCTGCAGCACCGGCAGGGCGACGCTCATGACGGTCTCGTTGAGGATCACGACGAACGCGGCGACAAGGAGCAGCGCGATCACGTTGCGGTGCTCGCGGGGAAGTCGGTCGGAGCCGGTGGCGCGCGTCGAGGCGGCGTCCCGGGAGGTGGTGGATTCAGCGCTGGAGGTCACGCGTATCGTCCGTTCGATAGAAGAGCGGTGAGGGAAGGGCGGAGAGCGGGAGGCCGTGGCCCACCCTAGTGGACACCGTGAACATCCACTGCTATCGACGAGTGCAACTCTCGACGCCCCCTCCCTCATTCCCGATTCACGCGAAGTTCATGATCGGAAACAAGCGACGCCCGAGCGGACACTGAAGCAGACTCGACCGGGCGCGCCGGGCATGGCATGCGACAGTCGCATCGGCACGCCACAATGGAGGCCGGAAGACGAGCGCGACGGCTCGTCTCCGGACCTCGGGCCACCCGAAGGCCGAGGTCCGGAGAACGATTCCGTACGGCTGAACGACCGGCTCGCCAAGCCACCCGAAGACTGGCGAACCACTCGGTATATCAGCCGAGCATCACTATATATGGGGTCGAATACTGAGCAACAACCCCAGATATTGCGGCGTGTCGTACACAGTGTGTGCATAACCAGCCGTACTTATCCACACGTTAGAGCCGACCCCAGACATTCACTGAGGTCTAGACTGGAGAACCTGTGAGTAGTTATGTGAGCTTGCTGCGGACCCCCGGTGTCGGCCGCATCATGAGCGCTCAACTTCTCGCGAGATTTCCGAGCGGGATGCTCTCTCTGGGGTTCCTGCTGCACATCGAACGCACCACCGGGTCCTACGGGGCCGCGGGCCTGGTGCTCGCCGCGCTGAGCATCGGCCAGGCCGTCTCCGGTCCGCTGACGAGCCGTCTGATGGGCGTACTCGGGATGCGTCCCGTGATCATCGTGACGACCGCGGCGTGCAGCATCGCGATCACCGAGATCGCCCTGGTCGAGCAGAGCGTTCCCGTCTCGATGGTCGTCGCGCTGCTCGCCGGGCTCACCTACCCGCCGGTGCAGCCCGCGGTGCGCACCATCTACCCCAAGATGGTCAACTCGCGGCAGCTGACCCCGCTGTTCTCGCTCGACGCGTCGGCGCAGGAGCTCATCTGGGTCGGCGGCCCCGTCATCGTCACGTTCGTGTCGACGCAGATCGGCACCGTCTGGGGCATCATGCTCTCGGTCGCCCTGCTGCTCGGCGGTGGCATCTGGTTCATCCTCTCGCCCGAGCTGGGGCGGGTGCGCATCCCCCGCAGCAAGCGTCGTTTCGGGGTGGTGCTCACGAAGCCGACCGTGCTGCTCGGCACGATCGTCGGCTTCCTGCTCGTCGGCGCCTGCGCGGCGATCGAGGCGGGTGTGGTCTCGGTGTTCGGCGACCACGGACCCGAGGCGGGCATCATCCTCGCCATCTGGTCGATCGGGTCGCTCGTCGGCGGTCTCGCCTTCGGCCACACGCCGATCGGGCCGTGGGCGCTGACCCGGAGACTGCTGCTCGTGACGGTCGGCGTCGCCCTCGCCGCCGTGATGCTCGACTTCTGGTGGCTCGCGATCACGCTCGTCATCTCGGGGCTCGGTCTCGCGCCGGCGCTCGCCGTGATCTTCGCGATGACGTCGTCGAGCGTGAAGTTCAGCGACACGGCCGAGGCGTACGGCTGGATCGGCACCGGTCAGCTGATCGGCGCCGCGATGGGATCCGCCGTCGCCGGCTTCCTGATCGACGGGCAGGGTTCGGTCGGCGCATTCTGGATCGCGATCGCGATGGCCGCCCTGGGCGTGGTCGCCGCGTTCATCGGGCGCCGGTGGACCCCCGATCTGCGGGGCCGCGACGCGAGCCCCATCCCGGACACGGAACCGATCCCGGTCCAACCGAGCTGACCCGCTCCCCCACCCGACAGCCGCCCGCTCGTTGAGCGCAGCGATATGAAGGCGCCCCGCACCGCCCACCCGTTGAGCGAGACACGGACGCACCCCACATCACCCGGGTTGCACTGACCAAATCAAGGAGATTTCGAGTCCAACGGCCTTGGATCCGCATGAACGTGTGACGACGGGCCGATTTCTCCTTGATTCGGTCAGTTCCTCGGGCACGATCGCTCGGTGGCTGACCAAATGCAGGAGATGTTGGTGCTCGAAGGCCCTCAAACCCCCGAAACGCCTCTTCCAGACCAGAATCTCCTGCATTCGGTCGGAGACCGCTGGCCCAACGGCTGAATCGAGACCAGTCGACCCGTTCGGTATCGCTGTGCGCGGCGAGCCGGAGCGCGTCAGAGCTGGGGTCGACTTGCCGAATCAAGAAGATCTCGCACGAAACGGCCCCGGATCCGCATGAACGTGTGGTTAGCGGTCGCTTTTTCCTTGATTCGGTCAGTACCCCGCGGCGTGGGCGCTGGATGGCTGACCAAATGCAGGAGATTTTGTCGCCCGAGGGTTCCTAGAGCCCCGAAACGCCTCTTCCGGAGCAGAATCTCCTGCATTCGGTCAGAGACCGCTGGTTCACCGACTGGATCAAGACCAGTCGACGCGTCTGCGAGCGCTGCGCTTAGCGAGCGCCAGCGCGCAGGGTCAGCGGGCGGCGGCGACCGAGGCGCGCAGCGGCGCGAGAGCGGCGGAGAGCTCCGCGAGTTCGCCGACGGCGCCCGAGAACCGCTCGCGCTGCGAGTCGGTCGGCCGGAAGGCGCCGTCGTCATCGAGCTGGTTGCCCGGGAAGTTGATCTCGACGTTCAGCAGGGTCGGCACCAGCCCGAGTCCTGTGACGACCGGCTTGAGCGCGACGACTCCCCTGGTGCCGGCGGAGACACCGCCGTAGCTCACGAAGGTCACGGGCTTGCGGCGCCACTCGTGGTTCAGGTAGTCGAGGGCGTTCTTCAGCGCGGGCGAGAAGCTGTGGTTGTACTCGGGCGTCACGAAGACGAAGGCGTCGGCCTGCTCGACGCGCTCGCTCCACGCGATGGTGTGATCGAACGTGTAGCGCCGCAGCACCGGGTGGTTGGGCTCGTTCATGAGCGGCAGATCGAGTTCGGCAAGGTCGACGAGGTCGATGTCGATGTCGTCGCGGAGGCCGAGTTCGTCGGTCACCCACTCGGCGATCGGCGGCCCGATCCTGCCGGGACGGACACTTCCGACGATGACCATGATGCGCACGAGTTGTCTCCTTCTTCCGGGCTCCACGGGCCCCGCGACTTCAACACCGACCGGGTTCCGGTATTCCCTCCGCCACCCGCCTCGGCCCCGCCCAGCACCGAGTGCACGGATCAGGACAATGTGCACGGATCAGGAGATCCGCCACGGATCAGGACCGTTTCGGCCGTTCGAGTCGGCGTGTCGCCGTCACAGTCCTGATCCGTGCACCGTCCTGACTCAGCACCGTCCTGATCCGTGCACACAGTCCTGATCGGTGCACACCGTCCTGATCCGTGCACACAGTCCTGATCGGCGCACATCGTCCTGATCCGTGCACACCGTCCTGATCCGTGCACACAGTCCTGATCCGCGCACACCGTCCTGATCGGTGCACATAGTCCTGGTCCGTGCACCGGCGGGATGCCGCCCGTCGGAGATGCTGGCGATAATGGCGTGTGACCTCCTCTCCTCTCCTTCCGATGAACGACGGATTCCTCATCCCGCAGGTCGGCCTCGGCGTCTACAAGGTGGCTGATGACGACGCGGCGGACGTCGTGCGGGAGGCGATCCGCGTGGGCTACCGCCACGTCGACACCGCGAAGCTGTACGACAACGAAGAGGGTGTCGGACGCGGCATCCGCGAGTCGGATGTCCCCCGCGAAGACCTGTTCGTCACGACCAAGGTCTGGAACGACGACCACGCCTACGACCGGACGCTGCGCGCCTTCGACGCGAGTCTCGAGCGGCTCGCCCTCGACTACGTCGACCTCTACCTCATTCACTGGCCGGTGCCGAGCCAGGACCTCTACGTCGAGACCTGGAAGGCCCTCGTGCAGCTGCGCGAGTCGGGGCGGGTGCGGTCCATCGGCGTCTCGAACTTCACCGAGCGCCACATCGACCGGCTCGTCGACGAGACCGGCGTCACTCCCGCCGTCAATCAGATCGAGCTGCACCCGCGGCTGCCGCAGGCGGCGGTGCGCGAGTACGACGCCGCGAACGGCGTGCTCACCGAGGCGTGGTCGCCGCTCGCCAGAGGCGGTGTGCTGACCGACCCGACCCTCATCGAGATCGCGGCGAAGCACGACCGGTCGCCCGCCCAGGTGGTCATCCGCTGGCACATCGAGCTGGGCAACGTGGTCATCCCGAAGTCGGTCACCCCCGACCGCATCGCGTCGAACTTCGACGTGTTCGACTTCGCGCTCGACTCGGACGACCTCGCGAAGATCGCCACCCTCGACTCCGCCTCACGGACCGGGCGCGACCCCGACCTCGACTGAGCGCCCTCGGTCGAGCGAACCGAACCGCGACGTCGCCGAATCCACTCCCCGGCGGCTCCGCCCCTCACCACCGGGGGTGGATGGCCGCCCGGAAGTACTCGTCGTAGATGCGCTCGACGCCCGACCGCACCCCGTCGCCGAGATCGTCGACGCTGCCGGCGACCGCGTTCGACGCCGCCTGCGCGACGTCCCGCGCACCGGGGATCACCGTGCTGACGCCCTCGAGTTGCGCGATCCACGCGATGGCGGTCTGCGCGGGCGACAGCCCCTCGGGGGCGAGAGCGGCGAACTCCTGCGCCGCGGCGACGCCCTTCTCGAACGGCACTCCTGAAAACGTCTCCCCGACGTCGAACGCGTCGCCGGACCGGTTGAAGTTGCGGTGGTCGTCGGCGGCGAACGTGGTCTGCTCGGTGTACTTGCCGCTCAGCAGCCCCGACGCGAGCGGGACCCGCGCGATGATGCCGACACCGGCGTCGAGCGCGGCGGGCAGCACATCGTCGAGCGGCTTCAGACGGAAGGCGTTGAGGATGATCTGCACCGTCGCCGTGCCCGGCCGCGCGATGGCGGTCAGCGCCTGCGCGGTCTCCTCGACGCTCACCCCGTAGTTCTGGATGACGTTCTCGGCGACGAGGGTGTTGAGCGCGTCGAAGACCTCGTCGGACTCGAAGACGGCGGTGGGTGGGCAGTGCAGCTGCACGAGGTCGAGGGTGTCGACACCCAGGTTGCGGCGCGACCGGTCGGTCCACTGCCGGAAGTTCGCGAGCGTGTAGTTGCCGAGCTCCTGGTCGACGCGGCGGCCCATCTTGGTCGCGACCGTCACCTGCGCGCCGGCGTTGTCGCGCAGCCACTCGCCGATGAGCGTCTCGCTGCGGCCGTCGCCGTAGACGTCTGCGGTGTCGAAGAAGGTGACGCCCGCCTCGGCGGAAGCGTCGAGGACGGCCCGCGCGTCGGCGGGATCGACTTCACCCCAGTCGGCGCCGAGCTGCCAGGTGCCGAGGCCGACGACCGAGACCTCGCGTCCGGTGCGTCCGAGAATCCTGTGCTGCACGAGTGCTCCTCCTTGGGCGATGCGGCGCCTCCGTCGGCGCCTTCCTCGATCCTGCCCCACCGCGCCTCTACGAGCGCCGCGAGACCGCGGTAACGATCGCACCACGAAACCCGCGATGGCCTCCGGCGCAGTCGTATCGTTCGAGCATGCGGAGACTCCTCGCAGTGCCAGTGGCGGCCGCGGCCGCGCTCCTCCTGCTCGCCGGCTGCACGAACGGCGCCACCATCTCGGGTTCCGGCGGGATCCCCGCCCCCGACCGGGCGGCCGAGCCGTTCCTGCCCGACGAGGGCGCAGCCGACGGCGGCACGGCCGACGGCGCGATCAGCGGGCGCGACGTCATCACGACCGGTCAGCTCGACATCGTCGTCGATGATCCGATCGACGTGTTCGACGACGCCTCCGACATCGTGACCGAGTCGGGAGGCCGCATCGACGCCTCCTCCACCCAGCCGGCGACGGACTACCAGTCGGCGTCGGCGAGCATCACGGCGCGCATCCCGGCCGACGAACTCGAGGCGACGATCGACGCGGTCAGCGCGCTCGGCGAGGTCCGCGCCCTGTCGACGCAGGCCAGCGACGTGACCGCGCAGACCACCGATCTCGACGCTCGGATCGAGAGCCTCACGGCGTCGGTCGCCCGCCTCCGCGATCTCCTCGCAACGGCCACGAACACCGCCGACCTGATCGCGACCGAAACGGCGCTCAGCCAGCGTGAAGCCGAACTCGAGTCCCTCACCGCGCAACGGGAGTACCTCAGCGACCAGGTCGACTACTCGACCCTGCAGATCACCCTCGCGAGCCCGCAGCCCGCATCCCAGGGCGCGCCGACGGACTTCTGGGGGGCGGTCGTCGCCGGATTCCAGGCCCTGCTCGTGAGTCTCGGAGCGATCGGGATCGCGATCGGAGCCGCGCTGCCGTGGATCGTGTTCCTCGCCGTCGTCGCCGCGATCGTGGTTCTCATCGTCCGCTTCGCGCGCCGTCGCCGCAGCCGCCGCTCGTCAGCGCGCTGACCAGCGCAGAGGCGGCGCGCCCTGCGACGCGGCGTCAGCGGCTCAGCGCGCCGAGTGACGCGGGGCGTGCAGTGCCCGGCGGCGCAGCACGAAGGCTGCGGTGCCGCACCCGACTCCGACCACCGACATGCCGACGATCGCGGCGAGCATGCCGGAGTCCTGCATCGAGGGCACCCCGGAGGAGGAGGCCGCGCCGGTGCCGGCGAGGAGCCGCGGATTCGGGGTGACCGCGACGGGCAGTGACTCGCGAGTGCTTTCGACGGCACGGGTGGCGGCCATCGTGTCGAGCTGAGCCGGAACCGCGCCGACCTCGGCGGGCGCGGTCGATGTGCTGCTCCGAGTGGACGATCGAGTCGACCCACCAGATGAGGTGGAAGCCGACGCTCCCCCAGACCCGTTCGCCGATCCGGAGGTCGTTCCGCTCGGCGCCCCGCCGCTCGGTGCGGCGCCGTTCGAAGTGCCGTTGCTGGGGGCAGAGGTGTTCGTCGGCGAGGGGCTCGGCGTCGTCGATCCGGACGGAGACGGGCTCGGCGAGGGAACGGCGGGCTGGCTCGGCGACGGCTCGGGTTCGGAGGGTTGCGGGGCCGGCTCGCTCGGCTCGGCGGGCGCCGGGGCGACGGCGGGATCGGTAGGCGTCGACGTGCACTCGGTCGTTGCCGGGTCGCACTCGACCGCCTGCACCGCCCCCGCGCCGCCCAGAAGCGCGCCGAAGGCCAGTGCCCCCGCCGCGGCAGCGACCGCGAACGAACGCACCAGAACCCGCATCAATCCCACCCGTCGAACTTCCGACCGGACGATTCACAGTCGTGAAGGCTGTCCATCTTTCCCGCTTTCGCAGGATGACACGCGGGGAGCGCGCGAATTGCCTGGTCATCTCGAGGATGCCCGCCGTGCCCGCCGCGAGACGGCATCCGCCGAAACTGACGTCGCATCGCGACCGCCGTGAACGGCCTCCTCAGCGACCGGATCCGGTCATCGAGGAGGGCCGCCAGGCCCGTCGCGAAATGACAACACCCGCAGATCCCCCACACCGGCGACCCCGCGGACCCCTGTCGCATCGCGACGACCGTGAACGGCCTCGTCAGCGACCGGATCCCACACC
Source organism: Herbiconiux sp. L3-i23 (assembly GCF_023734115.1). NCBI lineage: Bacteria > Bacillati > Actinomycetota > Actinomycetes > Micrococcales > Microbacteriaceae > Herbiconiux > Herbiconiux sp. L3-i23. Next base: position 2,582,816 of record NZ_AP025737.1, read on the forward strand.
GGTCGGCCGTGGACGGCCTCCTCAGCGACCGGATCCTCAGCGCAGCGTCGCGGCTCCGACGACGTGGAGCAGTGCCTCGCCGTAGGCGTCGTCGGCGGTCATGCCGCCGAAGGTGGCGGACTCGCCCCGGAACTCGATGTCGACCTCGAACTGCGGATCCTCGCCGTCGCCGACCACCCGCAGCGACCGGAACGCGCCGCGCAGCAGAGCCCGCAGCTGCCCCTCGCTCGGCAGCCACAGCGCATCGTCGAGCGCCACCGAGTCGAGCGCCCACTCGGTGGTGCCGTTGAAGCCGAGGATGGTGCCCGACGGATAGGTGTGCGCCTCGATCGTCATGTCGCTGACGGTGAACACCGCCTCGCCGACCTCGGCCTCGTCGAGGGCGAACCGGTCGCCCGACTGCGGCTTCCATCGCAGACCGGCTGTCCGAAGGGCGCGCGCGAGCGGTATGGAGATCATCGCGGACATTATGCGTCGCCGAACCTGCACGCGAGCAGGTTCCAGTCCGGCAGAATCGACGCGTGGCCCCTCTCTCCGGCACCCAGACCGCCCTCTCCGCTTCCGGCTACACGGCCGACATCGCCTCCGTGGGGGCGACGTTGCGCACCCTCCGCTTCGACGGACGCGACCTCGTCGCACCGTTCGAGGCCGACGAGGTGAGGCCCGACTACTTCGGCGCGATCCTCGTGCCGTGGCCGAACCGGGTGACCGACGGGCGCTACCGCTTCGACGGCGTCGACTACGAGCTCTCGCTCACCGAGCCCGAGCGCGGTCAGGCGCTGCACGGTCTCGCCGCCTGGCTCGACTTCGCGGTCGTCGAGTCGAGCGACTCGCACGTCCTTCTTCGCGCGCGGATCCCCGCCCAGGTCGGCTACCCGTTCCCGCTCGAGGTCGACGTCCGCTACGCGCTCGACGCGGCCGGCCTGAGCACGACCGTCACCACGACGAACCTCGGCGAGCGCCGCGCGCCCTACGGCGTCGCGCCGCACCCCTACCTCGTCGCCGGAGAGGGCACGGTCGACGAGTGGACGCTCGAACTTCACGCGTCGCGGGTGCTCGAGGTCGACGAACGCCTCACTCCCGGTGATGTCGTCGATGTCGACGACCACTTCGACTTCCGCGCGCCGCGACAGATCGGCGCCCGCGAGATCGACAACGCCTACACCGGCATCGACTGGGATGCCGACGGCACCACCACCCTGAGGCTCACCGTCGACGGTCACGGCACCGCGATGACCTGGAGCCGCGACCTCGGGTGGCTGCAGATCTTCACCGGCGATCTACCCACCCCGGCCCGCCGTCGACGCGCGGTCGCGGTCGAGCCGATGACCTGCCCGCCCGACGCGTTCAACTCGGGCACCGACCTCGTCATCCTCGACCCGGGAGCCTCGCACTCCGCGACGTGGACGATCGCCGCAATCTGACGCCCGCCCGATCCGGGTAGGCGCGGACGGCCCCGATAGCCTGATCCCGTGGAATTCGGGGTCTATGCCGTCTTGGGGATCGCTGTCCTCGTCGCCGTCTCGATCTTCTCCAAGCGACTCGGCGTCGCGGCACCGATCATCCTGGTGGTCGTCGGCGTCATCCTCTCCTACCTGCCGGGCGTCCCGCTCATCGAGGTGCCGTCGGAGCTGGTGCTCGACATCGTGCTGCCGCCCATCCTGTATGCGGCGGCGGTCAACCTGCCGGTGCTGGACTTCCGCCGCAATCTCAGCACCATCTCGAGCCTCTCGGTGTTCCTGGTGCTCGTCTCGGCGTTCGGCACCGGCTTCCTCCTCTACGCCCTGCTGCCCGACCTGAACCTGGCGGCGGCGATCGCGCTCGGCGCCGTCATCAGCCCGCCCGACGCGGTGGCGGCGACCTCCGTCGGGCGCCGACTCGGCCTCCCGCCGCGGCTCGTCACCGTGCTCGAGGGCGAGGGGCTGGTCAATGACGCCACCGCGCTCGTGCTGCTGCGTTCGGCGTCGGCCGTCGCCGCGGGCGCGCTGCTGACCCCGGGCGAGGCGATCCTCGACTTCGTGCAGGCCGTCGGATTCGCCATCGTCATCGGCCTCGCCGTCGGCGCGATCACCGTCTTCGTCCGGTCGAAGCTCGACGACCCCGTGCTCGACGTCTCCGTGTCGATCGTCGTCCCCTTCATCGCCTTCCTGCCCACCGAGCAGATCGAAGCGTCCGGCGTGCTCGCCGTGGTGGTCGCGGGCCTCTACACCGGACACATGGCGCCGCGGCGGTTCTCGGCCCAGGCACGAGCGAGTGACCGGGTCAACTGGCGGACCATCCAGTTCCTGCTCGAGAACGGCGTCTTCCTGTTGATCGGGCTCGAGATCCGCGGCCTCATCGACGCGGTCGACCCCGACGTGCTGTCGCTGCCCGCGACGGTCGGCATCGGCCTGCTCGCCACCGTCGCGCTGATCGCCGTGCGATTCCTCTGGATGGTGCCGGTCATCGCCAGCCTCAAGCGCAACCTCGCGCGCGCGGAGGAGCGGCACGCGCTCATCTCCGACCGGATGCGCGACTTCGTGCGCATCAAACCCCGCGACGAACGGATGGCGCGCCGGCTCGAGAAAGCGAAGGAGGGCTTCGCGCGTCGGGAGCGCGACGTCGAGTATCAGCGACGTGAGGGCATCGACCGCCGCGGCGGCATCGTGCTCGCCTGGTCGGGGATGCGCGGTGTCGTCACCCTGGCGGCCGCGCAGTCGCTGCCCGAGAGCACGCCCTACCGGCCGCAGCTCGTGCTCATCGCCTACACCGTCGCCGTCGTGACTCTGCTGCTGCAGGGCGGCACGCTGCCCGCCCTGATCAGGGCCCTGAAGATCGAGGGAGTCGACCTGCGCGCCGATCAGCGCGAACTCGCGAAGCTGCTCGATGAGATGGGCTACGCGGGACTCGCGGTGCTCGAGAGCCCGGCGGAGGCCATCGGGTACGACGGCGACGTCGATCCCGATGTCGTCGAGCGGGCTCGACAGTCGTCGTTCCTGCGTTCGGAGTCGGCATGGGAGGGCGCGAAGGCCGGCGGCGGCGCCCAGGACGAGACGCCGCACTACGTCTACCGGCAGCTCCGGCTCGCGGTCGTCGACGCCGAGAAGCGGCGTCTGCTCGAGGCTCGCAGCTCCGGCGCGTACTCCTCGCGCGTGCTCGCCCGTGCGCAGACCATGCTCGACCTCGAAGAGACTCGGCTCCGCCCGCCCCGCACCGACCACTGACGCCCGCCCGCCCCGCCCGTTGAGCGAAGCGATACGGGGGACACAACTCGGCACGCCCGCCCGCCCCGCCCCGCGGAGCGATACGAAGGGCGTACCTCTCCGGTCTGCGCCTACTTCTGCCCGTGCAGCGGCGGCGACGCGGGCAGCCCGCGGTGTTCGGCGACAGCGTGGACCACTTCGGCGAGCGCGTCGTGGGCGCTGACCTTCGGCACCCAGCCGAGCTCGGCGCGGGCGCGCGCGGTCGACATGACGGGCACGGTGGTCGCGATGTCGATCCATCCGGGGTCCATCGCGATGATCCGCGTGCGCCAGGCGAACGCGACGAGCGCGCGCAGCACCGCGGCGCGGAACGGTACCGTGCGGGTGCCGAGCACCGAGGCCACCAGCGTCGGGTCGGCCACCGGTTCCGCGGCGAAGTTGAACGCTCCCCCGGCGCGACGGTCGATGGTGCGCCAGATGCCGTCGGCGAGGTCGTCGACGTGGATGACCTGCGACACCGTCGTCGTCGGCATCGGCAGCACGGGGAGCACCCCGTCGTCGAGCCAGCCGAGCGGCAGCCATCCCCGGGCGAACAGGCGCTTCAGCTCGGCGCCGGTGCGGCCGTTCATCACGAGTCCGGGCCGCGCCCTCGTCACCACGATCTCGGGATGCTCGCGTTCGAAGCGGTCGAGCGCGCGCTCGTCCATCGCCTTGTGCCGCGAGTAGTGCGAGCTGGGGATACCGCCGGTCGGCCATGACTCGTCGACGCGGGAACGCTTCGGGCCAGGGCTGTAGGCGCCGACCGACGAGGCGACCACGACCTGCGGCACACCCGCCCGCGCGACGGCCTCCAGCACCTGCACGGTGCCGTCGACGTTGGTGCGACGCAGCTCCGCCTCATCGCGATTGGGCTGCAGCTTCCACGCGAGGTGGATGACGGCATCGGCACCCTCGAAGGACCGCGTCAGCGCGTCGAGGCTGCCCGGCTCTCCGACGGTGATCTCGTCGAAGCGCACCCCCTCGTACTCCGCGACGTCGCGGTGGGGCGCTCTGCGGGCGATGCCGACGATCTCGTCGACTTCGCTCGCGGCGGCCAGGCGCCGCAGCACTCCGAGTCCGACATTGCCCGTCGCTCCGGTGACGATGATCTTCATGTGGACCTGCTCCTTCGCGTCGGTTCACGCTACGCGGCGGCCACCGGGAGCCCGGTGGGAGCGGACCGGACGTTTCATCACCGCCGCCCCGACGCGCTGACCCGCGGCGGACCGTGCCGTGTCGGTGGGTGCCTGCAGCATGAGCGGCGTGGCACTCTCCCGCTCGACCGGGGCGGAGAGACCATCGGAGAGACGAAACGACATGAGAAGGAGCGCATCATGGCTGAGCTCGGCTGCACCCACGACGACTCGATCGACGGCGCGGGCAACTTCCTGTCCTACGAAGACGCGTCGGCCGACTTCGGTGACGGCGCGATCGTCGTCTCCTGCCCCTGCGGAGGATGGATCGTCGAAGACGCCTCGGGAATGGTCATCGCGACCTCCGACCCCGTGGTCGTCGCCCCGGTGCTCGCCCGCGCCGCCTGACCGACGTCGAGAACGGCAGGCCGCAGCCGAGGTGCCCGGTCCTGCGGGTGCCGAAGCATGAATACCCGCAGAAGTGGGCACCTCGCCCCGCTCGCTGAAGCCCTAGTGTGTGGGACATGACGGCGACGAAGCCCGAGACGATCGACGAGTACATCGCCGCCGCGCCGGAACAGGCGCGCGACTCCCTCTCCACGCTGCGCACGATCCTGCACCGTGCCGTCCCGGGTGGAACCGAGAAGGTGCGATACGGGATGCCGGCGATCATGCTGGGCGGTCGCTACGCGATCCACTTCGCGGGGTGGAAGAAGCACATCGGCCTCTATCCGATTCCCACTCTGCCCGAGCCGCTCGAGTCGGAGATCGCGCCGTACCGTCAGGCGAAGGATTCGGTCAATTTCCCCTATTCGAAACCGATTCCGTTCGACCTGATCGAGCGGGTGGCGACGCAGATCGTCGCGTTGCGTGCCGACGCGACGGATCAGACGGAGTAGCCCGTCACGGCTCGCGTCTGCTGACGGTGACGGTGAACTTGTCGTTCCGGCCGGCCACCTCGGTGGGTCCGACGGCGCGGGCGAGCGCGGCGCGGTAGCCGAGGTGCGAGTTGAACACCGTCCATAGTTCGCCGCCCGGCCGCAGGACGCGCGCGGCGTCGCCCAGCAGCCGCAACGCCACCTCGGCGTGCACGGTCGCCCCGGAGTGGAACGGGGGATTGCAGACGATGAGGTCGGCGCTGGCAGGCGGCCGCTCGAACAGCGCGTCCTCGCGGACCGCATGGATGCGATCCGCCAGATCGTTCGCTGTCGCGGTCTCGGAGGTCGACAGCACCGCGGCGCACGACTGATCGATCGCGGTGACCTCGAGGTCGGGGCGGGCGCTCGCAAGAGCTGACGCGAGCACTCCGGTGCCGCTGCCCAGATCGATGGCGTCGCGAGCGGGGCGCATCTCGGGGAGGAAGCCGAGCAGGTAGCGGGTGCCGATGTCGAGGGAGGCGCCGGCGAAGGCGGCTCCGTGCGCGCTGACGAGCAGCTCTCCGCCCGGCAGAGCCCCGTCGCGAAGGGTCGCGATGGTCGGGAAGCGGGGATTACCCACGGGTGTGCGCGCGCCGCTGGCCTGCAAGGTTCGCGACTTCTGCCGAGCCCGGCCGATGTCGAGGCGGTCGAAGGAGCGCAGGAACACGTCGTTCATGGCGAGGGTCATGTGCTTGATGCGGCCGCCCGCGATGACGACGACGTCTGGCGAGGCGTAGCGCGCGATCGCGTCCACCCACTCCTCGAGCTCGGCGAGCGCCCGCGGAAGCTGGAGCAGCACCACGCGTGCGCCCTCGAGCAGCGACGCGCCGAGCGGATGCCACCCGTACTCCCCCGTGCCGCCGAGCGCCTGCGCATTCTGCGCGAGGGCGCGCTCGCCGAGGAGGGCGTCCTGATGCACGCGCACTCCCGACGCCCCGAGGGCGATCGCGCCGAGCGTGAGGGCTCCGTAGCGGTCGCCGATCACTGCGACGTCGGTCGGGGATGCGGCGATCGCCGAGGTGGCCTCGTCGAGGATCAGCCGGTCGCTGGCGTCGACGGCGAACAGGTTCGAGGCTTCGACGTCGGGGCGGCGGCGCAGCTGATCGAAGGGGAACTCGGGCACACTCCCAGTGTCCCAGTCCTCCGGCGCCGAGGTCGCCGCAAGTGATCGAGGCGGACTCGCCCGACGTCCAGAAGGCTTCACGCGGGCACGGCGCTCGGCGACCGAAGTGAAGATCGGCTCCCGTGTCACGTCAGCGGTAGCGACGCGGCACCCTCCAAGGTCGACCGAACTCCGCGTCGAAGCTCGCAGGCTCGAACGGGCTGTCTCCGCCCGCCGGATAGCTGGTGAGCTCGCCGAAGACGATGCGCCCCTCGAGGCTGTACAGGTCGACGCGGACGAAGTCGGTCCCCGCGCCCAACCGCGCGGCGATCGCCAGCATCTCGTCGAGGTGCGGCGGACGAGCGGGGGTCGGCGACGCCCAGCGCGGCCCGCCGCTCATGGCCAGGTGCTCCCAGCGGTCGGTGAAGAAGTCCTGCGTGCGATCGCCGAACCGGCCCCCGTCGACCTGGATGAAGCGGCACTCGCCGTCGTAGGTGAAGAACTTGTAGTCGTCCGGTACGCCGCCGTCCGTCCCGACGAGCATCTCCTCGACGATCACTCGGGGAGGGACCTGCCCGTAGGCCCACTCACGATTGGGACCCTGCCCGTAGAGCTTCGTGCACCACACCTCGGCGATTGCCGCCAACTGCTCACGATCCACGTGCTCGGGACGCACATGCCGGTACACCCACCCGTGCTCGGGTCGGGGCAGTCGCGCGTCCTCGGGCGCATCAGGTGACACGACGATCACCGCTCCGCTGCCGTGCGTCGGCTTGACCACGTACCGGTCGGGCAGATCGAGCGTCAACAGATCGGCGGCGTCGTCGAGCACGGCGATGCATCCCGGGAGCGACGCCTCGCCCACCCGAGCGGCGACGAAATCCCGGACCGCCGCCTTGTCGGCGAACGTCACCAGCAACGGCCGGTGGTCGCGCAGCATCTTGTACCGGACCTTCTGGCGGAACGTCTGCGGATTCATCGTGCGCATCAGCCGCCACCAGCGCACCAGGCGGCTGCGGTTGCGCCAACGGATGCGCGGGGTGCGGGACGGGGTGCGCAGCGAACTGCGGGACGGGGCGAGCACCGAGCGATTCTGCCAGGCGCAGGGGCTCGGATCTTGCAGGCCCACCTTCTTCGGGCTTCTCAATCCTTCAGGTCCACAAACGAGAAGAGCGCCTCCCTAGAGGGCGACGCTCTTCTCCTTGGTGGACCTGAGGGGATTCGACTCCCCACTCGCTCCCCCAACTGCCGCTTCGCGTCAGCCGGGGCCCCTCGCGAGCGTGGGCCCACCTTCTTCGGGCTTCTCAATCCTTCAGGTCCACCAACGAGAAGAGCGCCGCCCTAGAGGGCGACGCTCTTCTCCTTGGTGGACCTGAGGGGATTCGAACCCCTGACCTCTTCATTGCGAACGAAGCGCGCTACCAACTGCGCCACAGGCCCAAGTGCCCGACAACACTATCACCGCGAAGACCCCACCCATGACCACCTCGCCGCTACCGCCGAAGCCGTTCTGGACGCGGATGCGGGCAGGAGGCGACGATCAGACCGCGCGGCGACGGCGCAGCACGTCGTTGAGGTCGGTGATTCCCGGACGGGCCTCCCCGACGATGCCCATCGCCGCGTATCCGGAAGCCTTCGCCGCGGGAGCAGCCGTCTGACGCGACGGCATCGATGCGACCTCGGGCGCGTTCGCCGCCGCGCGCAGCGCCTCCTGCGCCCGTGCCGCCGCGGCGGCCAGATCGAGATCCGGAGCCACGAGGCCGGCGGTCGCCGGCGCCTCACGACGCGACAGGTACAGCGGCTTCGGCAGCGGAACCGGGGTCCACGTGGGACGAGCGGGCTCGCTGCGTTGCCAGTCGACGAAGCTCTGCACCGGGGGCGCGACCGCGACCGTGCGGTCCACCGCCTGCGTCGCCCGGCGCGCAGCGGCGACCGTCGCGACTCGCTGCAGGAAGCCGAGTGCGACGAAGGCGCCGACTGCGCCGACGACGAGCGGAATCCAGTTGCCGACCGCGAAGACCTGGCTGACACCGACCCCGGCGAGCACCACCGAGGCGATGAGCACGAGCGCGGCGATCAGACGCGAACGGCGAAGACGAGCGGCGGTCAGAGCCTGCACGGCCTCCGCCTTCTGACGCGGACCCTTCGGCGCCTCGGGCTTGCGCGCGAGCACCCGAGCGGCGGCCGCCTCGCGGGCGCGGGCGACGGCTTCGGCGCGCTGCGCCTCGATGCGCAGGATGCGGTGCTGCTCGGCGACGCTTTTCGCGGTCGCCTCGGCGCGGACCTCGGCGGGCACCTCGGCGGTCTCGGCGAGGATGCGCAGCGTCTGCTGCAGACGAACGGCGTTGCGCTCGGTCGCGATGTACTGGCGACGGCGCATCCACGTGGGCATCAGATAGACAAGCCAGAGCACTGCGGCGAGCGCAATGACGACACCCCCGCCGACGCCCTCAATACCCATGGGGACAAAAGTAGGGGCGCGCGCATCCCGCGTCCCGGAAGGGGGCGGGTGTGTCTGCCGCCGAACCGCTGAAACTTCGGTCGTGTCCCGTCAGAACGACGGGAAACGGGTCGCCGCCGCCTCGCGATCGCTCTCGGGGATCGCCGCGTTCTCCGCCGGCACCTGCCCGAGCCGCCAGCGGTCGAGCACCCCCTCGGGAACCTCTTCGGAGACCAGGGCGAAGCAGAAGTGATCGCGCCAGTCGCCGTTGATGTGGATGAAGCGACGGCGGAGGCCCTCGTAACGGAATCCGAGCTTCTCGACGACCCGCAACGACTTCGAGTTCTCGGGTCTGATGCAGATCTCGATGCGGTGCAGACCGAGCTGCTGGAAGCAGTAGTCGGTGGCCAGGGCGACCGACGTCGGTGTCGCGCCGGCGCCGGCGAAGCGCTCAGCGATCCAGTATCCGATCGACGCCGACGACGTCGACCCCCATGCGATGCCCGACACGTTGAGCTGGCCGGCGAGTTGCCCGTCGACCTCGATGATGAACGGCAGGCCCTGCCCGCTGCGCGCATGCGCCTGCAACGCGCGGATGCTCGCACGGGTGTCGAAGCTCATCGGGGCGCGGGGGCTCGTCGCCTCCCACTCGCGCAACCACGACCGGTTGTCGAGCAGCTCGCGCTCGAGCGGCCGCGCGTCCTTCAGCCGGATGGGTCGGATGGCGGTGCGCTCGTCGCGCAGCGTCGGAATGATAGCCACCGTGGGCGCCGCTTTCCGCTGATCGGTTACCGGCGGAGATCCCGTCGGGAGAGGAGTGAGACTAGTCGATCGTCTCGACGAAGTCCTTCAGCCACGGCTTCAGTTCGGGGCCGAGGTCGTCTCGTTCGCTCGCGAGCTGCACGATCGCCTTGATGTAGTCGATCTTGTCACCGGTGTCGTAGCGGCGGCCGCGGAACACGACGCCGTACACACCGCCGATGCTCTCGTCGCCGGCCATCTCCTGCAGGGCGTCGGTCAGCTGGATCTCGCCACCCTTGCCCGGCTCGGTGCGCTCGAGGATCTCGAACACCTCGGGGCGGAGCACGTAGCGGCCGATGATCGCGTAGTTGGACGGTGCGTTCTCGCGCGAGGGCTTCTCGACGAGCCCGGTGACGCGCACGACGTCCTCCTCGTCGGTCTCCTCGACGGTGGCGACACCGTAGAGGTGGATCTGCGACGGGTCGACCTCGAGCAGCGCGACGATCGTCGCGTTGCGCTTCAGCTGCTCCTCGATCATGCGGTCGAGCAGCGGGTCGCGCTCGTCGATCAGGTCGTCGCCGAGCAGCACCGCGAAGGGCTCGTCGCCGACGTGCATCTCAGCGCGCAGCACGGCGTGCCCGAGACCCTTGGGGTCGCCCTGGCGGACGTAGTGGATGTCGGCGAGGCCGGTCGACTCGTTGACGCGCTCGAGCTTGGCGAGGTCGCCCTTCGCCTCGAGGGTCGCCTCGAGCTCGGCGACACGATCGAAGTGGTTCTCGAGCGCGTTCTTGTTGCGCCCCGTCACCATGAGCACGTCGTGCAGCCCGGCGTTGACGGCCTCCTCGACGACGTACTGGATCGCCGGCTTGTCGACGACGGGCAGCATCTCCTTCGGCATCGCCTTGGTGGCGGGAAGGAAACGGGTGCCGAGACCGGCAGCGGGGATCACTGCCTTGGTGATATGCGAGGCCATTTGCACAGGTTATAGGGAGATGCCTTCTAAAATCGTCCTCATGCCGGCCGACCTGAGCCTCGAGAAGCGGGCCTTGCGCGCCGAGCTGCGCGAGCGACGACGCAACATGACCTCGACCGAACGCGCGTCGGCGACCGAGGGTCTCACCGCCCGGCTGATCTCGCTGACGGAGGCGACCGGGGCCTCTTCCGTGTCGTGCTACCTGAGCACGAACGACGAGCCGGACACCCGCCCGTTCCTCAAATGGGCTGATCAGCGAGATATTCGCATCCTCCTGCCGATCGCTCGGACCGACGGCCTGCTCGACTGGGCGACCGCCACCGACGAGGACGACGAAGAGGTCGGACTGTTCGGAATGCCCGAGCCCGCGGGAGAGCTTCTCGCCCCCACCGCCATCAACGACGTCGACCTGATCCTGGTTCCGGCGGCGTGCGTCGACCACCACGGCGTGCGCCTCGGATGGGGGCGGGGCTATTTCGACAAAACGCTCGGATCGATGGAGAACTGCCCTCCCGTGTACGCGGTAGTCTTCGACACCGAAGTGCTCGACGAGGTGCCTCGAGAGCGTCACGATCAGCCCGTCGATGGGGCCGTGACCCCGACGCGCACCCTCGATTTCCGTCCCGCGCGCTGACGGGACCGCCGCCTGATCGGCAGAGAGAGACCATGCCTACCTACTCCTACAAGTGCACGAGCTGCGGCAACGCGTTCGACATCGTTCAGTCCTTCACCGACGACGCGTTGACCACGTGCGAGGTGTGCGGCCAACCGCTGCGCAAGGTGTTCAGCCCCGTCGGCGTGACCTTCAACGGGTCCGGGTTCTACCGCACCGACTCGCGCGGCTCGAGCTCCGCGAGCTCGTCGTCGAACGGGTCGAGCTCGTCGGGGTCATCGGGGTCGTCGACGTCGACGTCGACGGGGTCGTCTTCGGGCGGCTCGGGTAGCAGCGGTTCGAGTGGTTCGGCATCGGGAGGGGCAGCGTGAGCGACGAGAAGAAGCACGGCGTGTTGAACGGGTTCAAGGAGTTCATCCTCCGCGGCAACGTCATCGACCTCGCGGTCGCGGTCGTCATCGGAACCGCGTTCACCGCCATCGTGAACACGATCGTCGCGAGCGTGTTCAATCCGGCGATCGGTGCGCTCTTCGACGCATCGACGCTGAACGAGGCGTTCCCCATCGACATCCCAACCACGTCGGGCGGCACCGCCACCCTCCAGTTCGGCGCGGTGCTGGCCGCGGTCATCCAGTTCTTGATCGTCGCGGTGGTCGTCTACTTCGTGCTCGTCGTGCCGATCAATCACCTGAAGAAGGTGGCGTTCGCGAAGCAGCAGAAGGAGGAGGAGGCCGCGACTCCGGCGAACCTCCCGCCGACCGAGGCCGAGCTGCTGACCGAGATCCGCGATCTGCTGGCCGCCCGCGCCGACGCCGAGACGGTGCCGACCACTACGGGCAAGCACGCCGTCATCCGCGGCGACGAGTCCCCCGCCAGCTGACCTCGCTCCACCCGTCGCTCGGGCACTGACCGAATCAAGGAGATCCGGGGCTGAATCGGCCCGGATCCGCATGAACGTGTGACTGACGCCCGCTTTTTCCTTGATTTGGTCAGCGGAGGAGCGGCGGGCGCCTGCTCTCTGACCAAATGCAGGAGATTCTCGCGCCGCACCTTCGATTCGGGCGGAAATCAGGCCCGCAACGCCAAAATCTCCTGCATTTGGTCCTCCACCCGGCGGCCTTCGCGGGTTGAACTGACCGAATCAAGGAGAAGTGCTGCCTCGAGGGGCCCGGATCCGCATGAACGTGTGACTCGACCCTGCTTTTTCCTTGATTCGGTCAGTGGAGCAGCGGCCGGGCATCCGGTCTCCGATCAAATGCAGGAGATTTTCGCGATGACCTGCTCCTCGAGGTCGAAAACGGGCCCTTGCGGCCAAAATCTCCTGCATTTGGTCAGCCACCGCACCCCGGCGACGGCGGTCGACTGATCAAGTCAAGGAAAAGTGCCGCCTTGAGGGGCCCGGATCCGCATGAACGTGTGACTCGACCCCGCTTCTTCCTTGATTCGGTCAGCGGCCGGTGAAGGAGCGGGTCAGTAGTGGGGCGGGACGTCGCGGCGGAGCTGCTCGTCGTTGCCGGAGTCGCGGTCGCCCCACGTCTTCTCGTCGTCTTCCGCGGCTCGCTCGACACGCTTCGGCAACTGCGGGGTGGGGTCGCTGCCGGGGACCGGCTCGGTGCGGACCCGTCGGGACTTGCGCTCGGCCATGTCAGCCGGCGATGACGGGGATCGCCTCGGTCTTCGGCGCCAGGTGGACAGCGCCGAGGGCGATCGCGATCTTGCGGGCCACCGACTCGGGGTCGGCGAACAGTTCGAAGCTGTGCACGCGCAGGTAGTGCCAGCCGAGACGCTTCAGCATGTCGGGCCGCAGGCGCAACGACTCGCGGAGGCTCATGCCGCCGACGATGCCGTCGGTCTCGATGGCGATCGCCTTGCCCTGGTACGAGGCGACGAGCGCGAGCCGTCCGCGGTAGCCGAGCGCGGTGTCGAGGCCGAGGCCTTCGAGACGACGGGACAGGTCGACGAGCATCGCGTCGCTGTCGTCCGGGATCGGCTCCTGCGCGATGCGCGCCTCCGCTTCGGCGAGGATCTCCCCGAGGGCGAGGACGCCATGCGCGACTCGCTCGGTGGCGATGTCCTCCGGCCGGAAGCACGACACGATGACGAGCGAACGACGCGCCCGCGTGACCGCGGAGGCGAGGAGCCGATCGCCGCCGGGCTCGCCGAGCGGACCGAAGTTCGACAGCATCCGCCCGTGCGGGGTGCGGCCGTAGCCGACCGAGAAGATGACGCGGTCGCGGCTGAGCGCGACGGCCTGCTCGAGCGTCACGACCATGAACGGCTCGGACTGCTCGCGCAGGAAGAAGTCGGTGACCTCGGTGCGTCGCGCGACCGCGCGGAGCACCGCCTGCTGCACACGGACGGCGTGGCGCTGGCTCGCGGTGACGACGAGCAGCGACTCCTTCGGGCGGTGGATGGCGTGGTCGAGCACGAGCTCGACGACCCGCGCCACCTCGGCGTCGACGGACTCGACGGTGCCGCTCTCGGGATCGGGCAGCGCTCCCCCGTCGCGGATGTAGTCGAGCACGAGGCTGCCGCGTCCGAGGAAGGTGCCCGCCCACGGCATCGATTGGATCTTGCCGCCGTAGAAACGCCGGTTGACCAGCTCGACGAGGTCCTGCCCGCCCGCGCGGTAGCTGCGGGTCAATTCGAGAGTCGGCAGCAGCTCGCCGAGACGCGCGAGCGCGGAGTCGTTGTGGCGGGCGTCGAGTTCGTTCTGCGCGTGCGGGTGGTGCTCGACTCCCCCGCTCAGGTCCTTCACGCCGATCTCGAAGTCGGTGGGCGTCTGCGTCACCGGGTCGCCGAAGAGCACCGTCTGACGTCCGCGGCGGATCGCGCCGAGGCTCTCGGCGACGCTGACAGCGCCCGCGTCGAGCACGAAGACGGCGTCGAACGGGATCTCGTCGGAGATGGTGTCGACGTCGTACGGGGAGACGAGCCAGACGGGTGCGACGATGCGCGAGAGGTGCGGGGCCGCACGGTGCAGCGTGTTGGCGTCGGCGTGCTCGCTCTTCAGCACCCGCTTCAACGCCTCGGCTTCCTGCGGCCAGTCGACGACGCCGATGCGCCACGCCTCGGCGAGGCTCCACGCCAGCTGCGGCGCGGCGCCGGCGGCGTGCGCCTCGTCGACGAGTCGGAAGTCGGCTTCGAGCCGGTCGAGCACCTGCGTGTTGCCGCCGAGCAGGGCGCGGTCGGTGCGGAGCATGCGCTCGAGCGCCGAGGTCCACCAGGCGAGTTCGAGCTCGATGGCGACCCGCTCCTCGGGCACGTGACGGCGCGCGAGGTCGGCGAGCAGAGGGTCGAGGTCGAGAGCCCGCAGCGTGGTCATGAGCGCGGTGCGCTCCTGCAGGTTGTCGAGCACCTCGGAGTCGGCGGCGAGGGCCTCGAGCTGCGTCTGCAGTTCAGGGATCGGCAGGGCCGCGAGCGAGCGGGGGCTGGCGGTGAGGCCCAACGGCTCGTCGATCGCGTGCAGATCCTTCGAGATGCGGTCGTAGGCGACCTGCACGTCGGCGATGCCGACCGGGATCTCAGGCGTCACTCCCGAGGTGACGAAGCGCTGGTACAGCACCCGCTGCTGCTGGATGCGCACGAGCGCCTCGTGCAGGTCGGCGACGTGGACGCCGGGTCGCACGTATTCGCGGGCGAGTTTGCGCAGGCGGCGACGGTTGCCGCCGCTCATCGCCGCCGAGTCGCGACGCGACCCGGTCGCAGCGATCAGCTCGCCGAGCGAACGGTCGAATACGACGGGCTGGAAACGGTCGAGCGTCTCGCGGATGTCGAGCAGCAGGCGCAGGTAGATGCCGAGCTCGGCGATGCTCTCGAAGGGGCGGAGGCGGGTCTTGCCGACGAGCTCGTTGGCGCGTTCGAGCAGGCGGGGCAGCTCGGTCTCGTGCAGGCGGCGGGCGATGCCGTGCGCTTCGGCGGCCGCGGCGGAGGTCGGGAACGACGCCCCGTACCAGGGCGAGTCGCCCGGACCATAGCGGAACTCGCCGAGCGCGGCGGCGCGGACGAGCGCCTGCGCGGCACCGGCGCGGTCACCGCCAAGGGCTTCGATCGCCCGGTCGGTGAGCCGCGAGTGGGTCTGCGGCGCGTCGGGCAGGAGCGCGAGGCGGGCGAGCTCGGACAGGGCGTCGAGGGCGGAGATGCCGAGCAGCGGATCCTGCTTCGACAGCGCGCCGCGGTAGTCGAGCAGCACCGAGCGCAGACGCAGCAGCGCGTCGTCGACCTCGGTCGTGTTGACCTTGCCGGCCTTCTCGTTGCGGCTGATCGCCTGGATGACGTCGCGCCGCACCGAGCGGGGAGCGATCGCGATGCCCGGCAGTCCGATCTCGGACAGCCGCGAACTGACCGCCTTCAGGGTGGCGTGACGCGCGCTCACCACGAGCACCCGCTTGTGCTGGGCGACGAGGCAGCCGAGCGCGTTGACGATCGTCTGGGTGCCGCCGGTGCCGGGGAGGGTCTTCACGACCACCGAGTTACCGGCTGCGATCTGCGCGATCGCGATCTCCTGCTCCGAGTCGGCGTCGAGCAGCAGGGTGTCGCTCGCGGGCGGCCGGTGGTCCTGATCGACCGGCTCGGCGGCCGTGTACGACTCGGAGATCGTCCAGCGCGCGGTGGGGTTGCCGGCGAGCGCGTCGATGACCGGGTGGTCGAGCTTCTGCGCGTCGGCGAGCATCCGCGGGGCCACCTCGGCGAACGAGGAGGCCACGAGGCGCGGGTGCACGCTGAACCAGCTGATATGCGAGGTGAGTCCGCGCAGACGGTCGATGACGGGCTGCGGCTTGAACTGGTCGTTCGGGCCGGCGAGCGCGACGAACGCCCACGGGTCGAGCGTGATCTGGAACTGCTCGTGCAGGGCGCGCGCCAGCGCGGGGTTGAGGAACGGCGCTCCCTTGAGGCGCAGCTCGAAGTCCTTGCCGTAGCGGCGCAGGGTCATCGGGCGCAGCAGCAGCGGCGCCCGATACTCCTTCTTCTCGAACTTCCACTCGGCGATGCCGATGGCGAGGTGGATGGAGTCGATGCCGCGGGTCGAGCTGAGCTCGATGCCCTTCGCGGTCATGTTGGACGCGGCGATGCTCGCGGTGCGGAAGGCAAGGTCGTCGCGGACGAGGCTCGACAGCAGGGTGGCCTTGCCGGTGATGAACTGAGCGAGCCCGCCGGGGTGCGTGGAGCTCAGCTCGATGCGGGTTCTCGGGGAGTCGACGAGGTGCAGCAGCGGCGAGGTGCCGCCGACCTTGCCGAGTTCGGTGCGCCACTTGTCCCACGCCGGCTCGGCGACGTTCACCGGGGTGAGTCGCGGATCACCGACGCTGAGGGTGTGCGCGGCCGTCACCGCTGCAGTGAGGGGAGCGACCGCTTCGGAGCCGAGCTCCGCGTCGTGGGTTCGCCTGTCTGCACGCCACATAGTGCCACTGTAGGTCGACACCTCGCAGAAACGCCGGAGATCAGAGGGGGTGTCCCGTCGTTTCTTGCGTCGTCATGAATGCGATTCCGCGGTCACCGGAGAAGCGCAGCACCCATTCAGCGTCTCCTCAAACTCGGATGGCTACCGTGTGAGCGTCTTCCTCGCGTTCCACCCCCATCGAAGGATCCCTCCGCATGAATGCACCTCTCTCCGACGCGCCCGCCGAGTCGATCGACCTCCTCGCGACCCAGCCCATCGACCTGTCGGAGATGCGCCAGCTGCTCGCCGACTGAGTACAGGTTCGTTCCCGGGCTTGACCTTGGCAGGACGTCCGTAGGCCCTGAGCATCCGCGCAGTATGGCCGCGAAAAGTGGACGTGCCGCGGGTCGGTGCGGAAGCGTGGCCGACCGCATGCCGTGGGCATGCCCGATGAAAGGAGAGCCATGCTGACACTCACCGACACCGCTTCGACCGTTGTCAAGACGATCGTCTCGCAGACCCCCGACACCGACACCGCGGGGATCCGCATTCAAGGAGGCGGCGACTCCGAATTCGTCCTGGGCATCGCACCCAATCCCGAGGCGTCGGACACCGTCGTCGACAGCGAGGGCGCCCGAGTCTTCCTCGACGAGGACGCAGCCCAGGTGCTCGACGACAAGATCCTCGACGCGCAGGTCGACGACGAGGGCGGAGTGCGATTCGCCATCGCCCAGCAGGCCGTCTGAACCCGGCCGATCCTCGATGAGAGCCGCCGCCCCTCGGGGTCGGCGGCTCTCATCGTCTGTTCGGCCTGCCACGCCTAGCATTCGAGCGTGACCGACGCGCAGACCCTCGAGACGACGGACGCACCCGAGCCCGCGGACGCGGTGAGGACCTTCCGGACGCCGACCGGCGTCTACCGGGCACGCGTCGCCGACGGAGTCGTCCGCGCCCTCGGCATCCGCTACGCGACGGCCGACCGCTTCGCGCCGCCGGTCCCGGTCGCTCCGAGCGACGAGCCGTTCGACGCCTTCGACCCCGCGCCCGCCTGCCCGCAGCGTGTGCCGCGCACGAACGAGGTGATGGGCGACCCGCTGCACACCATCACGTTCTCCGAGGACTGCCAGCGCGTGTCGATCACCCTGCCCGCCGACCTCGCCGAGGGCGAGCGGGTGCCGGTCATGGTGTGGATCCACGGCGGCTCCTACGTCTTCGGCGCGGGCGACCTGCCGCTGTTCGACCCCTCGACCCTGGTCCGGGAGCAGCGCGTCATCGTCGTCGCCGTCACCTACCGGCTCGGCGTGCTCGGCTTCCTCGGCAACGGCGGCGACATCCCCGCGAACCTCGGGCTGCTCGATCTGCGTGAGGCGCTGCGCTGGGTGCACGCGAACATCGACGCGTTCGGCGGCGACGCCACCTCGATCACCCTCTTCGGCCAGTCGGCGGGCGGTGACGCCGTCGCGCACCTGATGATCAGCGACGGGGTCGACGGACTCTTCCGCCGCGTCATCATCCAGAGCGCACCGTTCGGCCTCCGCTCGCGCCGCGCCCGGATGAACCGCATCATGGCGGCGGCGACCGGCCCGCTCGACGCTGACACCCCACTGCCGGTGCTGCAGGAGGCCGAGGCACGCGCCGAGAAGGCGGCGGGACGCTTCGGGCTTCGGGCCGGCATGTCGTTCGGCACCCAGTACGGTTTCGCGCCGCTTCCTCCGGAGAAGGAGGCGCTCGACGCGTGGCGAGCGGTCGCCGACCGTTACGACGTCCTCATCGGATGGACCGCCGAGGAGACGTCGCTGTTCGCCGAGATCCTCCCGCCCCTGCAGAAGCTCTTCGCCCTCCCCCGCCTCGGCCCCGTGTTGCGGTCGATGCTGCTCGACTTCACGACCGACCGCGTGTACCGCTCGTCGGGGCGCCGCTTCGCCTCGCTGCTGGCACGTGGCGGAGCGAAGGTCACCCGTTACGAGTTGGCCTGGCGGCCGCGCGGCAGCCGGATGGGCGCCACCCACACCGTCGAGCTCCCGCTCCTCTTCCCCGGGCCGCTGTGGCGACGCGCAGGCGTGCTCGGCCAGGTGAAGCCGCGGGAGCTGTCGGCGATCGGGCGCGGGTTCCGCGCACTGTGGGCGGACTTCGCGCGCACCGGCGCCCTCCCCGCCGACGCGACCGCCTCGGCCGGGGTGCCGATCACGATCGAACGCGCCCGCATCCGCTGACCCCCTCGACCCGTTCTGGGGGCTCCGAGCCTCTCGCGTCGGCCGCGTCCGGACCGATAGTTTCGCGGAATGGCTCAGGAGCTCACCGTCTCGATCGTCATCCCCGCTTACAACGAAGAGGAGACGATCCGGCACTGCCTGCTCGCGGCGATCGACCAGACCGTTTCCGCCGAGGAGATCGTCGTCGTCGACAACCGCTCGACCGACGGCACCCGCGCGGCCGTCGAGGCGATGCAGGCGGCCTTCCCCGAGGCGAACATCCGCCTCATCTCCCAGACCGAGGAGCAGGGGATCACCCCCACTCGCAACGCGGGATTCGACGCGGCGACGGGCGACATCCTCGGCCGCATCGACTCGGACTCCGCCATCGAGCCCGACTGGGTCGAGCAGGTGAAGAACGCCTTCGCGACGGGCGAGTTCGACGCGGCGAGCGGTCCGGTCGAGTACTACGACATGCCCCTGCGCAAGTTCGGTCATCAGGCCGACGACACGATGCGGCAGATCATGGTGAAGCTCGCCGGCCAGTACGTGTTCCTCTTCGGGAGCAACATGGCGCTCACGAAGAGATCGTGGCTCGCCGTCCGCGACGAGGTCTGCCTCGACCGCGAGGACCTCATGCACGAGGACCTCGACCTCTCGGTGCACCTCGCGCTTAAGGGCTTCAAGGTCGGTTATGTTCCCGCGATGGTCGCCGGGATGTCCGCGCGGCGTCTCGACTCGGCGCCGAAGGACTACCTCTTCTACGTGCAGCGCTTCGAGCGCACCTACGCCCACCACGGCATCCACGACCCCGGCCTGCTGGCTCCGATGGCGGTCTTCCTCGGCATCTATCCCGCGCTGCACCTCGAGCGCAAGGTCGAGGCGCTCCACGACGCACGAGTGTCGTCGAAGACCTCCGCCGTCGACGCGTGACCGGGCCCGCCGACGAGGATCTCGATCAGATCCGCGCCGTCGTGGCGACGAGCGACGGCCGCCGGCTCGTCTCCGCGGCGGTCCGCCTCACCGAACTCGCTCTGAGCCCGTCGAAGGCGAAGGTCGGGCCGCCGTCGCCGATCACCTCGATCTACACCTGGTACGAGGAGATCACGAACGATACCCGTCAGCGGATCCCGTTCGAGCGGCGCCTCGCAGAGCGACGCCCAGAACTGTCGCGTGAGTTCGATGACGTCGCCGACCACCCGGACTGGCCGCGGGTACGGCTTGCCGTGGCGCGCGTCATCGTCGACGGCGGCGCCGCTCAGGTGGCAGCGCTGCTCGACGACTGAGCGCTCCTCTCACTTCCCGGGGTCGGCGGGCCCCTCGAAGTCTTCGGGTTCGACGTGCTCGATGAAGTCGCGGAACTCCTCGACCGCCGAATCGTCGTCCTGCTCCGTCGCGATCAGGGAGCCGGGGATGCCGGCGTCGTCGAAGACCGCGTCCGCGACGAAGAGCGACGCACCGGTGCGCGAGGCGACGGCGATCGCATCGGACGGGCGCGCGTCGAGCACTCGCCTGCCGATCGGGGTCTGCACCGTGATCTCGGCGTAGAAGGTGCCGTCCTCGATGCGCGTCACCTCGACCCGGTCGATCTGGGCGCCGAACGCGTCGACGAGGCTGCGGATCAGGTCGTGCGACAGCGGTCGCGGCGGCACCGCGCCCTCGATGGCGATGAGGATCGAGGTCGCCTCCTGCTCACCGATCCAGATCGGGAGCAGGCGCTCCGCCTCGCCGTCGCCGTCGAGCGGCTTCAACAGGATGATGTGCTGACCGAGCGCGTCGAGGGCGACCCCGGCGATGTTGACCTGGACCATGGCGAGTCACCTTCCGACGCCGTTCGCCGCAATGGTAGAACTCGCAGATGACCGACGGCAGGGTGCGGCGCCGCCTCACTGCACCCACCCAGGGGAGGTCAGCCCGCCAGGTACTCGAAGGGCTTGTCGGTGCTGTTGTCCCACACGAGGACGTCGCCTGACTCGGGACGGATGAACTGCAGGTCCGCCCCCACGGGAGTCGACCAGAGTGCGACCATCGCCGGCTCGATCGCGACGACGGCGGCGTAGTCGAGTTCGATCAGCCTGCCCTCGTCCTCGATGTCGATGTCGCCGTCGAGCGCGCCCGAGTAGAGCCGCCAGCCGGTGTCGCCGGGACCGTCGGGCTCACGTCGGAATGCCCAGCGGATGGGGGCGCCTCCGCTCACGACGTCGGACGACACCAGTGAAGTGACCTGCTCGCTACCCGTCATGCGGCCACGCTAGTGGGCGTCGCACGGCTCGGGAAGGCGCGCACGTCGATCACGTCGAGTCGTCATCCGGAGTCCACCGCAGCACGTCGCCCGGCTGGCAGTCGAGCACGCGGCAGATGGCGTCGAGCGTCGTGAAGCGCACCGCCTTGGCGCGCCCGTTCTTCAGCACGGCGACGTTGGCGGGGGTGATGCCGATCGCGTCGGCGAAGTCGGCGACGGACATCTTGCGGCGGGCGAGCATGACGTCGATGTCGACGATGATCGCCATCAGACGACCTCGGCGAGTTCGTCGCGGAGGTTCGTCGCGCTGCGGAGCAGCCCGCGCATGACCACCATGAGCAGCACGAAGGCGGCGGCGAGGATGACCGCTCCCCCGATGATCACGATCAATCCGGGTGCGTCGAGGCGCGGCTCGACGACCAGCACGATGTGCGCGGCGACGGCGGTGAGCAGCACCGTGGCGACGACGCCGCTCCAGATGATCACGTCGACCCACCGGAAGGCGCCGTCGGTGAAGATCGCGTCGCGGCGCACGCGCGACAGTAGCGCCCACACGGCGACCAGCGCGACCTGCAGGCACACCCCGACTCCGATGCCGGCGACCGCGTAGGCGACGCCGAACTCGTCGAGACCGGCATCGCTCGTGACACCGCGCCCGATGGCGGGGATCGCGAAGACCTGCACCACCAGAATGCCGAAGACGATCGAGACGACGAGGACGCGGAGGCCGGCGATGACGAGACGACTCATCTATCGATTCTCGATAGCTAACGATCGGAAGTCAATAGCCCCTCCCCGGACTCCTCGGCGCTCACGGACCGAATCAAGGAAAAAGCACGCCTCAGTCACAACTCCATGCCGATCCGAGCTCGCGCGACCCGAAATCTCCTTGATTTGGTCAGTCACAGCCCGAGGTGCCGAACCGAATGCAGGAGATTCTCGTCAGAAGGGGCGTATTCGGGCGCGAATCGGGGCTGCTCGGCAGAATCTCCTGCATTTGGTCCGTCACACAGGCGGGAAAGGCGGAGTGCCTGCTGCGCCGGATGTCGCTTCGCGTTCACCCCGGCGTCACCGGGTGGCACTACCGTCGCCGGCATGACGAGCTGCACGCACTGCGGGGCCGGCGTCGTCTACCGCTTCCGCCGCAGCACTGCCTCGGCGACCGCGGGCTACGCGTACGTCTGCATCGCCCGCGACGACCACTTCTGGTTCGAGGCGCGCGCGGACAACGCACGCCTCAGCCGATCGGCGTGAGCACGCCGATCTTCCACTCGCCCGCGTCGCCGACGAGCTGGTAGACGAAGCGCTCCCTCGCCCGGCCGCCGCTGAACCAGGTCACGTCGGCCCAGATGCTGTGCTCGCCGCTCGCGACCACGTCGATCGTGTTCGTGGTTTCGTCGACCCCTTCGTATTGACCCCACGCCGACGCGAAGAACTGTTCGGTCTGGGTCCGATCCGTCACCGCGATCGACTGCCCGGGGAACAGGATGAGCGCCGGCACCGCGTAGAGCTCCGCGACTGCCGCCTCGTCCCGCGCGAGCAGCGCATCACCGTAGCGGCGGAAGAACTCGGACACGACATCATCGATCTCCGTCATGACCGGCAGCGTAGGAAGCGTTGAGGACGACGGCCGTCCGCTTCCGCACAGATGACCTACTTAGGCTGGAACGGTGACCGACTCGACCGCCGCGCTTTCCTCGACCTGGACAGACCGCCTCGGGAGGGTGGGCGTATGGCGGAGCACGCCGGAGATCACCCCGGCGCTCGCCGCATCGATCGAGCAGCTCGGCTACGGGACCCTCTGGTTGGGAGGCTCCCCCGCCTCGGATCTCCGAGCCGCCGAGGAGTTCCTCGACGCAACCGAGAGCCTGCAGGTCGCGACCGGCATCGTCAACATCTGGAAGTCCGACCCCGACGAGCTGGCTCGGTCGTTCCACCGGATCGAGGCGAAGCATCCCGGACGACTGGTGCTCGGCATCGGCACCGGTCACCGGGAGGCGTCGCCTGAGCGGGTGCGTCCGATCGACGCGATGAACCGCTACCTCGATGTCCTCGACCGCGAGGGCGTGCCCGCCGGCGCGCGAGTGCTGTCAGCGCTCGGCCCTCGGATGCTCGAAGTCGCCTCGGAGCGCAGCGCCGGCACCCATCCCTACCTCACCGTTCCGCAGCAGACGCGCGAGGCCCGCGACGTGTTGGGCGAGGACGCACTCGTCGCCCCCGAGCAGACCGTCGTGTTCGGCGAGGACACCGCCGAGGCTCGCATCAGCGCGCGGGCATTCCTGAAGAACTACCTGCGACTCGACAACTACACCCGCAACATGCGCCGCGCAGGCTTCACCGACGCCGATATCGTCGACGGAGGCAGCGACGAGCTCGTCGACGCCCTGGTCGTGCACGGCGACGCCGCAACGATTGCAGCATCGGTCGAGGCTCACCTCGCCGCGGGCGCCGACCACGTGTGCGTGCAGGTGCAGCCGAGCCGGGAGGACATCCTCGGAGGGCTCTCGGCGCTCGCTGACCGGCTCGGGCTGCGTCCCACCGCCTGATCGATCACCAGCCGAGCGCCGTCACGAGCCCGAGCGCAGCGGCTGCCACGAGTCCAGTCCACAGCACGATCGCGACCGCCTGCCACAGGATCACCCAGCCCTTGCTGACGCCGGACGCGACGAAGAACGCGGCGGTCAGGTGGGTCGGCAGCACCAGCGGGGCGAGGATGCTCGTGCCCGGCACTCCGAAGCGCACCATCCAGGTGCGGAGGCGCGCCCGCCCCTTGGAGCGTCGGTTCGGCTTCGCCTCGTCGCCGTCGAGCGTCTCGACGCGCGGCTCGGGCTCGGCGACACCCGCGCCGACGAGGGTCCGCGTCGGGGCGTTCGCCGAAACCTTCGCGGAGCGGCGCGTGACGACGGCGCTTCGCGCACGCGAGCCGAGCAGCACGACACCGATGACGGCGAGCAGGTTGCCGGTGGCGCCAGCGACGGCCGCCACGATCGGGTTGATGCCGGCGAGGATGCCGAGCGCCGCGGATCCTTCGCCCTCGACATACGGGATCATGCCCGCGACGGCGACCGCGAGCGGCTGGATGAACTCCGGCACCTGGTCGACGAAGCCCTGAAGGGCTTCGTAGGGGTTGGAAGCAGACATTGATTTCTTCTCTCTTTCATCGGCCCGGAACCGTCCGGGCGGGTTGACGAAAGAGAGTAGAAACCGTGTTCTCAGAACAGGGTCAAGCGGGTGGATCCGCCGTCGGCGAACGCTCCCCCGAGCTCGGGTTCGCTCCCGGATCCGACGGCGAACGACCGAGGATCTTCCACGCGATGATGCTGGCGCGGATGAGGACGTCGTACTGCGCCGGGTTGAACAGCGCCTCCGCCGCCTTCGCGATGGTGTCGCTCGTCACCTGCGGCGTCCGCGACAGGTGCGCCGTCGGGTCGAGCAGCCACGGGAACGACTCCATGTCGCGGGCGAGTGCGGGAGCGTACTGCTCGGCGAGCTGTTGGCGCGCGTCCTCGTCGGCGTCGGACGGGAGGTTCTCGAGCGCGACGCTCGCGTCGTCGGGCTCCTGCTGGATCATCGCGCGAACGTCGTCCATCGCGCGGTCGTCGTAGAGCTGCTTGTAGATCATCACGAGCGAGCGCTCGGGCTTCGACAGCCGCGACGCCACCTCTTCGAATCCGGAGGGCACCTCGGTCGCGGTCGACCCCTGCAGGATCGCGGCGATCTCGACGCGCGCCCGCTGGAGACGCTCGATGCTCGCGGTGAGCTCGGCGTCGAGCGCGCGCAGTGCCTCTGCGGGGCTCTCGCTGTCGGCGCCGACCTCGTCGATCTGGTCGAGCGGCACCCCCAGGTCGCGTAGCCGGCGGATCTGCAGCAGCCGCACGAGATGCCGCACTCCGTACTGCTTGTACCCGTTCGAGAGCCGGTCGGGCTGCTCGAGCAGGCCGGTGCGGTGGTAGTGCCGGACGGTGTTGACTGTCGTCCCGGCGAGGTCGGCGATCTGCTGAGTGCTCCACGCCATCGCTGCTCCCTGTCGTCGGTGAGACGGGCTGTCGTCGGTGAGACGAGCCTAGGGCGCGAGCGTTTCAGCGTTCGAGGCTCATGACCAGGTCCTTCGCCGTGCGGATGGCACCGCGGTACTGTCCCGCAGAGAACCCGGGACCGCCGGACACCGCGATCGTCGCCGTCTGTCCGGGCAGCAGTGTGACGAGCGCCGAGTCCGCGGTCGCCGCGGGATCGAGCGTGTCCACCAGGATCGTGAGGTCGCGCACCAGAGTGATCGCCGTCACCGTCACGCGGTCGATGTCAGCCACCCGCTCGACCTCCACGTCGAACTTCGCCCCACCGAGATCGCTGTGCCGATAGTCGGCGAAGAACCACTCCGCCCGGACATCGCCTACGGCGGCGGTCACGAGTTCGCGGCTGCCGATGCCCGGCGACGCAAGCGGCGCGGACACCTCCACTCGAGCGGTACCGCGGGGCGGCACCGACAACGCCATCCGCTCGCTAGCGAGCGATCCGCCGTCGTAGTCGACCCGCGCCAGCTCCAACTCCCCCGTCCACTCGTCGGCGGTGTCGTTCACGGCCACGACGACGAGACCGTCACTGTCGGGCTGGATGGTGAGCAGACGCTCGGCGTACGCGAGCCTCAGCGCATGCAGCAGCGGCTTGGCGCGCTCGTATCCGTCGACGGCCGCCCATGAGGTGACCGGCCAGCAGTCGTTGAGCTGCCACACGATCGTGCCGGTGCAGTGCGGAGTCAGCGAACGGAACCATTCGATGCCGGTACGGATGGCGACCGCCTGGTTGAGCGACATCGCCCAATGCCAGTCGGCCATGTCGTTCGGGAGCGGGAAGTGCGCGACGAGACCGTCGATCAGCTTGACATTGCCCTCCGCCGCCTTCTGATGCACCAGCATGCCGGGCGACTCGGGGGTGAGCGGCGAGTCGGAGATCGATGCGGTGAGCGTCGACCAGGTCGGCGGCCCCTGCCACCCGAACTCGGCGACGAAGCGCGGCCGGTGGTCGCGGTAGTGCGGATAGTCCTCGCGGTTCCACAGATCCCAGAGGTGCACCGATCCGGTCGCCGCGTCGTTCTGCGCCGCATCCCGGTCGGGCGAGAACGGGCTACCCGGCGTGTACGCGACGTGAGACGCAAGCTCGGCGACGAGCTGCGGGAAGAGCTCGTAGTAGTAATACGACCCCCACGTGCGGCCGTCGAGCCGCGGCTCCCAGCCCCACTCCTGGAAGCCCCAGATGTTCTCGTTGTTGCCGTTCAGCAGCACGAGCGACGGATGCGCGCCCAGCCGCACGATCGCCTCGCGCGCCTCGGCCTCGATCTCGGAGCGCATCGGCTCCTCCTCCGAGTAGGCGGCGCACGCGAGCAGGAAGTCCTGCCAGACGAGCACGCCCCGCTCGTCGCACTTGGCGTAGAAGTCGTCGGACTCGTAGATGCCGCCGCCCCACACGCGGAGCAGGTTGATGTTCGCGAACCGCGCCTGCTCGATGCGGCGGGCGTAACGGGCTCGGTCGACGCGATGCGGGAAGGCGTCGTCGGGGATCCAGTTCGCCCCGCGCACGAAGATCGGTTCGCCGTTGACGACGATGGTGAAGGGGGCGCCGCTCTCATCGGGTGCCGTATCGATCGTCACGGTCCGGAAGCCGACGCGCTTCGACACCCGGTCGAGCACGCTCTGTCCCGAGCGCAACTCGATCTCGAGGTCGTAGAGCGGCTGCTCACCGTGCCCGACCGGCCACCACAACTCAGCGTCGGGCACCGTGAGAGTCAGCGTGATGGAGCGGGCGTCACCCTCGAGCGTGGTGCGCACCTCCCGTGTGCCGACGGTGGCGATCACCTCGACCGCGTCGTTGCCGGTCCGATCGATCGCGACCGTCAGCTGAGCGGTGGGCACCCCGCCGACGACCGTGGCCACCACCCGCGACTCGGTGATGCGCGCCGTCGACCAGGTCTCGAGCCGCACGCCCCGCCAGAGTCCCGACGTCGAGGTGTCGATGCCCCAGTCCCAGCCGAAGCTGCAGGCCATCTTGCGCACCGCGTTGTACGGGTGGTGGTTGACGTGCGGGCGGTAACCCTGCTCGAGGCTCGCCGCGTCGGCGGCGGGCACAGGCGCCGAGAAGGCGACCTCCAACGCAGCGTCTCCGTGTCCCAGCGCACCGGTCACATCGAACCGGTACGAGCGGTGCATATTGCGGGTCTTGGCGAGCGGCCGGCCGTCGAGCGTGATGCTCGCGATCGTGTCGATGCCGTCGAAGACCAGTTCCTGGCGCTCGCTGCCGTCCGGCTGCCACGCGATCGCGCGCCGGTAGGTCCAGTCGGTGACACCGATCCACTTCTGCGCCGACTCGTTGTCATCGAGATACGGGTCGTCGATGAGGCCCGCGGCGAGCAGGTCGGTGTGCACCGACCCGGGCACCGTCGCCGTGATGGCTCCGGCATAGACGACCGCGTCCGGGGCGGCGGACCTCTCACCGGGGGCGACGGTCCAGCCGTCGTGCAGCTCGACACGCTTCATCGCGCGAGGCCTCTCTACTTCAGTTCAGCGACCGATCGTCGTGGAAAACGGTGGGGCGGAGCACGGTCGAACCCCGCCCCACCTGCTCATCCAGCCGCCGCGGCGGCTGCGTTCTCGGGAGCTCCCTCGGCTGCACCGGCACCGAGCGGCCCGCCCAGATATCCGGCCAACCACTTCGCGCTGGTCTTCGGGGTGCGCACTTGCGTGTCGTAGTCGACGTGCACGATGCCGAAGCGGCGCGAGTAGCCCCACGCCCACTCCCAGTTGTCCATCAACGACCAGACGAAGTAGCCCTGCAACGGCAGGCCGCGCTCGACCGCGTCGGCGCAGGCGGCGAGGTGCTTCTGCAGGTAGTCCGTGCGCTCCAAATCGTCGACGCTTCCGTCCTCCGACACGATGTCGGCGTAGGCCGACCCGTTCTCGGTGATGTAGATCGGCAGCTCCGGCGCGATGTCGTGCACCATCTCGACCACGTCGACGAGACCGTCGGGGTGGATCTCCCAGCCCATCAGCGTCTTGGCGGCGCCGGTGTCGACGAACTCGACGAACTCGCTGCCCGGGTAGGCGCTCGCCTCGTCACGCGGAGTGCCCGCGCGGAGGGTGTGCCGGCTGTAGAAGTTGATGCCCATGAAGTCGATCGGCGCCGAGATCAGCTCGAGATCGGCGGGCGTCGCGTTCTCGGCGAACCACTCCCCGTCACCGAGGTCGTCGAGCACGTCGGCCGGGTAGCTACCGCGCAGCACCGGGTCGAGGAAGAACCGGTTGCCGAGCCCGTCGATGCGGCGGGCCGCATCGACGTCGTCCGCGCTGTCCGTGGCGGCGCGGATCGAGTACAGGTTGAGCGTCGTGCCGACGGTCGCTTCGGGTGCGGCGCGGCGGATCTCGGGAAGGGCGAGGCCGTGGCCGAGCAGCAGGTGGTGCGCAGCGTGCGCCGCGAGCACCCCCTCCTGACGGCCGGGCGCGTGCACACCGCTCGCGTAGCCGAGGAACGACGAGCACCACGGCTCGTTGAGCGTGATCCAGTGGTCGACGACATCGCCGAGCGCCTCGACGGTGAGCGCCGAG
This sequence comes from Herbiconiux sp. L3-i23, assembly GCF_023734115.1. Classification (NCBI taxonomy): domain Bacteria; kingdom Bacillati; phylum Actinomycetota; class Actinomycetes; order Micrococcales; family Microbacteriaceae; genus Herbiconiux; species Herbiconiux sp. L3-i23. Next base: position 2,611,362 of record NZ_AP025737.1, read on the forward strand.
TACTCCGCGAAGCGGTAGGCGGTGTCGCGGTTCAACCAGCCGCCCTGCTCTTCGAGCGTCTGCGGCAGATCCCAGTGGTAGAGCGTCGCCCACGGGGTGATGCCGCTCTCGCGTAGCGTCTCGGCGAGCCGGCGGTAGAAGTCGAGTCCCTTCTGGTTCGGCGCTCCAGTCCCGGTCGCCTGGATGCGCGGCCACGCGATCGAGAAGCGGTAGGCGTCGACGCCGAGGTCGGCCATCAGCGCGACGTCTTCGCCGACCCGGTGGTAGTGGTCGTCGGCGACATCACCCGTCGACCCGTCGGCGATCGCGCCGGGACGCAGGGCGAGGGTGTCCCAGATGCTCGCGCCGCGGCCGTCTTCGGTGGTCGCGCCTTCGATCTGGTACGACGCGGTGGCCGTGCCGATGACGAACGATGCGGGCAGCTCGGTGCGGTGCCGATCCGCCATGTTCAGGCCTCCTTCGAGGGAGCGAGCCAGTCGCCGTCGCCGTTCTCGCTGAGCGCGATGAGGATGTCGTCGCGCTTGATGCCGAGGGCCGCGAGGCGGTCGACGATGAGGTTCGCGCCGCGCTGCTTCACCTCGGGCGAGTAGCCGTTGTAGGCGAGGATCTGGATGAAGACGATGTCGCTGCGGTCGGCGTCCGGGAAGGTGCGGCTGTAGAACAGGTCGCCCTTCTCGTGCAGACGGAAGATCTGGAACAGGTCGTCGGCCGGCATCTCCCATCCGTCGACGAGCGCGGTGTGGATGGCTTCGCTCATCTGCGGGCGAAGGTCGGCGAGGTGGTCGTGGAGGTCCACGCGGACGAGGGGCATCGTTGCTTCGTTTCTCTTGTATCGGTTGTGATGGATCGGTCGGTGGGAACGCCGGGTCAGACGGGGTCGGTGTCGAGCCAGTTCTCGGACGCGGGCACGAGGGTTTCGAGCTCGTCCCAGAACTCCTGCGGCAGCTCGGCCGTCGCCGCCGTGACGGTGGTGGCGATGCGCGGGATCTTGCTGATGCCTACGATCGTGCTCGCGATGCGCGGCTCCCGCGTCGAGAACCGGATGGCGGCGGTCGCGAGGTCGGTGTCCCACTTCTCGCAGACCGCGCGCATGCGGGCGATCGAGTCGAGGGTCGCCGCCGACGCGGGCCGGTAGCCGTACTGCGTGTTCGTACCGGTCGTGTCGGCGAGGATCCCGCCGCCCAGCACCGCCGCGTTGACGATGCCGAGACCCATCTCGGTGGCGCGGGCGATGATGTCGCCGGCGCTGCGGTCGACGAGGGTCCACCGGTTGTGCACCAGCAGCACGTCGAAAACGCCGAGCTCGAGGTAGCGCGACATCACGCGCACGTCGCCGCCGGCGAGGCCGATGTGCCCGACCTCGCCGCGCTCGCGCGCCTCGACGAGCGCTTCGACGGCGCCGCCCCTGCCGGTCATCGCGTCGAAGTCGTGGAACTCGGGGTCGTGCAGGTGCACGACCGGCAGCGGCCCGATGCCGAGCCGCTCGCGGCTCTCGTCGAGTGAGCGCTTGACCCGCTCCCCGCTGTAGTCGCCGTCCTTCTGATCGGTCTTCGTGATGACGAGCACGTCATCGGGCAGGCCACCGTGTGCGGCGATGCCCTTACCGATGCGCTCTTCGCTGCGCCCCGCCGAGTAGCCGTTCGAGGTGTCGATCGTGCGGATGTCGCTGTCGAGCACCGCGCCGACGAGCGCGATGGCGTCGTTCTCGGCGACCTCGTAGCCGAAGTTCTCGGGCATGCTGCCGAGCGGAGCGCCGCCGAGGGTGATCGGGCTGACCGTCAGCCCGGTCGCACCGAGCGGCGTCAGCTCCCAGCGGGCCGTCATGCGCTGCGCACCGCGTGCACGAGGCCGTCGGCGTCGGTGTAGAGGTCGAGCCCGGCGGCGGTGCCGACCGGCTGCGCGAGCTCGGGCACCTCACCCTCGAACTCGACGGCGGCGAAGCCGAGCGAGCCGGTCTGCGGTTGGCGGCGGCTCTTCTCGGCGCCGTCGTAGGTGAAGATCTCGAGCGAGGTGTCGCCGTGGCGCAGGAAGTTGATCTCGAATCCGCGCGGGTCGCTCGGCTGGTGGATGCCCGACATCAGCACGTAGCCGAGGCCCGCGAAGTAGTCCTTGGTGGCTTCGATGTCGTGCACCGTCTCGGCGACGTGGTCGAAGCGGGGCCGCTCGGGGTCGCCGAGCCCCCAGTCGGCCTCGACCGCGTCACGGTCGTAGACCTCGTGGTACTGCAGCGGGCCCTCGACGAGTTCGAGCAGGGTGCCGTCGGGGTCGTAGAAAAAGGTGATGCGCACGTCGCCCTCGGCGTGGATGGGCTCGAGCTGGAAGGGGACGTTCGCCTCGTGAAGGGCATCCACTCGCGCGTCGAGGTCGGACACCTTGAAGCCGACGTGACGGAAGCCCGCCTGCAGGTCGTCGGCGATCCAGGTCGACTCGTCGGTCGCGTCGACGCGGACGAGCCGCAGCGTCGCGGTCACCGCGTCGAGCACGGCCTCGTCGTCGCTCGCCTCGACGGTCTCGGTGCCGAGGTAGCGGTTGTAGAACTCAACGGAGCGGGCGACGTCGGAGACATGGATGAGTACGGAGCGAATGGCCACGGGTGCCAGTCCTTTCTTATGGAGATGAGGGCGAAGCGCCCGGTCGCCGCGGCGTCGGTGCCGCCGGCGGAGTTTCTGGTGGTTCGAGGGGAAGGTGCGCTCAGACGCGCACCGGGATCTCGCCGCGCGCGCTCGCCCGTTCCGCCCGCGTGTGCGGGGTGAGGACGTGCTGCAGCGCGAGCGTCGCCGCGCCGACCGCCGAGGTCTCGAGCCCGGGGTCGGAGAGTTCGACGGTAACGCCGTGGATGGTCCTGGTGCGCGCCAGTCGAGTGACGGCGTCGCGGATGGCCCGCACGTAGATCGCGCCCGCATCGGCGAAGCCGGGGCCGGCGAGGTAGATGCGGTCGAGGTCGAGCAGGTTGACGGCCGACAGCATGGCCGCGGCCACGTACCGCGCCGACCGTTCGATGAGGGCGACGCATCGCTCGTCTCCGCGGACGGCGGCGCGGGCGATGGCGTCGTAGTCGGCGCGAAGCCGACCGTCGTCGCCGCCGAGTCCGAGGTCGTCGGCGAGTCCGGGCTCGGCCATCGCACGCGCGATGATGGCGCGGGGCGCGGCGAGCATTTCGAGGCACCCATTCGACCCGCACCAGCAGTCAGGTCCATCGATGTCGACGACCATGTGGCCGATCTCACCGATGTTCGACGAGGCTCCTCGATTGACGCTGCCGCCGATCATGAGGCCGAGACCGAAACCTCGCGACATGTAGAGCGTCGCGAAGTCCTGCGTGGCGGGAATGCGGCCGACCCAGAACTGGCCGAGTGCGGCGCAGGCGGCGTCGTTGTCGCGCACCACCGGAAGGCTGATCAGCGATTCGAGGGCTTCCTGCACGGCGAACGAATCCCACTCGTCGGCGGTGAGCGAGAGCCGTTCGGCGCCCGCGCCGAGGTCGAGACCGGCGCCGGCGACCCCGACACCGACGATGTCCTCAGTAGGGATGTCGAGCTGCTGGAAGACCTGCTGCAGCTCGTCGGCGATGCGCAGGATCTCGGTGCTCGGCGCCGACTGGCCGATGCCGGGCGAGACGAGCTGGCCGACCACGTTGCCGCCGACGTCGGTTACCACATAGGTGAGGCGGGTGTCTTCGAGCGAGATGCCGACCGCGTAGCGGGCCTGCGGGTTGATCTCGAGCAGGCTGCGCCGCTTGCCGCCGGTCGAATCGCCGAAGCCGGTCTCGATGACGAGACGGTCGTCGATCAGCGACTTCACGATGCGGGTGATCGAGGTCGCCGTGAGGCCGGACATCTCGGCGAGCTCGATGCGGCTGACCGTGCCGCTCGAGCGAACCAGGTCGAGGATGGCGCTCCGGGTGTTCTCGGACGACGGTCCGATGCGTCTGACGTTGCTCATGCTGTCTCCCCCACTACGACGAACGGCCTCGGCGCAGGCTCACGGGTGGCTCGTCCGCCGGCGATGGCGCCGAGCATCCGCTCGCCGAGCATCGCGCCGATCTCGCTGCCGCGCCGATCGATCGCGGTGATCGACTTGCTGGCACTCTGGCAGAGCGCGGAGTTCGTCCACGACACGATCGCCACGTCGTCGGGCACCTCGAGCCCCTTCGCGCGGAAGGTGTCGAGCGCGGCGGCGGCGTGCACGTCGCTGTCGAAGACGAGGGTTCCGGCTCCGTCGGCGACGGCGGCCTCCGCGGCGGCGATGGCGGCCTCGTCGCTGTGCTCGACGAGCACCACCTCGAACAGCCCGTCGAGGGCCGCCTTCTCGGTGGCCGCAGCTCGCAGCGAGCCGTTCGACTGCTGGTCGACCGCGCTGATGTAGACGGTGCGGCGCGGCGGACGGGTGGCGAGGAAGGTGCGGAGCACGTCGATGGACGCCTCGAAGTCGATGACCACCGCGGGGAAGTCGACTTCGACGGAGGTGTCGAGGACGGCCGCGATGGGGAAGCCGAGGGTGCGCAGCACATCGACCCGCGCATCCTCGGAGTCGACGCCGAGCAGCGCCACCCCCGACACTCCCCCGACTTCGGCCCAGTGACGGTAGAGCTCGATCTCGGTGTCCTCGTCGGGGACGACCTTGGTGACGAGGCTGACTCCGTTGCGGATCAGCGGGTCGGCCAGCGAGTGCACCAGCGCGACCACGAACCGGTCGTCGTTCCTGCTCGCCGGTATGGCGAGACCGATCGCGTTCATCTCGTCACCTCCTTCCATCGTCTTCTCCTCTATCTCTGTGTCGAGCTCGCGCTACTTGATGGCGCCGGCGGCCATGCCGCGTTCGAACTGCTTCTGCAGCAGCACGTAGGCGACGATCGTCGGGATCGCGGTGATGACCGCGGCGGCGAGGATCTTCGGGGTGTCGTCGTTGTACTGCCGCCGGAAGAACTCGGGCAGCAGGGTCACCACGCCCATGTCCTCGTTGGTGAGGAACACCTTGGGCAGCAGGTACGAGTTCCACGCGTTGATCAGCACGAGCACGATGAGCGCGACCGCCATGGGGCGGGCGAGCGGCACGAGCACCGACCAGAACATGCGCCACGTACTGGCGCCGTCGAGTCGGGCGGCCTCGAACAGGGTGTCGGGGATGCCGTCGACGTAGCCGCGGGTGATGAGCACCGTGAACGGGATCTGCAGGGCGGCGATCGGCAGGATCACCGACCAGAAGGTGCCGAGCATCCCGAGCCGCACCGCGGTGGCGTAGAGCGGGGCGATGAGCACGACCTCGGGCAGCGTGAGGGCGGCCATCATCATCCAGAAGTAGACCTCCTTGCGTCGCACGCGCAGCTTCGAGAAGCCGAACGCGGCCGCCATGGTGGCCAGGTAGATGATGATGATCGAGCCGCCGGCGACGATGGCGGTGTTGAGGAAGAACCGGGCGAAGCCGGGCACCTGGATGACGGCGAGGTAGTTGCCCCAGCCGGCGCCCGAGAACGAGCGGGACAGCATCGCGTAGATCGGGATGAGGAACGGCAGCACCGCGACGGTCACGATGATCTGCAGCAGCACCCGCGAGCGGATGGACCGAGTCTCAAACACGGGGCAGCTCCTCGTTCTTCGCGGCGCGTTCCTTGCTGCGCGACTGGATGACGACCGACGTGGTGACGGCGATGATGAGCAGGATGATCGACAGCGCGGCCGCGTAGCCGAGGTTGCGCGACGAGCCCGCTGTTTCGGCGTAGATCATGGTGCCGAGGAACTCGGACGACTGCGCGGGCCCGCCCTGGGTGATGAGCCACACGTTGTCGAACAGTTTCAGCGCGGTGATGAAGTTGAGGATCGCGAGCGAGATGGTGATGGCCCGCAGGTTGGGCAGCACGATCGAGAACAGGATCCGCAGGTTGCCGGCGCCGTCGATGCGGGCCGCTTCGACCATCTCGGGGTCGATCTGCGCCATTCCGGCGTAGTAGAGGATGAAGCCGAATCCGATCGATCCCCAGCAGCCGACGAGGATGACGACGAGCAGCGACGTGGTCGACTGCCCGAGCCAGCCTTGGGCGAGGAAGCCGAGTCCGATGGATTCGAGGATCTGGTTGAGGGTGCCGTTGGTCTGCCACACCTGGATGTGGGCGGGCGCCAGCGTTGCGGGGGCCACCACCACGGGGATGACGACGATGACCTTGTAGACGTTGGCGAGGAAGAGCTTCGAGTGCATCGCGGCGGCGAAGAGCATTCCGCCGATGACCTGCACGATGAAGACGACGATGAAGTAGACGACGGTGTTGCGCACCGCGGTCCAGAAGACCGGGTTGGTGAGGGCTTCGACGTAGTTGTCGAAGCCGACGGGGGTCATCCGGCCCCGGCCGCCGCCCCATTCGAAGAAGGAGAGGTAGCCGGAGTAGACGATGGAGTAGTAGATCAGCCCGACGGAGATGATGAAGCCGGGCAGGATCCAGACGAAGCCACCGGGGATGAGGCGGGAGGCCCGCTTGGGCCTCCCGCCCCGAGGTGTTTCCCGGGGTGACGTCGCCGGCTTGAGCTCAGGAGCAGCCGTGACGGTCATGAGGGGTTTCCGTTCTGGTGGTGCTGCAGGTCAGATCAGAGGCCGATGTCGGTCGGTTCGGCTGCGGCCTGCTGTTCTGCGGCGATCTCCTCCACGGACTTGTTGATCGTCGGGTCGAGGATCTGCTGGATGGCGAGCACGATCGTGTCGAGCGTGGTCTCGGAGGTCTGCCACTGACGTGACTGGCCCGACGAGGCGCTGTCGGCGATGAGGGCTTCGATGGCGGGGCGCTGCACGTCGGTGTTCACCAGCGTGATGTCGTCCCAGTCGGGGGTGACGCCCTGCAGGGCGGGCAGCAGGTCGAGCGCGTTGGCGACGTTCTGCTGGCCGGTCTCGCTCATGGTCATCCACTGCACGAAGGTCTTCGCGGCACCGATGTTGGGCGAGTCGGCGTTGATGGCGAGGCCGTAGTCGGCTTCACCGAAGTAGGCCGATCCGTTGCCCTTGCCGGCGACGTCGGGGAACGCGGCGGGGAGCTGCACGAAGCAGGTCGGGTCCGTCACACCGGCCGCCTCCATGGCGGTCTTGCACGACTCGGCGCCCGAGTACTGCGTGTACCAGAAGCCCATCTGCACCATGGCGGCGTCGCCCTTCATGAACTCTTCGTTCGCGAGGGGGTACTGGGTGCCGTCGAGGGCGTTGGCCGAGATGATGCCGTCGTCCTTCATGTTCTTGATGATCTGCAGGGTCTCGATGCCCGCCTCGTCATCCCAGTTCGCCTGGCCGGTGGCCGCTTCGATGAAGAAGTCGGGGTCGACCGAGTTCGCGATCGCGTGGTACATCTCGGTCGGGAACGTGTCTTCACCGCCCGCGCCCATGGTGAAGCAGGTCTTACCGATGGCCGTGATCTTCGCGCAGGCGTCGACCCACGAGTCGTAGTCGGTGGGGATCTCGGCACCCGCCTGGTCGAAGATGTCCTGGTTGTACCAGAGGAAGCCCGCCGACATTCCGCCGAGCGGAAGGGAGACGAGGCGGCCTTCGGAGTCGCGGAGCTGCTCGATGTAGCCGTCGCCGATCTTCGACTCCCAGTCGCCGCCGAGGGTCTCTTCGGCGAGCGGGGCGAGGTCGATGGCGTAGGGGCCCCACAGGTCGGGCGATCCGCCGGCGGGCGACAGGTCGTAGACGTCGGGGCCTTCACCGGAGTCGAGCGCCGGGGTGATGGTGGTGCGGAAGTCGACGTTCTCGTAGTTCTTGTAGGTGACCTTGATGTCGGGGTACTCCTCGTTGAACGCCGCGATGTAGCGCTCGGCGACGGGGGTGTCGGGAGTCCAGCCCCACCACACGACCTCACCCGAGTCGGCGGGAGCGGCGTCGGCGTCGCCGGCACCCTCCGTGCTTCCACAGGCGGCCAGTAGCAGGGTCGCGGCAGCGGCGATTCCCGCCGCCGCCATGAGCTTGGACTTCAGCATGGTGGTTCCTCTCATCACTTCATCGTGGTGTGACCCCGAGGGGTCTGCGCGGGGGGTTCGATGCCTCGGATCGACCGTGATGAGGCTTCAGGGATGCGCTGTGGGTTGCGACGCTACAACGCGATCGGGCCGCCGCGCTAGTACTTACACAACATTTGTTACTAAGTATTGTCGAAGGGAGACCCGGCCCGACATCGATTCGGCACAACGTTCCGGACACTGAATCCGGGCGTGTCAGGCCGTGGCCGATGCCGACGAGCGTGCCGAGAACGATTGTTTTCGGCTCGGGTACTGTGGCGCTCACGTCAGGTCCTCGCGGAATGCAAGGCGCTCGCGGATCGAGGGCGTGGGCGAGACGGTGAGAGTTCAGACCTCAAGGAGGCAGTTGCAATGCCGGTGGTACGCAGCCGTTTCGAGTCGAGCGATATCGCCGAGGTGACGGCGCGCTGGGATGTGACATTCCCGGGCGCGAAGCCTTTGCTCTCCGACACCGGGGACGATTTCTGGTACGGGCAGACGTTCGCCGGCGACGAGACGTTGCAGGTGATCGAGCAAGAGGTGCGCGCGAGCATCGCCACGCGGACCGATCAGCTTCCCTTCGTCACGATCGGGTGGGCGTCGCGGGGAGAGACGCAGACCTCGGATGGCCTGACGACGATGCCGATGTCGGATCCCGTGTACTGGTCGGGAGTCCGGCCCTATGACACGGTGGCGCGTCGAGCTGACGTGCACTCGGTGACGATCATGTCGGACGTCTTCGTGGATCGCTCGTCGAAGATGCTCGGGCGGGATTTCGAACTACCGCCGGCGACGATCGCCGGCTCCGGGCCGGGCACCCGTCTCGCACCGTCGCCTCGACGGCTGCTGATGCTCGCCGGGGAGGTCGTCGGTGAGCAGGCGGTCGCGTCGCCTCTGATCCGTGCCGCCGCGCTGGATACCGTCATCGCCGCGATCTTCGTGATCTTCCAGCTGGAGGAGCCGTCCGGGTCACGGCATCGCGCGCCGCGCGCGATCCGCGCCGCGTTGGACTACATGGATCAGCAATCCGGCGAGCCCATCACGGTGAACGACGTCGCCGCGCACGCGGGGCTGTCTCTTCGTTCGTTGCAGGACCAGTTCCGTTCAGTGCTCGAGACGACGCCGGGTGCGTATCTCCGCCGTCTCCGACTCGAGGGTGCGCGAGCCGACCTCCTGATCGGCGACCGCTCGTTCGAAAGCGTCGCTGCCGTGGCTCAGCGCTGGGGATTCCGACACCCTGGCCGGTTCTCCAGCGACTACAGTCGCGCGTTCGGCGAGCTCCCCCGCGAAACGCTCGGCTGACCGTACCCGAAGGGGCCGTGATCCACTGCCGCGACATCGAGTTCCTGGACGACCGGCTATTCGAACGGCACCCGAGGTCTGCAGGATTAATCTCGGACAACCATCGCTATATCGAAGTGCCGACCGGGCGCGCTCCGCTCAGCGCAACGGTGTAGCTCCGTGCACGGGCGCCGAGTCGGCGGGTTGTGGAGAGCACCTTCAGGGTTCAGAAACTGTGCCCCTGGAGGGACTCGAACCCCCAACCCTTTCCTTAGGACGGAACTGCTCTTCCATTGAGCTACAGAGGCTGACCGGTCCATCGTAGCGGCGACCGCTCCCCCGGACCGAAGCACCGGCAGCACCAGAGCGCGCCGGCCAAGCAAGACTTACGAGTCGACGCGGGCGGGTTCGCGGTCGCCGAGGATCTTGCCCGGGTTGAAGATGTTGCCCGGGTCGACCGCGCTGAACATGCCGCGCATGATGGCGACGCCCTCGGACGAGATGTCCTGCTCCATCCACGGCGCATGCTCGCGGCCCACCGCGTGGTGGTGCGACAGGGTGCCGCCGGCGTCGATGAACGCCTGCTGGATCGCCGACTTCACCACGTCGTACTCCGCGATCGGGTCATCCCCGGTCACGAATGCGAACGTGAAGTAGAGGCACGCACCCGAGTGGTACGAGTGCGACAGGTGCGCCATGATCCAGCCCGAACGCCCCAGCGACGCGTACGCGCCGTTCGCCGCGTCGATGACCGTGTCGTAGATGCCCTGCAGCTTCGACCACGGGCCCGCGGTCTCCGACACGTCGGCCGCCGCTCCGCGATCGAGCAGGAAATCGCGGATGTAGGGCGTGTCGAATTTCTTCTGGTCGTAGAGCGCCCCCGGGCCCGAGCCGACACCGAGGCCGCCGTGCTTGCGAACGATCGAGCCGACTATGCGCTTCTGGTAGCGCACGTGCGACGGCGAACCCTCGTAGCCGATGAAGGACAGGGCCAGCTGGTCGAGATCCCAGCCGCGGCGCTTCAGCACCTCGAACAGGCCCGCCTGCACCTTGCCCGAAACACCCTTGCTCTCCTTACGGGTAGCGAACGAGAAGCCCGTCTCCCGCGCATCCGAGACGCGCGTGATCGACGGCGACGCATCCGACTCCGCGATCGCCTGCATCGCCTTCAGCCCGGCCGAGAAGGTCGGGAAGAAGTAGGCCTGCACCTCGCGGCGCTTCGGCCGGCGGTGCACCTGCACGGTCACCTCGGTGATCACGCCGAGACGACCCTCGCTGCCGATGATCATCTCGCGCACGCTCGGCCCCGTGGACGCCGACGGCATCGCGCGGATCTCGGCGATGCCATCCGGGCGAACGAGGCGCATCCCGCGGGCGATATCGGCGATGTCGCCGTACTTGTCGCTCTGCATTCCGGACGACCGGGTCGCGACCCAGCCGCCAAGGGTGGAGTGGGTGAAGCTGTCGGGGAAGTGCCCGAGGGTCCAGCCCTTGGCGTTCAGCTGCGCCTCGAGGTCGGGGCCTTGAGCGCCGGCCTCGATGCGGGCGAGGCCAGAGTCCTCATCGATCGAAAGCACGCGGCGCAGCGCGCCCATGTCGACGGACAGCACCGGGCGGGTCTCTTCGACCTCGGGTTCGAGGCTGCCCGAGATGTTGGTGCCGCCACCAAAGGGGATGACCACGACCCCGCGCTCCGCGGCGAGCGCCACGATGCCCTGCACCTGCGCCTCGTCGGCGGGATAGACCACGGCGTCCGGCACGCGCGGCAGCAGGCCGGCGCGGATGCGCATCAGATCGCGGATGCTCTTGCCGTAGGTGTGCACGACCCGGTCGAGGTCGTCGGTGACCACCCGGTTGGCGCCGACCACTCCGGCGAGCGCCTCGATGAGCTCGGCGGGCGCGGTGGAGGCGGGCACGGTGAGGTCGTCGAACGACGGCGGCGACCCGGCCGGCTGCGACAGATCGAGGCCGACGGCCTTCTTCACGAACGGCGCGAACGCGGGCTTGTCCTCGTGGTGGAAGGCGACGCCCTCGACACCCCAGCCCCACCACTTCATGTGAGCGACGTCGGTCATCGGGCTTCCTCCTGGGTTGATCGTGCGTGCGACCAGGACGAGAGCCTTTCGACCTCGCTCCTCAGACGAACGGTGAAACTCTCCACGTTCTCCCCCTCCTCGGGGAGCAGTGGCGCGCCGAAGACTACCGCGACCGGCTTCCGTCCGCGCACCGGCCAGCTGCGATCGCGCGGCATCGCGACCGCCGCATCCACCAGACCGATCGGCAGCACGGGCACCCCCGACGCCATCGCGAGCGCCGCGGCGCCCGGCTTGAACTTGCGGATGCCCTGCCCCGTCTTCGCGCGACCGCCCTCGGGGAAGATCAGGATGGGCACGTCTGCGGCGAGCAGCGACTTCGACAGGCGCGGGCGCCCGCCGTTGCCGGTGCGGTCGATGGGGAACGCGTTGAAGAACAGCACGGTGAGCCAGGTGCGCCACTTCACGTCGAAGAAGTAGTCGGCGGCGGCCCCGGCGGCGAGGCGACGGGCGAGACGCCACGGCAGAGCCCCGAAGATCAGGGGCGCGTCGAGGTGGCTCGAATGGTGCGCGACGGCGACGAACGGGGCGTTCAATCCGTCGAGATGGTGCTGTCCGGTGATCGTGACGCGGGTGTTCGTCCACACCACCGGCTTCAGAAGCGCGCGCTGAGCCAGGAAGCGCGCCACAAGCATCGGGCGCGACCGGAATCGCTTGGTCGGGTCGCTCACTCGCTCTTTCGCTCCACGTTTGAAGATTCGGAGCCGGCGGTGTCAGCGGATGTCTTCGACTGCGAAGCCCCTTGTCGCGACGACGAGATGAATCCCGAGATGCGGCGGATCGCCGCGCGCGGCAGATGTCGGCAGAACCAGAGCAGCACCTGGAACTTCGCGGTCGGCACCGAGACGACCTTGCCGCGGCGCGCGTCGCGCAGGCCGACCTCGACCAGGTGGTCGACATCGATCCACAGGAAACCGGGGATCGAGCCGGTGCGTATTCCGGCGCGCTCGTGGAACTCGGTGCGCACCCATCCCGGCGTCAGCGCCGTCACCTGCACTCCGCTCCCCCGCAGCTCGACGGCGAGACCCTCGCTGTACGACGCGACCCACGCCTTGATCGCAGAATACGACCCCATCGTGATGTAGCCGGCGACGCTCGACACGTTGATGATCGTGCCGCGGCCGCGAGCCCGCATCGTGCGCGCGGCGGCTACGCCGAGCAGCAGAACGGCGCGGATCATCACGTCGATCCCCCGCTCGTGCTCCGAGGTGTCCTCGGCGGTCAGCTTGGTGTGCACGCCGAACCCGGCGTTGTTGACCAGAAGATCGATGGGATGCTCGGCGTCGGTGAGGCGGGCGGCGACCCGGTCGACCTGCGCCCGGTCGGCGAGATCGGCGGGCAGCGTCTCGACATGGATGCCGTGCTCGGCATGCAGCGATGCGGCGAACGCGTCGAGGCGTCCGACATCACGCGCGACGAGCACCAGGTCGTATCCGTCGCGGGCCAGCGCGGTGGCGAAAGCGGCACCGATGCCTGACGTACCACCGGTGATCAGTGCCATTACCATGGGCCACACCCTACGCTTCGTGCGCCTCATTGAGATGAGCTGGGAATCCGAATCCGCGGTCCGCAACGAACACGTGGATGATGAACGCAACTGGAGCCTGGTCATGACGCAATCAGAAGCGCCGCAGTCGGCCGAGCCCCGAGACGAGACGCCGGACGAACTGGTGCCCGCCGCCGAGTTCAACGTGCGCGACTTCGCCCGCACCGCCGTCGGCAGCCACCGCACCGAGATCGACGCCGCCGTCTACGTCGAGCGTCCCCTCGATCAGGAGACCCTCGACCTCGTCGCCTCCCTCGCCCGCCTCGAGCACTCCACGATGCGGCACCTGCGCAGCGTGCTCGTGACGCCCACCCACAAGGATGCGCGGGTCACCGCGTTCCTCGTCACCTGGGCGTACGAGAAGTACTGGGTCGCCGACGCGCTCGAGACGGTGCTCGCCGCGCACCCCTCCTACGTCGAAGCCGCCACCCACCGCCGTAACCCGCTCGTGCGATTCTGGCTGTCGTTCACTGAACGCGTCGAGCCGATGCACGAGTCGGTCGTCGCCAACGCCATCGGCGAAGACGTTGTCGCCGTGCACACCATGACCGGCGCCGCCGACGAGTGGGTCACCCGCGCCGCGTACGTCGCCCTCGCCGAGCGCACCGAGCATCCGGAGTTCCGTGAGCTGCTCGCCGCACTGCTCGAGGTGAAGGCCCGGCACGAGCTGTTCTGGGCGCTGCAGTCGCGCGACCGGCTGAAGCGCTCCCCCTCCGCCGCCGCGCTCACCCGCCGCCGCCTGGCCCGCGCGCATCTGCCGCTGGGCGTCATCGATGAAGCACCGGATGCCGCCGCCCGCTTCTTCGACGCCCTGATCACGGACGACGCGATCGCCGACATCGACTCCCGTATTGCGGCTCACCCCGGTCTCGACGGCCTGCGCGTGCTGCACACCGCGGCGAGCGCCGCCGGCCGCACCGCGCCCCAGCGGGTGGCGTCGTGGATCGGTCGCACCGGCGCCGACCTCACCGCTGCCCTCCGCAGCACCGGAAAGCGCGCATGAACCCCGACCTCGGCAACGCCCACATCCTGCTCACCGGCGCGACAGGATTCGTGGGGCAGGCCATCCTCGAACGGCTGCTCACCGACCACCCCGGCACCACCATCTCGGTGCTCGTGCGTGCCAAAGGATCGACCCCGGCGCAGACCCGTGTCGACAAGCTGCTGCGCAAGACGGTCTTCGGCCCGTGGCGGGAGGCGGTCGGCGACGAGGAGGCCGCGCGCATCCTCTCCGAACGGGTCCGCGTCGTCGAGGGCGACCTCGACGGCATCCCCGCGCTGCCCGACGACCTCGACATCGTGCTGCACAGCGCGTCGACGGTCAGCTTCGACCCGCCCATCGACAAGGCGTTCGACACGAACGTCGGCGGCGCGATCGGCCTCTACGGGGCGCTCGCCGCGTCGAAGTCCGACCCGCACGTCGTGCACATCTCAACCGCCTACGTGAACGGCGCCCGTAAGGGACTCGTCACCGAGAAGGCCGTCGACCACGACGTCGACTGGAAGCTCGAATACGACATCGCCAAGCAGGCCCGCGAGCGGGTCGAGTTCGACTCCCGCCAGCCCGAGGCGCTGCGCCGCTTCCTGCACACTGCCCGGCAGCAGCACGGCAAGGTCGGCCCCCGCGCCGTCGCCGAGGCCGCCGAGACCCTGCGCCGTGAGTTCGTCGACGCGCAGCTCGTCGACCACGGCCGTACCCGGGCCGAGAGCCTCGGCTGGACCGACGTCTACACGCTCACCAAGGCGCTCGCCGAGCGGGTCGCCGAAGACGAGTGGGCGGGCGGCGGACACCGGCTCTCCGTGGTGCGCCCGTCGATCATCGAGAGCGCGTTGCAGCATCCCTACCCCGGCTGGATCGACGGCTTCAAGGTCGCCGACCCGCTGATCCTCGCCTACGGTCGCGGCCAGCTGCCCGAGTTCCCGGGCGTGCCCGACAGCGTGCTCGACATCATCCCCGTCGACCACGTCGTCAACGCGATCCTCGCCGTCGCCGCGGCCCCGCAGCCTGCGGGTGATGCGCAGTATTTCCACGTCGCGTCCGGCGCCCGTAACCCGCTGCCGTTCCACCGGATGTACGAGAACGTCAACGAGTTCTTCACCGCCAACCCGATCCCCGCCGAAGACGGGCCCGTCGAGGTGCCGAGCTGGCGCTTCCCCGGCGGACGCAAGGTCGAGCGCGAGCTGACCCGACGCATCAGCCGCTCGCGGGCGGCCGAGCGGATCGTGTCACGTCTGCCCGGCGGCCCGCGCACGCGGAAGTGGCTCGACCGCATCGAATCGGGCAAGAACGAGCTCGACATTCTGCGCGGCTACTCGGACCTCTACCGCGCCTACGTGCAGACCGAGATCATCTTCGACGACACCCGCACCCGCGCCCTGCACGCGTCGGTCCCCGCCGACCTGCGCGACGACCGCGGCTTCGACATCGAGGCCGTCGACTGGGAGGCATACCTGCAGGGAGTGCACTTCCCCTCGGTCACCTCGCTGACGAAGGCGTTCGCCAACCGCAGCGCCGGCGCGAAGCGGTCGGCACGGGCACTGCCTCAGCGCACCGACGTCGTCGCGGTGTTCGACCTCGAAGGCACCGTGCTCGAGGCCAACCTCATCGAGCAGTACCTCATGCTGCGCCTCGCCGACCGCGCCGCCGTGCTCTGGCCGCGCGAGGCCGCCCGCCTGCTTGCCACCTTCCCCAAGTACCTCGCCGCCGAGCGTCGTGACCGCGGCGAATTCATCCGCACCCTGCTGCGCCTCTACAAGGGCATGAAGGTCGCCGACATCAAACGCCTCGTCGCCGGCCGGGTCGGCCGCCAGCTGCAGTCGAAGGTGCTGCCCGATGCGCTCGCCCGCGTCGCCGAGCACCGAGCCGCCGGACACCGCACCGTGCTCGTCACCGGCGGCATCGACCTGCTCACCTCCCCCATCGCCGCGCACTTCGACGAGGTCATCGCCGGCCGGATGCACAACCGCGACGGCGTGCTCACCGGCTACCTCGACCGTCCCCCACTCGTCGACGAGTCCCGCGCCGCGTGGCTGCGTCACTACGCCGACGAGCACGGGCTGAACCTCAGCCAGTCGTACGGATACGGCGACAGCATCGCCGACCGCTCCTGGTTGCAGCTCGTCGGTCACGCGACCGCGGTGAATCCGGACGCCGAGTTGTACCGATTCGCGCGCGGAAAGCGCTGGGACATCGCAGAATGGGCCCTGGGAAAGAGCAAACCCTGAGCCTCTGCACACCGAACTTCTTCGAACAGCGGCCGCGACGGAGGATCCATGGCATTCGACATCGATGAGTACACCGAGACGTCTGAGAGCGTCGGGTGGGAAGACCTCGACTTCGACGCGTTCAAGACCGACCCGCTGCCCGAGCAGACGCTGCGGAGCCTGCGCTACATGTGCGACGTCGAGTACCACACGGTCTGCTACCTCCGCGACCTGCTCGTGACGCCCTCGCACAAGGAGCGCGACGTCTCGGCGTTCATGACCATGTGGAACCGTGAGGAGTTCTGGCACGGCGAGGCCCTCGCGCACGTGCTCGGGCTGCACGGCGTCACCGTCGACTTCGACGAGCTGAAGGCCAAGCGGCTGAAGCTCGGGTGGCGCGACAAGCTCGGCCCGCTGCGCCAGTCGATCCTCGGCAACGTCGTCGGCAACGACTTCGTCGCCGTGCACATGAGCTGGGGCGCCGCCAACGAGTGGAGCGCCGTCGCCGCCTATCGCCGCCTCGCGAAGCTCGAGAAGCACCCCACCCTGTCGCCGCTGCTGCAGCGCATCGCGCAGCAGGAGACGCGACACGTCGCGTTCTACGCCTCGCAGGCCCGTGCCCGGCTCGAGAAGAGCAAGGTCGCGCAGAAGCTCACCCGCCTCGCCCTGCAGAACGCGTGGGCGCCGGTCGGCACCTCGATCTCCGACCCCGCCGACGTCACCCACGTGATGGGGCATCTCTTCGGTAGCGAAGAGGGCATGAAGGAGGTCCGCCGCATCGACGCGAATATCGCGAAGCTGCCCGGCATGGAGGGGCTGACGATCGTGGCCGACTCGCTCGCGAAGCGCGGCGTCGCCGCCTGACGCCTCACATGGTGCATCGTCTGTTCTCCTACGGCACGCTCCGGCAGCCCGAGGTGCAGCAGGCGCTGTTCGGGCGGTCGGTGCCGACGTCTGCGGATGCGGTGGTCGGCTATCGGCTGGATGTGGTGACGATCACGGATCCGGTCGTGATCGCGACGTCGGGGTCGGATCGCCACCCAATCCTGCACCGCGGTACCGAGTCCGATGCGGTCGAGGGCGCGGTGCTGGAACTCGACGACGCCGAACTGGCGGCAGCGGACGCCTACGAGGTCGACGACTACATCCGAGTGATCGCCCCTCTGCGCTCCGGCGGCGAGGCCTGGGTCTACGTGGCAGTCACCGAGTAGCCGCTCGCCCCGCGCATCGAAACGGGTCGAGTAAGCGAAGCGCACCGAGACCACGGCGCCGCGCTCTCGACACGCTCGTTCCTCGCTACTCGAGCCGTCTCGATACGGCGCTGGCGCGCCTACTCGACGACCGAATTCCCGGTCGTCGAGTAGCGACGAAGGAGCGTATCGAGACGGGTCGAGTAAGCGAAGCGCATCGAGACCACAGTGCGCATGCTCTCGATTCGCTCGTTCCTCGCTTACTCGAGCCGTCTCGATACGGCGCTGGCGCGCCTACTCGACGACCGGAGTGTGAACTGGTGCCCTCCGTATCGCTTCGCTCAACGAGCGGGCCCACAACCCGGTCGTCGAGTAGCGACGAAGGAGCGTATCGAGACGGGTCGAGTAAGCGAAGCGCACCGAGACCACAGCGCCGGGGTTACGACTGGTCCTCCGTATCGCTCCGCTCAACGGGCGGGCTTATACCCGGTCGTCGAGTAGCGACGAAGGAGCGTATCGAGACGGGTCGAGTAAGCGAAGCGCGTCGAGACCATCCCGCTCTGCTCTCGATGCGCTCGTTCCTCGCTTACTCGAGCCGTCTCGATACGGCGCTGGCGCGCCTACTCGACGAACGGGCGATGTTCGCTGTGGGAACGTCACCAGCAATGGGGGTCGATGGCGTCGGGGCGCATGCGCCAGCATGAGGTGACGGTCCGGTGAAGGATCCGCGCGGGGGCGCGGACATCGGCCGCAACTGGGGGCACAACACTCATGTCAACGACTCTGTCCGAAGAGACGCAGGAGCATCCGACCGGCGACGCCGCCGGCACGCAGCACCAGACCCGCGCAGACAAGCGCGCCGCGAAGAAGGCGAACGGCAAGCACCACACCGGCCGCTACTTCCTGCTCGGCCTCGGAATCTGGCTGGTTCTCGGACTCTTCGTCGTCGTCGGACTGCAGAACCACATCGTCATGGCCTCGTGGGCCGTCATGGGCGCGTTCCTCGTGCCCGGCACCCTCGTCTGGGCGATGGCCGGCCGTCTGCGTCCGGATGACAGCATCACCGTCACCGACCTCTTCAAGTTCATGCTCTTCGGCGGCCTGCTCGCGGTGAGCATCGGCAGCACCATCGACTCGATCATCGGCTGGCTCGCACCCGGCGCCAACGGCGAACCGAGCATGATCTCGTACGCCCTCTCGGGTATCGCCGAGGAGTTCGCGAAGGCGATCATCGTCGTCGTCCTCGCCCGCAAGATGATCAAGTCGGTGCGCAACGGTCTGTTCCTCGGTGGCGCGCTCGGCGCCGGTTTCGCCGGCTTCGAGACGCTCGGCTACATCATCTGGGAGCCGATCCGCACCGGCCAGTTCGACGGCGGACACCCGACGCAGCTCGAAGCGTTCGTCAGCCTGCTCCGCGGCGTCATCGCGCCGATCGGTCACCCGCTGTGGACCGCGCTTCTCGTCGCCGCGATCTTCGCGGCCGCTGCAGCGCACAACAACCGGTACCGCTTCACCCTCGGGGTGCTCGGCGCCTACCTCGCCGTCGCCCTGGTGCACGGACTCAACGACGTCGGCCAGACCTTCGTCGAGGAGGCGCTCGGCAACGGCACCCTCACCAACTGGGCGGGCGATGTCTACAGCGTCGTCCTCGCCATCCCGGTCGTGCTGGTGTGGCGGCACATCGCCCGCACGCACGGTGCGGCGAAGCAGGAGCTTCCGGTCACCGCGTGACCGGACACGACGTACCTTCGGGTGCGGTTGGAGCGCAGTCGGCCCTCTGCGGCTGACGCGAACGAGAAGCGCCCCTCGATCCGTGCGGATCGAGGGGCGCTTCCTCGTTGCGGCGAGTCTCAGCCCTGCGGGGTCGCGAAGCGCAGCACCCACCAGCCCAGCCCGAACGCGACCGCCGCGACCACGAGGAGACTGGCGAACAGGCCCGCCGCGCCGATCGTCGCGACCCAGGTGAAGAGTGCCGGAGCGGTGCCGGTGATCAGCAGAACCGCGATGAACGCGACGACCAGCAGCGCAACGACCGCCCATGCCCAGACCACGCCTGCCGCCCGCCAGCGCACCCAGATGCTCGCGAACAGGGCGCCGATCGCCAGCAACGCAAGCTGCACCGAGAACCAGGACAGGAACACGGCGGGCGCGTCGAGCCCGCCGAACCACATGCTACGGAAGTGCACCAACCCGATGCCGAACCCGTCGCTGACGCCTTCGACCACGTTGAGAAGGGTCCAGGCCAGCGCGAAGCCGGCGGCGACGACCACGAAGGTCAGCAGGGTGCCGATCGCGAACTCGCGACGCGTGATGCTGAATCCCAGCGCGAAGGCGAACGTCGTGCTCGCCGCCTGGATGCCGGCGACGACCAGGTACCAGAGCGGCGACACGACCGCCCAGCTGTAGCTCATCCCCTGCAACGCCTCAGCGCGGTCGCTCGGCGGAACGAAACTGGTGATGAGCAGCGCGATGGTGAGCGAGATCGCGAACGCCACCGCGGTGATGATCCATGGGATGCCGATCAGGATCCATTTGTTGACGAAGTGCAGGCGCATCACACGGGCGATGCGGGTCGCGCTGGCGACATGGAGCGGGGGCGTCGAGGCGGCGACGTCGATGGCGGACATGCTCGTTCGTTCCTTCGATTCTGTCGGATCAGCTGACGCGCTCGGCGACGGGCTGGCTGCTGACGGAGCGGCTGAGGTCGACGATGAGCTGCTGCAGCGACACCGTGGTGACTTCGAGGCCGGCGGCGCTCGCGACGCGGCGGTCCTCGGCGGTCAGCTGACCGGCGAGGGTGACGGTGGCGAGACCGCCAAGGGTGTCGCGGTGCAGCACCTCGCGCCCTTCGGCGAAGCGGTCGATCGCGCCCGCCTGACCGGCGACGGCGGTGGCCCGGCCGCGGAGACTCTCGGCGTCCTGGTCGATGAGGAGCTTGCCCTGTTCGAACACGAGGACGTGTTCGAGCAGGTTGCTCACCTCGTCGATGAGGTGCGTCGACAGCACGATGGTGCGGGGGTGCTCGGCGTAGTCGGCGAGCAGCGTGTCGTAGAAGTACTGACGCGACACCGCATCGAGACCGAGGTAGGGCTCGTCGAAGAAGGTGATCGGCGCCCGGCTCGCCAGCCCGACGGTCACTCCGAGGGCGGAGAGCTGGCCGCGCGAGAGCTTCTTGATGTCGCGCTTCAGCGGCAGCCGGAACTGGGCGACGAGCTCGTCGGCGAAGTCGGCATCCCAGCCCGAGAAGAACCACGGCGCGCTCGCCAGCACGTGGCGGGCCTGGAACGACTCGGGGTACTTCTGGCTCTCCTTGATGAAGCAGAGCTGCTGCAGCACGTCGGTGTTCTCGACCGGGTTGCGGCCGGCGACCCGGATGTCGCCCGAGCTCGGGAACTCCTGCCCGGTGAGCAGCTGCATGAGGGTCGTCTTGCCGGCGCCGTTGCGGCCGAGGAGCCCGCAGATGGTGTTCTCCGCGATCGAGAACGACACGTCGTCGAGCGCGGTGACGTCTTTGTAGGTCCGGGTGACGTGCTGGACGTCGATGACGGGACGGTCGGCGGTGGCCGTATTCATGATGTCTCCTTCTGGATGAGTCCGATGAGCTGCTGCGCGGTGATGCCGAGGCTGCGTGCTTCGACGAGCAGCGGTGCGATGTACTCCGCGACGAAACCGTCGCGGCGGCGGGCCGAGATGCGCTCCTTGGCACCGTCGGCGACGAACATCCCGATCCCGCGGCGCTTGTAGAGGATGCCTTCGTCGACGAGCAGGTTGATGCCCTTGCCCGCCGTCGCTGGGTTGATGCGGTGGAACATGGCGAGCTCGTTGGTCGACGGCACCTGGCTCTCTTCCCGGAGCGCGCCGGAGAGGATGTCGTTCTCGATGCGCTCGGCGATCTGCAGGAAGATCGGCCGTCCCTCGTCCATCGGCATCCCTTCCGCTTCAGTGGTTCGTTACTTGACTAATGAACCACAGAGCCAGACCCTCGTCAACTCACGATCCGATATTGCGGGCACAGACGCACGTTCCGGCGGGCCATTCAAGCCGGAACGTGCGTACTCGGCCAGGCCTCGCCCGTTGAGCGCAGCGATACGAGGAGACCTCCCGAGGCTCGACACTCGCGAGAGGAACGAGGTCGCAGGTATCGAGTCCGGCGACGATCAACTCCTCGCTTCGCGACGGCCCTGGCGGGCCTCCTCAGCGAGCAGGACCCGAACTTCACTCGGTCATTGAGGAGGCCGTCCACGGCCGTCGCGAAATGACATGCGTCCACACAGTGCCAAGTGCCTCGCTTCGCGACGGCCCTGGCAGGCCTCCTCAGCGAGCAGGCGCGTTCACTCGTTCCGGTCATTGAGGAGGCCGTCCACGGCCATCGCGAAATGAAACGAGCCCACACAGCGCCAAGCGCTTCGCTTCGCGACCACCCTGGCGGGCCTCCTCAGCGAGCAGGGGCGCGGAGTGCCTCCGTATCGCTGCGCTCAACGAGCGGCGGCGGGCGTCAGCGGGGAGGGGCGTAGAGAAAGAGGGCGACCGAGCTGGCCGGGATGGTGCGGATCCCGTACTTGTGGGTGCTGCCGTGGTTGTACTCCTCGATGACGACCTGGCCGTCATCGGTCACCGCCTTGACGTAGGCGACGTGGTTGCCGTTGAACCAGGCCACCGAGCCGGGAACGGGCTCAGAGCCGGTGGGCCACCCGTGCGACTTCCAGTTGGATGCCCATGCCGACGCGTTGCCGCCGTTCGGGGTGAGGTTCGACCAGACGTACTTCCACGGCGCGCTCGTCGAGCCCGCGTCGCGGTTCAGCCGCCAGGCGACGAAGTCGACGCACTCGCGGTAGTAGTAGTTGAGCGGGGACAGCCCGCCGCCCTCGTCGTCAGACGCCTCATACGGCCACGGGTAGTCGTCGCCGAGTTCGCGCGCTCCGGACGCGTCGTACTCCTCGACGCGCAGCTCGCGTGCCGGGTCGGCCTTGCGGGCCGCCATCTCCGCGTCGGAGGTCGCCGTGACACCGTCACGGCTGATCGTGGTCGACGCCGCGGTCGCGGCGACGGAAAGGCTCTGTCCGGTGGTCATCGACGACGCGGTCTGCGCGTCGCTCGAGAACGTCGAGGCATACGCGGGCAGAGCCGCGGTCGCCACCAGCCCGGGAACCACCAACACGGTGATGAGCACGCGCAGCGGGTTGACGCTCTTCTTCACCGGAGCGACGGCGGCAGCTGCGGCGACCGGCGCTTCGACAGCCCGAGGGCGGCGGAAGGACGCGCCGGTGCGAGCGTCGCGCGGGCGTGCTCGACGAGGTGAACGGCCGACGGATTCGGCCTCTCGGAGCTGTCGGCGGGTGGGGTTGGACTGGGTTGCGGGTTCGCCTGCGTCTGTCGGCTTGAAGCCCACTTCAGTCACGCGCACCACCCTGAAAAACCTTTGGAACGATCACCTTCATACGAAAGCAACCATCGAAGGGTACGCGAAGATCGTCGTTCTGTCACGGATCGGTAACGGCGAGCCGCCCCCGCCGTTCGTTCCGCGAAGCCCCCGAGCCTCACCGCGAAGCGTGCACGGATCAGGAGATCGGTCCGAAAATCGGGCACCTCGCACACCGATCAGGACCGATTCGGCCGATGTTCCTGATCCGTGCACGAACTCCTGATCCGTGCACCTCGAGTTCGGGTGCCGTCGTATCGGTTCGCTTGGCGGGGCGTGGCAGGGCAGGCGGGCGCCGAGTGGTGGACCGAGCCCGACCACGGAGCAGCCGAGGCCGCGGGTCAGGCGGCGGGGGCCAGGAACTCGGTCCAGTCGTCCTGCGGCTTCTCGACACCACGCACCAGCCACGCGGATCCGTGCGGCGGCCGTGGGGTCGTCCGCAACTGCCAGCCCATCTCGGCCGGCGTGCGGTCGCCCTTCACGTTGTTGCACCGCAGGCAGCAGGCCACGAGGTTCTCCCACGAGTCCGCACCGCCGCGCGAACGCGGCATGACATGGTCGACCGTGGTCGCACCGTGCCCGCAGTATCCGCACCGCTGACCGTCGCGACGCA
Source organism: Herbiconiux sp. L3-i23 (assembly GCF_023734115.1). NCBI lineage: Bacteria > Bacillati > Actinomycetota > Actinomycetes > Micrococcales > Microbacteriaceae > Herbiconiux > Herbiconiux sp. L3-i23. The sequence continues at coordinate 2,634,675 of NZ_AP025737.1, forward strand.
GCACCCCGCGTCGCGACACCGGCATGCGCCTGCCGCCCGGGATGCGCACGTAGCGCGTCAGCAGGATGACGCTCGGCCGATCCCACTCCCCCGACGCGGCGACCACCGGATTCAGGTCGTCGGCGGCGACGACCGTCGCCTTGCCGCCCATGACGAGCATCAGGGCCCGCTTGAAGGAGATCACCGCGAGCGGTTCATATCCCGCGTTCAGCACCAGTGTGCGCATAGCCGTCCTTTCGAGCTCCCTGCACGGCTTGCAGGTCTGCGATCGCTTCCGACGGGTTCACGGGCACGAAAAAGGGCACCGTCCGAAGACGGTGCCCTTGGTCAGTGGCCGCAGAGATACGACGACCGGTTATCCGGCCGCCAGGCAGTTGTCCGGCGCGCGCGCAGACATCCGTGGAGGGGATGCGGCTGCCGGGTTGCATGACTCTCGCTCTCTGGCGTCAGTGAGGCAACCATAATGCAGGTCTACGCAGTCGTGGCCTGCGCACTCGCCGGAGAGCGCCTCGCGTAACGCGAAGTTCACACGGCGTACCGCTCGAGGATCAGATGCCGAGTCGCACGTAGTAGACGCTGGCCCAGATCGGCTGGACTCGCACCGATGCACCCTCGTAGGGAGCGTGCAGCACGTTGCCGTTGCCCGCGTAGATGCCGTCGTGGCTGCCGTCACTGAAGATGACGAGGTCGCCGGGCTGCGCGTCGGCGGCCGAGATGACGGTTCCGGACGCGGCCTGGCTGCGCACCGAGTGGGCGAGCTGGATGCCGAACTGCGCGTAGACGAACATCACGAAGCCCGAGCAGTCGAAGCCCGACGGGTCGGAGCCGCCGTAGCGGTAGGGAACGCCCTGGTACTGCAGACCCACCTGGTAGACCTGGTCGAGGCTGAAGTTGGGGTACGGCGGGTTGGCGAGGTAGTCGCCGGCGCTCGGACCGCTGTACGAGGCGTAGCTGGCTGCAGCGGCGGCCCGCGCCTCGGCAGCAGCGGCGGCTTCCTGCGCGGCGCGCAGCTCTTCGATGCTGGTCGCCGTGTAGTTGTCGCGCGCGACCGTCGTCTGGGTGGCGTCGGCGGCGACGTCGACCGTCTGCGCCTCGCTGAACTTGAGGGTCTGCAGTTCGGACGCCTCGAACTCGGGCGACGCGTTGGCCACCGGGTCGAACGCGTACGACGGGATCGCGAGCGTGGCGACGAGCCCTGCGGCCAGCGTCATCACCGCGACGCTCAAGAAGTTGCGTCCACGGCTGCGCTTCGTCGCCGCACCCACGGATGCGGCGGGGCGCGACACGGCGACGGCGCGTCCGGCCATCGCGAGACGTGAGCCCATGCCGGGCTTGGCGGCGGTGCGAGACTCCCGGCGGGTGACCGGTGCGGAAGTCGGGGTGGTTTCGGGTGTCGGGTTCGACCGGTCTTGCGACCGCTCGTTGTCACTCGTCAGGGCCAAGAGATTCCTCCTGCGTCTCTTCCCGACTGGGGTGTCGGGACCCGCCCTGTGCGCGTGTTGAACGTGAAGAAATCGCGAGACGGGGGATGGGGAGACGTCGCGACTTCCGCCCCGGGCCGCCGGCCTTTCTGGCGACTAGGGATACCCCAGGGTAGGGCAGGTGCGGGGATCTGTCACTTTCCGACTCGCCGGGAGCAACGAATCGGTAACGTTTTCCCCTGGGGAGGACATGGGAACTCCCCTACCCGGTGCGCCGGGAGTGGGGGCTCAGGGGGTTTCGATGAAGACGTGCCCGGCCACTTCGGTGGGCAACTCGATGCCCTCGCCGAAGCCCTCGACGCGCAGCGAGATGTACTGGCCGGCGTCACCGACGACCGCGACAGCACCGGGCACGACGCCCGCGTCCTTCAGCTGGCGCAGCAGTTCGGGGTCGAACTGCACTGGCTCCCCCAGGCGACGGATCGTCGCAGTGCCGGAGTTGCCGGAGCGCACGTACTCGACCAGGTTGGTGACGCCGTCGAGGAAGGCGACCGCGGGCGACGTGCCGAGGTCGTCGAGGCTGGGAATGGGGTTGCCGTAGGGGGACTCGGTGGGGTTGCCCAGCATGTCGATGAGGCGGCGTTCGACCTGTTCGCTCATGACGTGCTCCCAGCGGCAGGCCTCGTCGTGCACGAACTCCCATTCGAGTCCGATGACGTCGCTGAGGAGCCGCTCGGCGAGGCGATGCTTGCGCATCACGTGCGTCGCCTTGAGCCGGCCGACGCTGGTGAGCTCAAGGTGACGGTCGCCCGAGACGACGACGAGACCGTCCCGCTCCATGCGGGCGACGGTCTGGGACACCGTGGGTCCGGAGTGGCCGAGACGCTCCGAGATGCGCGCGCGAAGGGGGACGATGTCCTCTTCTTCGAGGTCGAGGATGGTGCGCAGATACATCTCGGTGGTGTCCACGAGATCCGTCACGGGCCCTCCCTTTCGCTCGTCATCAAGACAAATGGAAGTCTAGTCCGCGGCCGCTGAACATCGACGGGGCGCTGGGTGACGCGCTCCTAAACTGGTGCGACCATGAGCGAACTCGTCATCCCCAACGACCTCCGCCCTCTCGACGGACGTTTCGGCTGCGGCCCCTCGAAGGTGCGCGAAGAGCAGGTCGCGGCCCTGGTCGCCGCCGGCACCTCTCTCTTCGGCACCTCCCACCGGCAGAAGCCGGTCAAGAACCTCGTCGCGAGCGTGCGCTCGCAGCTGTCCGACCTCTTCTCCCTGCCCGACGGCTACGAGGTGGTCCTCGGCAACGGCGGGTCCAGCGCGTTCTGGGATGCGGCGGCGTTCAGTCTCATCGAACGACGCAGCTCGCACCTCTCCTTCGGCGAGTTCGGCGCGAAGTTCGTGAAGGCGGCGGGCGCTCCGCACCTCGAGGCGCCGGCGGTCACCAAGACCGACGCCGGCACCCGCGGCGAACTCGGTCCCCTCGAGGGCGTCGACGTCTACGCCTGGCCTCACAATGAGACCTCGACCGGAGTGCAGGCCCCCGTCCGCCGTGTGGTCGGCGACGACGGCGCTCTGACGGTGATCGATGCGACGAGCGCCGCTGGCGGCATCGCGGTCGACGCGAACGAGTTCGACGTCTACTACTTCGCCCCGCAGAAGAACTTCGCCTCCGACGGCGGGCTCTGGCTCGCCCTGATGTCCCCTGCCGCGATCGAACGCGTCGAGCGCATCGCCGCGTCGGGCCGGTACATCCCCGACTTCCTCAGCCTGCAACAGGCGGTCGACAACTCGCGTCTGCAGCAGACGCTCAACACCCCCGCGATCGCGACCCTCGTCATGCTCGACAGTCAGCTCGAGTGGATGCTCGGCCTCGGCGGACTCGCCGCCGTCGACGCCCGCACCCGCGAGTCCTCCGGCATCCTCTACGACTGGGCGGAGCGCACCGCCGTCGCGACGCCGTTCGTCGCCGATCCGGCCGACCGGTCGCAGGTGGTCGTCACCATCGACTTCGAGGAGGGCGTCGACGCCGCGGCCATCGCCGCGACGCTGCGCGCCAACGGCATCGTCGACACCGAGCCGTACCGCAAGCTCGGCCGCAATCAGCTGCGAGTCGCGACCTTCGCCGCGATCGAGCCGAGCGATGTCCGCGCGCTCACCGCGTCGATCGACTACGTGCTCGAGCGGATCTGATCGTGAAGCTCTACCTGCGCGCAGAAGACCGTCACCCCGATCCGGCTCCCGTCGAGACGGACGACCGCCGCGCGATCATCGTCGGCACCGCAATCTGGGTGGTGGCCCTCGTGGTCGCACTCGTGGTCACGCCGATGATGACCGACGACCCGTTCCTCATCGCCACCTGCGCCGTCGGGGTGGCCCTGGGGGTCGCAGGTCTCGTTTATACCCAGCTCCGCACCAAAGCGGTCCGCCGACGCTGAAGCGGCTCCCGCTTCCCCCGACGACGCGGTGACCGCGGCGCGGGAGGGAGCGGGAGCCGTTCCCGGCGGTCAGACCCGGTCGCCGCGGTTCTCGTCGTCGAAGTCGACGTCGTCGTCGATGTGCTCGCTCGCGCTGAGTTCCTCGTCGATGGTGGTGAGGCCGTCCTCGACGCCGCCGGCGCTCGAGGCCCCTGACCCGCCGAAACCGGCTCCGCTGCCGCCCTGCTCGTCGAAATCGGAGCTCTCGAAGTCGACACCGTCGATCTCGTCATCGCGATCGAGGACGTCGCTGTCGACCAGGTCGTCGTCATCGTCGTCATCGTCGTCGGAGTCGTCGTCATCCGAGTCGTCGTCCGAGACCTCGAGGTCGTCGTCATCGTCGAGGTCGTCGTCGAGGTCGGACTCGTCGTCATCATCGTCGTCGAGGTCTGCATCGTCGTCGTTCTCGCCGTCGGCGGACTCGGCCTGCGCCGCGCGGTAGTCGGCAAGACGGTCGGCCCAGGGCACCCAGTCGGGTGCGAGCAGCGCGCCGTCCCCCGGAAGGAGTTCCGCTTCGAGCACCGACGGGAACTCGTCACCGTCGATCGTGGAGACGGAGACGTTCCAGCGCCACGACGGGTAGCCCGACATGGTGGAGGCGAAGTAGACGTCGACGACGCCGTCGACCGAGTCGTCGATTCCCGCGACGGCTCCAACGGTCTCCGGGTCGGTGATCTCGAAGAGAGCCTCGCGTGCGGTGTCGATCAACGCACGGTCGGCGTCGGCCGGCTCACGCATCCATCTCGTCCGCAACACGGCGCAACATGGCCGCGATCTTCTTGGCGTGGGGGCCGTCGGGGTAGCGGCCGCGCTTCAGCGATGTGCCGACGCCGTCGAGCAGCTTGACGAGATCCTCGATGATGATCGCCATGTCGTCGGCCGGCTTGCGCTGGGCCTTGCTGAGGCTCGGCGGCGCCTGCAGCACGCGAGCCGAGAGAGCCTGCAGTCCGCGCTTGCCGTCGGCGACGCCGAACTCGAGCTTCGTACCGGGCTTCACGCTCGAGACACCGGCGGGCAGCGCGGAGACGTGCAGGAACACTTCGCTGCCGTCGTCAGCGCTGATGAACCCGAAGCCTTTCTCCTCGTCGAAGAACTTCACTTTGCCGGTGGGCATATCGCCTGCCTACTTCCTGTCGAGCGCGCCTCACGATCTGCGCGGGACGCGGCACCAATTGTAGACGGGGCGCGGTTTCCGCGCGGGTGCCGCATCGCACCGCCACGGCACCAATATCCTGATCGCATGGCCACCGCAGACACCGCGCGCTCCGAACGCATCCTCGCCTACATGGCGATCACGATCTTCGCGCTATCGGTGCTCGCGTTCCTCGCCCTCCTGCTCGCCCCGGTCTGGGGCGTCTTCGACTACACGGTGGGCGTCTGGCCGCTGGTTCTGGTGTTCCCGCTCATCGCTCTGCCGATCGCGTTCGGGCTCATCGTGGCCGTTGTCGTTCTTAATTGGCGACGTCGGCGCTGATCACGCCTCCCGCACGCCCGACTCTCAGACTGTGCCCAGGGTACGTGCAGATAATGGCCACATGGCCGACGGACCCCGCATTCTCGTCGTCGACGACGAGCCCAACATCCGCGATCTCCTGACGACCAGCCTGCGGTTCGCAGGCTTCGCCGTCCGCGCGGTGGGCAACGGCGCCGGCGCTATCTCCGCAGTGCTCGAGGAAGAGCCGGATCTCATAATCCTCGACGTGATGCTGCCCGACATGAACGGGTTCGGCGTCACCAAGCGCCTCCGCTCGTCGGGCTACACCTCCCCCATCCTGTTCCTCACCGCCAAGGACGACACCGAGGACAAGATCACCGGACTCACGGTCGGCGGCGACGACTACGTCACCAAGCCGTTCAGCCTCGACGAGATCGTCGCGCGCATCAAGGCGATCCTGCGCCGCACCATGCACGCCGAAGAGGACGCCATCATCCGCGCCGGCGAGCTCACGATGGATCAGGACACCCACGAGGTGACCATCGGTGCCGAGTCCGTCGAGCTAAGCCCGACCGAGTTCAAGCTGCTGCGCTACCTGATGCTGAACCCGAACCGCGTCCTCTCGAAGGCGCAGATCCTCGATCACGTCTGGGAGTACGACTTCAACGGCGACGCGGGCATCGTCGAGTCGTACATCTCCTACCTGCGTCGCAAGCTCGACCAGTACTCGTCCGAGCCGATGATCCAGACCAAGCGCGGCTTCGGTTATATGTTGAAGGCCAGCAAGGGCTGAGTCCGGGCGCTCGCTCGCACGGGTTCCTCACACTCCTGCATCTACACTCCTCCCCGTGCACGCATCGCTTCTGACCTGGTGGAACAGCATCTCGCTGCGCACCAAGATCACCGGCGTCACCGTGCTCCTGCTGACCTTCGGACTCGCGATCTCGGGCCTCGGCACGATGACCGTGATGCGCAGCTTCTTGTTCCAGGAGGTCGACACCCAGGTCAAGGCGGCGGCGGCGCAGGTGCAGAAGCAGCTCGCCGAGGCCGACGACCAGTCCGACTTCATGGACTACTGGCACGCCAGCCTCAGCAACTACTACCTGGCCATCATCGACACCGACGGCGGGCTGTTCACCGACAACTCCGAGAAGCTCGGATCGTTGTCGACGCCCGACTCGTCGGGGGTGACGCTCGCCTGGACCGAGCAGAACGAGGGGCGCACCTTCACCCTCGAGAGCGACGACGGCGAGAGCCAGTGGCGCACCGCGGCGTTCCCCGTCACCGTCGACGATGAGCCGCACACGCTGATCGTCGGAGTCCCGCTCGACAGCACCAACAACGCGATCGCGCGGATGTTCACGCTCTTCCTGCTGTTCGGCATCGTTGTCGTGGCGCTCGGCGCCATCATCACCCGCCTGCTCGTGACCGGGGCGTTCGGCCCGCTTCGGCGGGTGGAGAAGACCGCGGCCGCCATCGCCGAGGGCGACTTCAGCCAGCGCCTCGAGGGCGCGACCCCGAACACCGAGGTCGGTCGCCTCAACCGTTCGCTGAACCTGATGCTCAACCGCATCGACAAGGCGCTCAACGACCGGGCCCGCACCATCGACCAGATGCGCCGCTTCGTCGGCGACGCGAGCCACGAACTGCGCACCCCTCTCGTGTCTCTGCGCGGCTACGCCGAGCTCTACCGCATGGGCGCGCTGCAGAGCCGCGACGAGGTCGGTCAGGCCATGGAGCGCATCGAGAAGGAGGCGGTGCGCATGAGCGGGCTCGTCGCCGACCTGCTCGAGCTCGCCCGACTCGACGAGACGAAGCCGCTCCAGCTCACCGAGGTCGACCTGCTGCCGCTCGCGAAGGACGCCGCGCTCGACGCGATGGCCTCCTCCCCCGGCCGCGTGGTCAGCGTCGTCACCGACAACGACCTCGAAGGCGAGAGCCTCGGCACCGACGACATCATCCTCGGCTTCGAGGACGAGTTCGGCGGACCGTCCGAGCCGCTCCCCGACCAGCCGACCGCGTCGAGCACGCTTCCGCGCACGAACCTCCGCCGATCGATCCGCAACGCGACCGTCACCGGCCCGATCGCCTTCAGCCGCACCCAGCTCGCGCGCCTGCGACGCCGCGCCCGTGAGCGCGGACCGATGCAGGTCGTCGTCGTCGCCCCCGACACCGCCCCCGAGAACGCGCGAGTCCGCGCCCTCGTGATGGGGGAAGAGAACAAGATCCGTCAGGTCCTCACCAACCTGCTCGGCAACGCGACCCGCTTCACCCCCATCGAGACCCCGATCGAGATCGTCGTCCGTGCCAACGCGGCGAAGGGCACCGCGACCCTCGAGGTCGTCGACCACGGCGAGGGCATCCCGCGCCAGGTGCGGGAGAAGATCTTCCAGCGCTTCTGGCGCGCCGATTCGTCGCGCACCCGCGACACGGGTGGCAGCGGACTCGGACTCGCGATCGTCTCCGCGATCGTCGCCGCACACCGCGGCTCCGTCGAGGTCGATGAGACCCCGGGCGGCGGAGCGACCTTCCGCGTGCGGCTGCCGCTGTTCCTCCCCAGCGACGCCGACGCCACCGCAGCTCCCACGTCCGCCTGAACGCCGTCCACGGCGGGCCGACCCCGGCATAGCGTCTCGATCACACCATCGAGACAGGAGCAATCCATGCCCAAGTTCACCGTCGACAGCGAGGCCGTCTTCGCCGCCCAGGCGTCCGTCGCCGGCACCATCGCCCGCATCCAGGGCGACGCCGCCGCGCTGATGGCGCAGCTCACCGGCCTGCAGGCCTCGTGGGGCGGCGACGCCTCCGTCGCCTTCCAGACGGTCGCCGCCGACTGGCGGTCGGTGCAGCAGCGCGTCGAAGAGAGCATCACCGCCATCAACGCGGCGCTCGGCGCCGCCGGTCGTCAGTACCTCGACGTCGAGCAGGCGAACGCCCGCCTCTTCGCCATCCGCTGACCCGAAGGTCGGCAGCAGCGCCGAAAGGCCGGCTCCCCCGAAGGGGAACCGGCCTTTCGTGTGTGTCCGTCGAACCAGTCGATGGACGGGGGCAGACTCAGGTCTCGATACGCCCCGCTGAACCGCGGGTCACTCGACCTGATCGCTACTGACGCTGGCGCGTCAGTGGGCGATCAAAAGTCCATGCCGCCCGTGGGGTCGCCGACCGGAGCCGGGTTCTTCTCGGGCTTGTCGGCGACGACGGCCTCGGTGGTGAGGAAGAGGCCGGCGATCGACGCTGCGTTGACGAGCGCGGAACGCGTCACCTTGGCGGGGTCGATGATGCCCTGGGCGAAGAGGTCGCCGTACTCACCGGACGCGGCGTTGAGGCCGTGACCGACGGGGAGCGAGCGGACCTTCTCGGCCACGACGCCGGGCTCGAGACCGGCGTTCAGCGCGATCTGCTTGAGCGGGGCGTCAATGGCGACCTTGACGATGTTCGCGCCGGTCGCCTCGTCGCCCGTGAGGCCCGTGATGGCCTCGGACTCGAAGGCAATGGCGCCGGCCTGGATGAGGGCCGAGCCACCACCGGCGACGATGCCCTCTTCGACGGCAGCCTTCGCGTTGCGGACGGCGTCCTCGATGCGGTGCTTGCGCTCCTTCAGCTCGACCTCGGTCGCGGCACCCGCCTTGATGACGGCCACGCCACCGGCGAGCTTCGCGAGACGCTCCTGGAGCTTCTCGCGGTCGTAGTCGCTGTCGGTGTTCTCGATCTCGGCACGGATCTGAGCGACACGACCGGCGATCTGAGCGGCGTCGCCGGCCCCGTCGACGATGGTGGTCTCGTCCTTCGTGACGACGACCTTGCGGGCCTGACCGAGCAGGTCGAGGGTGGCGTTCTCGAGCTTGAGGCCGACCTCCTCGGAGATGACCTGTCCGCCGGTGAGGATCGCGATGTCCTGGAGCTGAGCCTTGCGACGGTCACCGAAGCCGGGAGCCTTGACGGCGACCGACTTGAAGATGCCGCGCACCTTGTTCACGACGAGGGTGGCGAGGGCTTCGCTCTCGACGTCCTCGGCGATGATGAGGAGCTGCTTGCCCGACTGGATCACCTTGTCGACGATGGGGAGCAGGTCCTTGATCGCCGAGATCTTCGAGTTGACGATCAGGATGTAGGGGTCCTCGAAGACCGCTTCCTGACGCTCGGGGTCGGTGACGAAGTACGCCGACAGGTAGCCCTTGTCGAAGCGCATGCCCTCGGTGAGCTCGAGCTCGGTGCCGAAGGTGTTCGACTCCTCGACGGTGACGACGCCTTCCTTGCCCACCTTGTCGATGGCCTCGGCGATGATCGAGCCGATCTCGGGGTCGGCGGCCGAGATCGACGCGGTCGCGGCGATCTGGTCCTTGGTCTCGATCTCCTTGGCGTTGTCGACGAGCGACTTCGAGACGGCCTCGACGGCCTTCTCGATGCCCTTCTTCAGGCTGATCGGGTCGGCACCGGCGGCCACGTTGCGGAGGCCCTCGCGGACCAGCGCCTGCGCGAGCACGGTGGCGGTGGTGGTTCCGTCGCCGGCGACGTCGTCGGTCTTCTTGGCGACCTCCTTGACGAGCTCGGCACCGATCTTCTCGTACGGGTCGTCGAGCTCGATCTCCTTGGCGATGGAGACGCCGTCGTTCGTGATGGTGGGGGCGCCCCACTTCTTCTCGAGAACGACGTTGCGGCCGCGCGGCCCGAGGGTCACCTTGACCGCGTCAGCCAGCGTGTTGAGTCCACGCTCGAGGCCGCGGCGGGCCTCTTCGTTGAAGGCGATGATCTTTGCCATGAGTTGTAGTCGTCCCTCCCGGACGTAACCGACGTGCGATTCGTTGGCACTCAGCAATACCGAGTGCTAAACAATCTTGGCAGTCGACCCTGGAGAGTGCAAGGCGAGACGAGGGGTGCCGATTACGGCGTGAGCGTAACCGCGCCGCTGTCGGGGATCAGCTCGATCCAGGTGTTGCCGGGAGCCAGTCGCACGACGACTCCGCGGTCGTCGACGAGGCGGATCGGGGCACCGCGATCGGCCTTCGACCAGGTGGCGTGCACCGTGCCGCCGCCGGTGGAGATCCAGGCCTCACCGCTGCCGACCATGACGGTCTTCGGCACGTACCCGTAGGTGTCGTCGATGGCGACCCGCATGGCGACCAGGTTCGTCGCCCCCAGCTGCACCCCGGCGGAGTCGAAGTCGGGCTCGCCCTCCTGGAAGCGCAGGTACTGCCCGCGAGCGGCGTCCCACTGCCAGTGCGGGAACCGGGAACTCGAGAACGTCGTGTCGATGCGCGAGGTCGGCGTCCCCTCTTTCGCCGCGGTCGCCGACGCGACGTCGAGCGACCACGCGAACTGCTGCGCGGGCCTGCCCAGGTCGGCGTGCTGCGCGACGACCTCCTGCGCCTTCACGACGACGTCGTGCGGCGAATCCTTCTCGTCGGTGCGGAAGAACGTCTCGTCGGTGTCGCTGTTGCCGTGGATCGCGTTGTAGACGACCGTGTCGCGCATCATGTCGACGAAGATCTCCTGACCGCCGGAGTAGGCGACGATGCCGCCGAACGGGGAGATGATGTCGGGATCCATCGGCCGGATGGAGCGGACCGGGCCGATGAGTTCGGGGACATCCGATTGCCAGACCGCAACGTATCGGGTCAGCCCGCCTTCGACGAGCTCCTCGAAGACGACGTCCGCACGGTCGAGGCCGTACTGCGGGCGCGCTTCCTCGTGGTTGTCGACCTTCGCGGCGATGGAGGGGTTCGCGGCGGTGCCGGCGGCGACCGAGGTGCCGCGCAACGGTGTGAGCTCCGTCACCGGAGCCGGCGCGAACGTCGAGGTGTAGGTGGGTGTCAGCACGGGTGCCGGCGCCGCCTCGACCCGCTCGATCGCGCATCCTCCGAGCAGCAGAGCGGACACGGGCAGCACGATCAACGCAGCCCGACGACGGGCGCCTCCCCCAGGGCGTGTCCTCACGGCCCAAACACTAACGCCGCCCGCATCGCGGACGGCGTTAGGTGTGGGCGTGGGCGGAGAATCCGCTCACGAGTCAAGCGAGCTTGACTGCCTCCGCTTGCGGACCCTTCGCTCCGGTGCCTACCTCGAAGACGACCGCCTGGCCCTCTTCGAGCGACTTGTATCCCGCCATGTCGATGGCGGAGTAGTGGACGAATACGTCCTGCCCTCCGTCGTCGACCGTGATGAAGCCGTAGCCCTTCTCAGCGTTGAACCACTTGACGGTTCCTCGCGCCATTTTCCAACTCCCGATTGCTGTGCTGACCGGGCGGCCGTGCGACCAACCCCCGGTCGGAGCAGACGGGGTGATGTTTGCTGTCCTTCCCGCTCCGTCGACGCAGTGGTGATCGCGGCGACGGGGGCGGAGGGGGACCGACCGTTCCGCGATAGTAGCGGAGCGCCCCACCCCGAAAACAAGCGTGTGGGCACGATTGCCTAAGGAGTCGTCACTTTCGATCGAACATTAAACGCAGCCGAAACATCGGCGACATTTCGCGAGCGGCCGGCACCGACAGGTCGGGGACGAGCGGTCTACTCCTCGGCCGTGTCCGCTTCGGTGTCGCCCTCGGCGGCGGCCGGGGCGCCGAAGTCGGCCCCGATCACCACGACGAGCCGCGGCACCCCTTCGATCACGAACGCGTCCGAGAGCTGGATGCGGCCGGCTCCGAGGGTCTCGACGATGCCCTTCGCCGCCCCCTCCTGCGTGGGGTCGCTGTAGTAGACGGTGGTCGCGTCGACGTCGGAATCGGCGTTGCTGCGCGTGGTGACGTTCCAGCCCGCGGCGACGAGCTGGTCGCCCACCTGGCCCGCGAGGCCGTCGGTCTGGGTCCCGTTCAGCACGACGACGGTCTGAGCGGGGTCGATCGTCGGAGCGATGGTCGGCGTCGCGCTCGGCTCGGGCGTGGGGGTCGACGCCGCGAACGGATTCTCGAAGGAGACGCGATCGTTGATCACGAACATGGCGGTGACGCCCGCCGCGACGATCAGCCCCGTCGCGAGCGCGGCCCAGGCGAAGGTGATCCAGCCGCGCCCGCGCTTCTTCGGCGCTCGGTGCGCCCCGACGCGATGCAGATCCTCGGGCACCTCATCGAAGCGGTCGGGGGCGAAAGTCGGCATGGGTCCTTCAGGGGCAACGGGAACGATCGGATAGACCCTAGCCGTCTCGCGCACCGCGCTCGGCGTGGCCCGCCGAGCGCCACGGAATAGGGTCCGGCGGCTTCCCGTTTTCCTCATAGGACGCGTGCGGTGCGCGTCCGGGGCGCGCACAGGCGCGTCGGCTTAGGATCAACGAGCCCACCACGGAGGTACACATGGCGTACAAGGTCGAGAAGAGCGACAGCGAGTGGCGCGAGAGCCTCTCCGACAACGAGTTCAAGGTTCTGCGCCAGGCGGCGACGGAACGTCCGTGGACGGGCGCGCTACTCGACGAGAAGCGTGAGGGCGTCTACGTCTGCAAGGCGTGCGGTGCCGAGCTGTTCACGAGCACCACCAAGTTCGACTCCGGATCCGGATGGCCGAGCTTCTTCGAGCCGGTCTCCGACGACGCCGTGAAGCTCGAGCGCGACGCGTCGCTCGGCATGGTCCGCACGGAGGTGTTGTGCGCCACCTGCGGCTCGCACCTCGGGCACCTGTTCGACGACGCTCCCCAGACGCCCACCGGCGACCGCTACTGCATGAACTCCATCTCGCTCGACTTCGAGGAGAAGGACTGATCGGCGACTCGCCCGTCCTCCGCGCGGCTCTCGCGCGGAGGTCTCACTCGTCGGTCACCGACTCCGCTCCGACCCGTGAGGAGCTCCTGCCCCTCGTCGCGGCGGCGTCACGCGTGGCCGACCACAGTTCCCTGCGGCCCTGGCGGCTGATCGAGATCCGCGGCAGCGCCCGCGCCAAGCTCGGCAAAGCGCTCGGCAAGGCCGACGGATCCCGCAAGCCGTCCGAGAAGCCGTTCCGCTCGTCGCTGCTCATCGCGGTGGTGGCGTCGCGCAAGAAGTCGAAGGTGCCCGCCTGGGAGCAGGACGCGACCGCCGCCGGCGTCGCCCACACGCTCTCACTCCTGCTCGACGAAGCGGGCTGGGGTGTTTTCTGGCGCACCGGCGAGCTCACTCGCACGAAGCCCGTGCGCAAGGTGCACAAGCTCAAGAAGAACGAAGAACTGCTCGGTTGGCTCTACGTCGGCGGAGTCCGCGAGAAGTATCTCGACGCGCGCGGGAAGCGTCCGGTCGATCCGAACGAGTTCCTCACCATCCTCTGACGCGCCCACTGCGCCTCAGCGGCTCTCGGTCACTGCAGCGAGGTCAGAGAGTCAGGAAGTAGGCCACGAGGCCCGCGAGCCCGGCGGCCAGCACGGCGAACGCAACCCGGTAGAAGACCATCGACGCGCGCCTGGAACGCTGGAAGGTGGTGCGGCGACGACGCGATGACGACGACCCGACTTTGGGCAGCGCGGGCGCGAATACGCTCTCGACGTTCGACTGGCCGAGCGCACTGAGCGGTGCCGCTTCGAACGAGAGAGCCTCTGGTGCCGATCCGCTTTCGACCGGCTGCTGAAGGAAATTGTCTGCGGTCATGGAAGACCCGCGATCTCGGAGGTTAGATGGTCTCCGGTTTCAATAAGGAAGCCCCGTGAGCTTGCGTCGACGAGTGGTCGCCGAGTTGTCTTCGCCCCCGAGGAGTCACATACTTCCGATGGCACACACCCTACGCGCAGGTTCGGACATCACCTAATGTCGAGCACCCGTCATCTTCCGCCGCCGCCGGAGAAGTCCATGGACGACGAATCGCCCCTCCTGGCGGACGGGTGATCCATGGTGCCGAGAGCAGTCGAGCCGACTGCGGGACTTGAACCCGCAACCCCCTAATTACAAGTTAGGTGCGCTACCAATTGCGCCAAGCCGGCCTGCGGCTGGAGCCGCGCGATCAGTCTACGGAGTCGCGGTCGGCGTCGGCGTCGGCGTCGGCGTCGAGGTGCTCGACGACTGCGCCAGCACGAAGGCCGCGAACTCTTCCGGGTCATCGATGGCGCCGGTGTAGCGGGTGCCGTTCACGATGATCGTCGGAGTGCTGCTGACGGCCTCGATGTCGCTGTCCGGGATCGGCCCCGCGAAGGCGCGCTTCGTCGCGTCGCCGACCCAGGTGCGGAACTCCTGGTCGGTGATGCACTGCGCGACGGCCGGGTCGGTGACACCCGCCTCTTCGGTGAACGCGATGATCGCGTCGTCCTCGAGACCGTTGCCCCCCTCGGCGGGCTGCCCCTCGAAAGCGATCTGGTTGAAGTCGAAGAAGTTGTCGGGCGAGTAGTTCGCGACGCAGGCGGCGGCGTTCGCGGCACGGGTCGAGTAGCGGTTGCCCGACGACTGCGCGTCGAGGAACGAGATGGGGTGCACCGCGAGGGTGACGGAGCCGTCCTCGACCCAGCCGCGCAGCTGCTCACCGTTAGCAGCCTCGAAGGCCTGGCAGAAGGGGCACTGGTAGTCCACCCAGACGCGCACGTCGACCACGCCGGGCTCGTTCTCGCTGGGGTCGGCCGGGTCTTCCCCGGGCTGCAGGGCGGGCGTCGTCTCGGCGACGAGACCGGCACCGATCTTGATGCCGTCCGAGGCCATGTTCTCGGGGCCGGGGCCCGCGGGACGGATCGACATGACGATCACGACGGCGATGATCGCGATGACCGCGAGCGCACCGACACCGATGCCGCCACCGATGAGGAAGCGGTTGCGGCGCTCCCTCTTCTTCTGCTCCTCGCGCAGCGCGCGGGCCTTCTCACGGGCAGCCTCACGCCGCTCGTTCTTCGACGGCCTAGGGCCTCCAGGTCCTCCGGTCGACATCAAACGACTCTTCTCTCTCGGCGGATCGGCGCGGTTGCAGCGCCGCGACGAGTTTACGGGGCGCCGCCGCCCATCCATCCGCACACGCTGACGGAGGCCCCGATCGCATGCGTTTTCATATGTATTGCTTATCTTCAGGTTCTCGATGCCATAATCAGCGGGCTGGCCGATGATGGCCCGCGCTTTCATTCACTACGGATCGTCCGGCACGTACCTGCCGGTGAAGGAGAAAGAACCATGGCATCAGTCACTTTCGACCAGGCCACCCGTCTCTACCCGGGATCGACCCGCCCCGCGGTCGACGCTCTGAACCTCGAAGTCGCCGACGGCGAGTTCCTGGTCCTCGTCGGCCCCTCCGGCTGCGGTAAGTCCACCTCGCTGCGCATGCTCGCCGGCCTCGAAGAGGTCAACTCCGGCCGCATCCTCATCGGCGACCGCGATGTCACCGACATCCCGCCGAAGGACCGCGACATCGCGATGGTGTTCCAGAACTACGCGCTCTACCCGCACATGACGGTCGCCGAGAACATGGGCTTCGCGCTCAAGATCGCGGGCGTCGGCAAGGAGGAGCGCGCCACCCGGGTCCTCGAGGCCGCCAAGCTGCTCGACCTCGAGCCCTACCTGAACCGCAAGCCGAAGGCCCTCTCGGGTGGTCAGCGTCAGCGTGTCGCCATGGGTCGCGCGATCGTCCGTCAGCCGCAGGTGTTCCTCATGGACGAGCCGCTGTCGAACCTCGACGCCAAGCTCCGCGTGCAGACCCGTACCCAGATCGCGTCGCTGCAGCGTCGTCTCGGTGTCACCACCGTCTACGTCACGCACGACCAGACCGAGGCCCTCACCATGGGCGACCGCATCGCGGTCCTCAAGGACGGCATCCTGCAGCAGGTCGGTACCCCGCGCGACCTCTACGAGCGTCCGAACAACGTGTTCGTCGCCGGCTTCATCGGAAGCCCCGCGATGAACCTGTTCCCGGCCGACCTCGCAGACGGCGGCGTCAAGTTCGGTTCGCAGCTTGTGAACGTCGAGCGCGACACGCTCGCCGGCACCAGCGGCGCGCAGGTCACCGTGGGCGTCCGCCCCGAGGACCTCGTCGTCTCGACGACGCAGGGCGAGGGCCTCCAGGTCACCGTCGACCTCGTCGAAGAGCTCGGCGCCGACGGCTACCTGTACGGTCACTCCGAGGTCGAGGGTCGCCGCACCGATGTCGTCGCACGCGTCGACGGCCGCACGCACCCGAACGCGGGCGACACCGTGTACCTGACCCCCCAGCCGGGTCACCTGCACGTGTTCGACGTCGAGTCGGGCGACCGCCTCGGCAACAAGGCCATCGTTCACTGATCTAGCCTGGAAGGGGCCCGCCGCGTGTGCGCGGCGGGCCCCTTTCCCATTTCCAGCGAAGGGGTTGCCTCCGATGACCATGTCGGGCTCGCTCAACATCTCCGCGGCGGTCGTCGACCCCGCTCTGCTCGACCTGCCCTGGGACCTTCCGCTCGAGGTCTGGCCCGACGACACGATCGCGGCGCTGCCGAAGGGCATCTCGCGCCACCTCGTCCGCTTCGTGCACCTCTCGGGCTACGTCATCGCGGTCAAGGAGACCACCGACGAGCTGGCTCGCCGCGAGTACGACATGCTGCGCATGCTGCAGCGCCTCGAGGTGCCCTGCGTCGACCCGGTGGCCGTCATCTCGGGCCGCACCGATGAGAACGGCGAGGCCCTCGCCCCGGTGCTCGTCACGCGGCACCTGAAGTTCTCACTCCCCTACCGCGCGCTCTTCTCCCAGGCGCTGCGACCCGACACCGCGACCCGTCTCGTCGACGCTCTCGCCCTGCTGCTCGTGCGCCTGCACATCATCGGCTTCTTCTGGGGCGACGTGTCGCTCTCGAACACCCTGTTCCGTCGCGACGCCGGCGCTTTCGCCGCGTACCTCGTCGACGCCGAGACGGGCAAGCTCTACTCCGGCGGGCTCTCGAACGGTCAGCGCGAGAACGACCTCGAGGTCGCGCGGGTCAACATCGCCGGCGAACTGATGGACCTCGCCGCCGGTGGCCGCGTCGAAGAGGATCTCGACCCGGTCGAGGTCAGCGAGCGCATTGTCGCCCAGTACCGCACGCTCTGGAAGGAGCTGACCGGCTGGGAGACCATCTCGAATCAGGAGCGCTGGCGCATCAACGAGCGGGTCAACCGGCTCAACGACCTCGGCTTCGACATCGAGGAGCTCGCGATCAAGGCGGACGAGGGCGGCACGAACGTGCGCATCCAGCCGAAGGTCGTCGACGCAGGGCACCACCAGCGGCGTCTGCTGCGCCTGACCGGCATCGACGCGCAGGAGAACCAGGCGCGTCGACTCCTCAACGACCTCGACTCCTATGTCGCGACGTTCCCGAAGGATTCGCTCGACGAGGAGGGCATGGCGCACGAGTGGGTCGCGCAGGTCTTCGAGCCGGTCGTCCGGGCAATCCCGCGCGACCTGAAGCGTCGTCTCGAGCCAGCCGAGGTGTTCCACCAGCTGCTCGAGCACCGCTGGTTCATGGCTCAGGAGGAGGGGCGCGACATCCCCCTCGCCGAGGCCCTCGGTTCGTACATCGACAACGTGCTGCGGCACCGCCGCGACGAGGCGACCGTCATCAACCCGCCGACCTCGGCGATCACCCTTCCGGTGCTGACGGATGACGAGGACGACGACTGGCGCTCCCGCGTCTGACGACTCCCGCTGCGGCGAGGTGCCCAGTTCTGCGGGTCGTCGCGCCGGAACACCCGCAGAACTCGGCACCTCGACGGCGCTGCCGTGCTGAGTCGCCCAGTTCACCCCGTCCGGACGGCCGAACACGGGGTGAAGTGGGCGAGTCACCGCTTCGGCGAGGTGCCCAGATCTGCGGGTTCTGACGTCGGAACACCCGCAGAACTGGGCACCTCGGCGGCACAGCCGTGCTGAGTCGCCCACTTCACCCCGTCCGGACGGCCGAACACGGGGTGAAGTGGGCGAGTCACCTACTTGGCGGCGCGGAGCTTCGAGATCTCGTACAGGGCGACGCTCGCGGCGATGCCCGCGTTCAGCGACTCCGTGACGGCGCTGATCGGGATCGAGACGACCGCGTCGCAGGTCTCGGTCACGAGGCGCGACAGGCCCTTGCCCTCGCTGCCGACGACGACCACCAGCGGGCGGCCCGCCAGGTCGAGGCCCGGGAGCGAGACGTCGCCGTCACCGTCGAGACCGACGACGAACAAACCGCGCTCCTTGAGCGCCTTGAGCGTCTGCGTCAGGTTCGCCGCCATCGCGACCGGGACGCGCGCCGCGGCGCCCGCCGACGTCTTCCACGCCGACGCAGTGAGGCCGACCGAACGGCGCTGCGGCACGATGACCGCCTGACCGCCGAAGGCGCCGACGGAGCGGATGATCGCTCCGAGGTTGCGGGGGTCGGTGATGCCGTCGAGCGCCACGAACAGCGGCGTCGTGCCCGCCCGCTCGACCTGGTCGAGGATCTCGAGCGGGTGCGAGTACTCGTAGGCCGGCACCTTCAAAGCAAGGCCCTGGTGCACCCCGCCTTCGCCGGCGAGCCGGTCGACCTCGGGGCGGGTGACCTCGAGCAGCGGGATGCCGCGGTTGTTCGCGATGGCGAGCACCTCGCGGACGCGCTCGTCGACGTCGATGCGGGTCGCGACGTACAGCGCGGTGGCGGGGATGCGCGCACGCAGCGCCTCGAGCACCGAGTTGCGCCCGGTGACGTACTCGGCGTCGTCGCTGCGAGGGCGACGCGGCGCCCGGGTGGGCTGGCCGCTGCCGGCCTTCGCTCCCCCGGTCTTCGCCGCGAGACGCTCGCGGGCGATCTTGCGCTTGCCGGCGGGGTGGTACTCGCGGTCCTCCGCCTTCGGGGTCGGGCCCTTGCCCTCGAGCGCACGGCGGCCGTTGCCGCCCGTGCCGACGCTCGGCCCCTTCTTCGTCTTCCGGACTGCTCCCGGACGTGGCTTACCGGCCATCGATACTCCAATGTGTCGCACCCGCCGAATCCTCGAGGGTGATGCCCGCGGCGGCGAGATCCGAACGGATCCCGTCTGCGCGCGCGAAGTCCTTCGTCGCCCTCGCCTGCTGCCGGTCGTCGATGAGCCGCTCGACGAGAGCGGTCAGCACGACGTGCACCGACGAGTGGTCGGCGCCGCGCCACTCGGCGGAGGTGGGGTCGATGCCGAGCACCGCCGTCATCGCGTGCACCGCGGCGCGGTGAGCGGCTGCCGCGGGCAGGTCTTCGGCGTCGAGCGCGGCGTTGCCCGCTCGCACCGTCTCGTGCAGCACGGCGAGGGCCTCGGGCACGGAGAGGTCGTCGTCCATCGCGGCGGCGAACGCCTCGGGCACGACCGGAGCACCGGCGCCCGCGAAGCGGGTGTCGGCGAGACGGCGTTGCACCCGCAGGAGGAACGTCTCGATGCGCTCGAGCGCGGCCTCCGCTTCGAGCAGCGCGCCGTCGTGGTAGTCGAGCACCGAACGGTAGTGGGCGGAGGCGAGGTAGTAGCGCACCACGATGGGGCGGGCGGCGCCGAGCAGGTCGGCGGCGAAGATGGAGTTGCCGAGCGACTTGGACATCTTCTGGCCCTCGACGTTGACGAGTCCGTTGTGCACCCAGTAGCTCGCGAACGGGTCGCCGGCCGCGGTGGTCTGCGCCAGCTCGTTCTCGTGGTGAGGGAAGCGCAGGTCGAGGCCGCCGCCGTGGATGTCGAACGCGGGCCCCAGATAGCGCGCCGACATCGCGGAGCATTCGATGTGCCATCCGGGGCGTCCAGCACCCCACGGGGAGTCCCATGATGCCGAGACGGGCTCGCCGTCCTTCCGCCCCTTCCAGAGCGCGAAGTCGCGGGGATCGCGCTTGCCGCGAGGGTCCGCGTCGCTCGCCGCGACCATGTCGTCGGTCTTCTGCCGGGTGAGCAGACCGTACGCGGGCCAGCTCCCGGTGTCGAAGTACACGTCGCCGGAGCCGTCGGGCGCCGGGTATGCGTGACCGCGATCGATCAGTCGGGCGATGATCTCCTGCATCTGCGCGACGCTCGCGGTGGCGCGGGGCTCGTAGGTCGGAGGCTGGATGCCGAGGGTGTTGTACGACGCGGTGAACTCGAGCTCGAACCGGTAGGCGAGCGCCCACCACTCTTCCGGCGTTCCCGCGTCGGCGGCCCGCGCGGCATTGTCGAGGATCTTGTCGTCGATGTCGGTGACGTTGCGCACCAGGGTGACGCGGTAGCCGCGGTGGGAGAACCAGCGGCGCCACAGGTCGTAGACGAGCGCCGACCGGAGGTGCCCGATGTGCGGGCTCGACTGCACCGTCGGGCCGCAGACGTAGATGCCGACCTCGCCGTCGACGAGGGGCTCGAAGTCGGTCAGCTGCGCGCTGAGCGAGTCGTACAGACGGATTCCCACTGCGACAGCCTACTGAGCGCGGGCGCCGACGGCCCTGACGAGCGCGGTTGCGAGCACGGCGACGCCTTCGTCGCGACCCGTGAAGCCCAGTCCGTCGCTGGTCGTCGCGGCGAGGCTGACGGGGACGCCGAGGATCTCCGCGAGCAGCTGCTCGGCGTCGAGGCGGCGGGCGGAGAACCGCGGACGCGCGCCGATGATCTGGACGGCCACGTTGACCGGCTCGATCCCGTTCTCGCGCAGCAGCGACAGCGTGGCGGAGAGGAACACCTCCCCCGCAGCGCCGGAGTAGCGCGGATCGGAGGTGCCGAACCGGCCGCCGATGTCGCCGAGCTTCGCCGCCGAGAGCAGCGCGTCGCAGATGGCGTGCGCGACCGCGTCCCCGTCGCTGTGCCCGTCGAGTGCGGGATAGTCGGGCCACACCAGCCCCGCGAGACGCAACTCGCGCGTGTCGCCGAAGGCGTGGACGTCGACGCCGATCCCGGTGCGCAGCGACGCCTCGCCGGCGAGCATCCGCTCGGCGCGGACGAGATCGTCGGCGGTGGTGATCTTGAACGCCGCCGGGCTGCCCGGGACGGTGATCACGGTGTGACCCGCGGCCGCGAAGACCGCGGTGTCGTCGGTGTGCTCGGACTCGACGCTGTCGTAGGCGGCACGAAGCTCGGCGAAGGGGAAGCCCTGGGGCGTCTGCACAGCGGCGAGGCTCGACCGGTCGACGGTCTCGAGGACGCGTTCCTCGTCGACCCGCTTGACGGTGTCGACGACGGGCAGCGCCGGCACCACGCCGTTACCGGTGAGCTCGACCGCGTCGACGACCGCGTCGATCAGCGAGGCGGGGGTGAGCGCACGGGCTGCGTCGTGCACGAGCACGCGACGGGTGTTCGGAGACAAGACCCCGAGTCCACGGCGCACGGACTCATGGCGCGACGCCCCGCCTGCGACCACTCGGACCGCGGGGACGGCCCCGATCATCACGCCGACACGCTCGACCAGGTCTCCGGGTACGACGAGCACGGCCTCGAACGCGCGCTCCGCCGCCGCGACGGTGTCGAACGCGCGCTGCAGCATCGTCGACCCCGCGACGGGAACGAACGCCTTGGGAAGGCCGTAACCGAGGCGGGTGCCTTCACCCGCTGCGACGATCACGACCGCGTCGGGAGAACCGAGAGCCAGCGTCATGGCGCAATCCCCTCGATCGACCTGTCCTGTCCGGCCGTATCCGCGCACCGACGAGCGATGGCGGGGCCTCGGTCAGATCAGGAGGCGAGAACCTCGTCGAGGACGGTCGACGCCTGCTCCTCGTCGGTCTTCTCGGCCAGCGCGAGTTCGGAGATGAGGATCTGGCGTGCCTTCGCGAGCATGCGCTTCTCACCGGCGGAGAGGCCACGGTCCTGGTCACGACGCCAGAGGTCGCGGACGACCTCGGAGACCTTGATGACGTCACCCGAGGCGAGCTTCTCGAGGTTCGCCTTGTACCGGCGCGACCAGTTGGTCGGCTCCTCGACGAACGGGGCTCGCAGGACCTCGAACACACGGTCGAGGCCCTCCTTGCCGATGACGTCGCGGACGCCGACGAGGTCGACGTTGTCGGCCGGGACTTCGATGGTCAGATCACCCTGGGTGACGTTGAGCTTGAGATAGACCTTCTCTTCACCTCGAACCATCCGCTTCTTCACTTCAGTGATGGTTGCTGCCCCGTGATGGGGGTAAACGACAGTCTCGCCGACCTCGAAAAGCATGGGTGATGAGTCCTTTCGACCGGCCACAAGCTTAGCACAGCGGGGCTTTCGGCTCTCCGGCCGGGGGCGCCGCCCCCGCGCGCGCACGCCGAGACAGGTATCGGGAGCATCCGTAGAATAGGGTCGGGCTCGACCCCGGACCGGCCGAGCGCGCGGCGACTGCGCCCGCACGAAAGCCGCCCGCGCTTTGATTTCTCGTGCATCGAAAGGACCCGTCGTGAAGATCCGCGCCGCCGCCTCCATCCTGCTGGCGGCCTCGCTGGCCGCCGGCCTCTCGGGGTGCAACTTCTTCAGCCCGCAGGCCACGCTCAAGAAGTACGACCCGAGCGACGGCGTGGGCGCGAACCTCGGCGACGTCGACGTGCGCAACGTGCTGCTCGTCACCGAGGACGGCTCACGGGCGACCCTCGTGATGTCGGTCGTCAACACCGGCACCGACGCGAAGTCGCTCGAGGTCGAGTACGTGAGCGAGGCCGCCGACGCGATCGCGGGCCGGGTCAGCTTCGACGTCGAGGTGCCCGGTCAGTCGATCATCACCACCAGCGCGACCGAGAACGACGAGCAGATCGTGCTCGAGGACATCGACGCCCCAGCCGGCTCGCTCTTCTCCGTCTTCCTGCAGTCCGGCACGAGCGAGGGCACCGAGCTCCGCGTGCCCGTGCTCGACGGGTCGCTCGCCGAGTACGACGGCCTCCTTCCGAGCCCGTCGCCCACGCCGACCCCCACCCCGACGGTCATCGTCGAGCCGACGCCGATCCCGACGACCACGCCGGGCACCGAACCCGAGGCGCCGCTGACCGAGCCGGAGACCGGCCCCGAGGTCGACACCGCCGAGTGATGTCCGCGCCCGACGCCGGTCGCGACTAGCTGGGTTCGACGTCCTCGATGCGATAGCCGAGGCCGCGCACCGTCACGAGCAGCGTCGGCTCCGACGGCGACTCCTCGATCTTCGCGCGGATGCGCTTGATGTGGACGTCGAGCGTCTTGGTGTCGCCGAAGTAGTCGGATCCCCACACGCGGTCGATCAGCTGACCGCGCGTCAGGACGCGTCCCGCGTTGCGCAGCAGCATCTCGAGCAGGTCGAACTCCTTGAGCGGCATCGGCGTCTCGCGACCCCCGACGAGCACGATGTGGCGCTCGACGTCCATCGTGACTGGGCCGACGCGCAGCAGCGGCTCTTCGTCGACGGGTTCCTGCTTGCGCCGCAGCACGGCGCGGACCCGGGCGATCAGCTCGCGCGTCGAATACGGCTTGGTGACGTAGTCGTCGGCGCCGAGTTCGAGGCCCACGACGATGTCGACCTCGGAGTCCTTGGCGGTGAGCATGATGATCGGCACCGACGAGCGGGTGCGCAGCTCGCGGCAGACCTCGGTGCCGGACAGGCCGGGCAGCATGAGGTCGAGGAGCACGAGGTCGGCGCCGTTCGCGTCGAACTCGGCGAGCGCCTTGCGGCCGTCGTCGGCCACGGTGACCTCGTAGCCCTCGCGCTGAAGCAGGAAGGCGAGGGGCTCGCTGAGGGCGGGCTCATCCTCGACCAGCAGGATGTGGGTCATTCTCTCTCCAATCCGAGAGCCGCCGATCGCGACTCGGACGCTTCGGGGATGCGGATGGTGAACGTCGATCCGCGTCCGCGGCGCGACCACACCTTCACCTCTCCCCCGTGGTTCTGCACGACGTGTTTGACGATGCTGAGGCCCAGCCCGGTGCCGCCGGTGTTGCGCGAACGGGCGGGGTCGACGCGGTAGAAGCGCTCGAAGACGCGACCCAGGTCGGCTTCGTCGATGCCGACGCCCTGGTCGGTGACCGCGATCTCGGCCAGCTCGTCGGCGAGACGGACCCCGACCCCCACCCGGGAGCCGTCGGGCGAGTACTGGATCGCGTTCGAGATGAGGTTGTGCACGGCGACGGTCAGCAGGGCCTGGTCGCCCAGGACCTTGACCTTCTTCGTGCCGCCCTTGGCGACCTCGATGCGGCGCGCGTCGGCGACGACGGCGCTCTGCTCGATGGCGCTCGCGATGACGTGGTCGAGGTCGACGATCTCGGGGGAGGCGATGGCGTTGCCCGCCTGCAGACGGGAGAGCTCGATGATCTCGGCGGTGATGTTGCTGAGCCGGACCGCCTCGGTCATCATCCGGCTCGCGAACCGCTCGACCTGCTCGCGGTCGTCGGCGGCCGACACGAGGGCCTCGGAGAGCAGGCCGATGGCGCCGATCGGGGTCTTCAGCTCGTGGCTGATGTTCGCCATGAAGTCGCGGCGCACGTCCTCGAGGCGGTGGGCCTCGGTGTCGTCGTCGACGAGGAGCAGCACGTAGCGCACGCCGAGGCGGGCGGCCCTGGCCGTCACCAGGAGGCTCTCGTCGCCGAACGGTCCACGTGACAGCGCGAGCTCCTGCTCGAGCGAGTCCTCCGACCGGCGGGCGTCGTCGACGAGGGTCACGAGGGACGGATGCACCAGCTGACGATCGCGGACGAGGCCGAGCGCCACGGCACTCGGCGAGTGGGTGACGACCGTGTTCGACGGGTCGATGACCATGCCGGCGGACGGGAGCACGAGGAGCGTCTCCTCGATGCCGTCGGGCACCTCCTGGTTTACGAGCGCCATCGCCCGGTCCCCGCTGCGCAGCGCGAGCACCACCGCGGTCGAGAAGGCGACGCCGACAGCCAGGCCCAACAGCATGGCCAGGAGCACCAGCCATGCCGATTCCATGTGAAATACACTAATGACCGCCATCGCGCCGACCGCACCATCGACGCTTGGATGGCCCGCTTTCGGGCGAAGTTAACCCACAGGGCACCCGATGTTCACCTGGTGTGGCAAGACTGGCTGGCCGGGTCGCGCTGAGCGTCCCGTTCCGGGTGGAAGTTCATAAGGAGTCGTACGCATATGCGCGAAGTGTTCCAGCAGGAGCTCGCCGAGGTCCGGGAGCGTCTGGTGACGATCGCCGAGCTCGTCGCGATCTCGATCGAGCACGCGACCCGCGCGTTCAACGAGTCCGACGTAGCCCTCGCCGAGTCGGTCATCGCCGATGACCACCGCATCGACGAGCAGGCCGTCAGCCTCGACGAGCTCGCCATCAACATCCTCGCCCGTCAGCAGCCGGTCGCCCGCGATCTGCGCATCGTCGTCAGCGCACTGCGCATCAGCGCGTCGCTCGAACGCATGGGCGACATGAGCTCGCACATCGCCCAGCTGGCGCGCTACCGCTACCCGGACAAGGTGATCGCGAAGGGCCTGCGCTCGACCTTCGTCGAGATGGGCCGCCTCGACGTCGAGATCGCCAGCAAGCTCGTCACGCTGCTGCGCACCGAGGACGTCGCCGTCGCCGAGGACATCCGCAACCAGGACGACGAGATCGACGAGCTGCACCTCAGCGTCTTCGACAAGGTGCTCGGCGAGACCTGGAAGGGCGCCGCGGTCGACACCGTCGACGCGACCCTCGCCAGCCGCTACCACGAGCGTTTCGCCGACCACGCGGTCTCGATCGCGAAGAAGGTCCAGTACCTCGCCACCGGCGACTGGACCGATGCGGGCAGCAGCGCCCACGTCGCGACCGCCTGACGCGCTACAGACAGAGGAAGGGCCCCGCTACCGACGGTAGCGGGGCCCTTCTCATCCGACGGGAGTCGGTGAGGACTACTTCTTGCCCTGGCTGGCGACGGCTGCGGCACCGGCGGCGGCGGCCTCGGGGTCGAGGTACTCGCCGCCCGCGACGAGGGGCGTGAGCGTCTCGTCGAGACGGTAGACGAGCGGGATGCCGGTCGGCAGATTCAGCTCGGCGATCGCCTCGTCCGAGATGCCGTCGAGGTGCTTCACCAGCGCGCGCAGCGAGTTGCCGTGCGCGACGACGATGACGGTGCGGCCGGCGCGCAGCTGCGGCTTGATCTCGATCTCCCAGTACGGGAGCATCCGCTCGATCACATTGAGGAGCGCCTCGGTCTTCGGCAGGTCGGGGCCGAGGTCGGCGTAGCGCGGGTCGTTCGCCTGCGAGTACGGGTTGTCGTCGCCGATCGGGGGCGGCGGCACGTCGAACGACCGGCGCCAGGTCATGAACTGCTCGGGGCCGTACTCCTCGAGGGTGGCCGCCTTGTCCTTGCCCTGCAGGTCGCCGTAGTGGCGCTCGTTGAGCCGCCAGGTGCGCTTGGTCTCGATCCAGAGGCGGTCGGCCTCACCGAGGGCGAGGTTCGCGGTGTCGATCGCGCGCGTCAGCAGCGAGGTGTACAGGATGTCGGGTTCGATGCCCGACTCGCGCAGGAGCTGACCCGCGCGGGTCGCTTCGGCGCGGCCCTTGTCGGTGAGGCCCGCATCGACCCAGCCGGTGAACAGTCCCTTCTCGTTCCACTCGCTGTGGCCGTGACGGACGAGGACGAGCGTGTATGGAGCAGCCATGGCATTAGCTTATTGGCCATGCCAGAAGGCCGGATCACCCGCGGGACGACGGGCACCAACCGTCTGCGGCGGGTCGACCGGTGGATCGCCGCGAGCCCGTCGTTCCTCGCCCCGCAGCGCCCCCTCGTCGTCGATCTCGGCTACGGCGCCGCGCCGTGGACCGCGTCGGAGCTGTTCGATCGTCTGCGCCGCATCCGGCCGGAGACCCGGGTGGTCGGCATCGAGATCGACCCGGAGCGCGTCGCGGCGGGAGCCTCCTACGCCCGGCCGGGACTCGAGTTCGTGCGGGGCGGATTCGAGGTTCCGCTCCCCACGGGCCGCCGGGCGGACGTCATCCGGGCGATGAACGTGCTGCGCCAGTACGACGAGGGCGAAGTCGACGCGGCGTGGGCGCTCATGCGCTCCCGTCTCGCCTCGGGCGGTGTGCTCGTCGACGGCACGAGCAACGAGGTCGGACGCGTGGCGAGCTGGGTGGCGGTCGGCTCCGCCGGCCCCCAGACCTTCACGGTGTCGCTCCGGCTGAAGGAGTTGGAGCGGCCGGGCATCGTCGAGGAGCGGCTGCCGAAGGCGCTGATCCACCGCAACGTCGACGGCGAGCGCGTGCACGACCTGCTCGTCGACCTCGACCGCTTCTGGGCGCACGCCGCGCCCTACGGTCAGTTCGGCGAGGTGCAGCGCTGGCTCAACACGGTCGAGCGGCTGGCCGACGCAGGCTGGCCGGTACGCGACGGGCGCCGACGGTGGCGTCTCGGCGAGCTCACCCTCGACTGGGCAAGCGTGGCCCCGCGCTGAGGATCAGCCCGCCGGTGGCGACAGACCGGGCAGCAGCTCACGAGCGTCGTCCTCGTCCATGCCCGCGGCGCCGAGCAGATCGACGGTGAGGGTTCGCAGCAGGATGACGATCGTCCCGTCCGCGACGCTCGCTCCCTCGGCGAGTTGCGCGGGATCGAGCCGCGGAGCCAGCACGACCAGGCGATCGCGCACCGCCTGCGCACTCGACGGATCGTCGATCGTCGCGGCGAGCAAGGCGATCGCGCTCGAGATCTCCGCCATCAGCGCTCCGAGCTCCGGGCGGCGGACACCGTCGCGGACCAGGAAGTCGACGCGGCGTGCGATGACCCGCAGGTTGCGCGAGGCGAGGTCCATGCCCCTGTGGATGCGACGCTGCTCGGCGAGCGCACGGCGGCGTCGCCAGAGGAAGGGCGAGACGCGGGAGACGGCGATCGCGGTCTCGAGCGACCCGGCCCAGGCATCGAGCAGCGGCTGGGTGGTGCGCAGCCGCTCGAGCGCCCGACCCGCGGTCGGTTCGTCGCCGGTGCGCAGTGCCGCCGCGATGTCGACCACCGCGTCGGTGCACTCGGCGAACACCCGGTGCGCTTCACGGAGTACCTCGCGCAGGGGGTCGCGCGGGACCAGAGCCGTGAACAGCAGCGCCACGACGCCACCGACGACACCGTCGATCGCTCGTCCCAACTCCTCTCCCCCGGTCGCCGGGAAGAGGGTGACGAGCGACGACTGGACCCCGGCCGCCGCGGCGAAGCCGGGACTCGCCGACAGCAGGCGCGCGACGGCGAAGGTGACGACGAGCACCACGAACAGCTGCCACCAGCCGCGGCCGATGCCGAGCAGCAGCAGGTCGGCGAGCACGATGCCGAGGGTGATGGCGAGCGCCGACTCGGCGACCCGCACCGGCCGTGCGTCACGACTGAAACCGAGCGAGTTGATGGCGACCGCCGCCGCGAAGATCGGTGCCGCGTGCCCGAGGACGGAGAACGAGAAGGCGTAGGCCGCCGTCGCGGCAGCGGCGATCTGCAGGACCGCGGGAAGCGACGCGGCGGACCGTTCGGCGGACTCGCGCAGCCGCGCGCTCACGTGCCCGACGAATCGGGCTCCGGCAGGCACCGGGGTCAGCCCCGCGAAGGCGAACCGACTCGCGGGAGACGGGGGACCTCGACGGCGCGGCCGGCGTCTGCCGCCACGATGATCTCCTGCCCGGCGGCGATCTCGATGTCCTCGGCGACGACGAGCACATCGGCGTCGCTCGGCACCGAGCGCTTGACGACCGCGAGGGCGATGGGGCCGCGCTCGTAGTGCACCGCCGACGAGGTCACCTGTCCCACCTCGACGCGCTCGCCGCGGCGCTCGGCGAAGACCGGCGATCCGGGAGCGGGGAGGACGGCGTCGGACCCGTCGAGGTCGAGCAGCACGACCCGCCGCGGCGGATGTCCGAGGTTGTGCACCTTCGCCACCGTCTCCTGGCCGCGGTAGCAGCCCTTGGCGAGGTGCACGGCGCTGCGGAGCCAGTCGAGCTCGTGCGGGATGCTGCGCTCGTCGGTCTCGGCGCCGAGCCGGGGACGCCAGGCCGCGATGCGGAGGGCGTCGACCGCGGCACTGCCCGCGATGGCGATCTCGCCTGAGCGCACCCTGTCGACGACCGACGGCAGGACGGTCGTGGAGACGATCGCCTCGTGCCAGGTCCACTCGGTTCCGGGATGCTCGGCTACGGTCGCGTAGGAGACGCCGCCGACCGCGACCGAGGTCCACGGGTCATCCCAGACTACGGCGGTGTCGATGCTCTCGAGGACCGCGCGGTCGAGTGTGCCGAGGACCGCCCAGTCGTCGCTCACGTCGGCGACCTCGACGCGCAGCATGAAGCGCATGCGGTCGAGGAACGCGGCGAGCGTCCCGCTGCTGCTGCGCTCCGTGATGATCCAGGACGTCTCGCCGTCGTCGACCACGCGCAGGTCGTGCTCGATGTGTCCGTTGGGGTCGAGCAGCAGCGACTCGGCGGAGGCGCCGACCGGGAGTCCGATCAAGCGTTGCGAGGTCAGCGAGTCGAGCCAGCTCAACCGATCCGGTCCGGTGACGGTGACGACTCCGCGCGCGAGGTGCGCGAGCGCACCGTCGTCGACGAGGCGCCGCTGTTCCGCGATCGGGTTGCCGTAGTGCGCGGGGACGCCGGCGTCAAGCCCGGCGCCGTCGACGGCGCCGGGGAGGGCGAGGAACGGGTCAGTCGACACGCGTGAGCCGCCCGGAGGAGTGGGTGCGCAGGCTCTGGCCGAGGGCGGCGATGTCCCACGCCCACAGCAGGTCGCCCTCGACGAGACCGTAGATGCGCGTCGCGGCCGAGTAGTCCTTGGCCCCCTCGGTGCGCACGACGGCGTCGGTCGACAGATCGATCCGGCCGTTCTTCACCTGACCGAGGTAGAGCTCGCTCACCCCGGTCGGGTGCACGAGCGCGACCTGCACCTCGAATCCTCCCGACGAGCTCCGCAGCGCCTCGACCGACTCGGTGGTGTTGAACGGGCGCACCGCGGTGGGCGGCAGCATCCCGGGGCCCGGATCGCCCTCGATGAACTTGCGGGCGAGGCGCCAGTAGCCGGTCTCGGCGGCGAGCGGCTGCGGAAGCTCCTCTGTCGACGCCCCCGCGGCGGGCGCGTCGTCCCCCACCGCCTCGCCGTCGGCCGACACGTCATCGGCGGACTGCGGCGAGGCCGGGATCCAGCTCTGCGACGAGTAGTTGAGATACGGCTGGTTGTCGTGACTGAAGCTCACCCGCTGCCGGAACGGCTGGCGGACCGTCTCGTCACCGACCTGGTACTCGACGAGTCCCTCGCCCTCCCACACGCCGACGAGCCACGAGAGCGGAACGAGTTCCGAGGGCAGACCGACGGGCAGATCGAGCAAGGGTTCCTCCTTGTAGGAGACGAGAAACGTCGTTCGCGCCGTCGCGAAAAGGCGGAGGCGACGTCAGCGGACCGTCAGGTCAGCGCTGGCCTCGGAACAGGTTGTAGACGACCACGAGCGACACCCAGCCGATCGCGACGGACGCGAGCGCGAGGAGTCCGAGATAGAACAGTTCCAGCGCGAGAAGCATGGGACGAGTCTAGTGCCGACCACCGCGGCCACGGCCAGGCACGACGGGCGGCCCGTCAGGGCAGGGCGAGCACCACGAGTGCCGCGACGAGCAGCACCCCGAAGGCGCCGACCAGCGAGGCCATCAGGCGCGTGACGAAGCCGTCCTTCTGCGGGAAGGCGAGCTGGATCGCGAACGTCAGCAGCGCGCATGCCGCGAGCGTGATGGAGAGGCCCCGGTAGCGCTCGTCGCCGCTCAGGACGAGGAGGGAGACGACTCCTCCGACGGCGGCGGCGATCCAGACGAGGAGGATGCCTGCATGCCGCGGTCGCATGCCCCCGATTCTCGCATCCGGCGGCGGGATGCCCCAATCGAGCCCGGAACCCGCGTTTTCAGGTGCCCGAGCGCTTCGGACTATCATTGCGGCAAGCATCGGTCGGGAGGGTCTGTGGCGCAGCTTCTGATCTTGACCCCTGCCGTCGACTCAGAGGTGCTCCCCGCTCTCGGCCTGCTCAGCCACCGCACGCGCCAGATCCCCGCCGAACCGGCCCAGCTGATCAGCGCGCCTCCGTCGGATCTGATCATGATCGACGCGCGTCAGGATCTGCAGAGCGCGAAGGCCCTCTGCAAGATCCTGCAGACGACCGGCGTCACCGTGCCGCTCGTGCTGATCCTCACCGAGGGCGGTCTCACCGCGGTCTCCGCCGACTGGGGCGCGGGAGATGTGATCCTCGAATCGGCGGGTCCCGCCGAGGTCGATGCCCGCATCCGGCTCGTCATCGGCCGGTCGGCGCAGGAGCAGTCGGCGTCGAAGATCCAGGCCTCCGGCGTCGTCATCGACGAGGCCAGCTACTCGGCGAAGGTGCACGGTCGTCCCCTCGATCTCACCTTCAAGGAGTTCGAGCTGCTGCGCTTCTTCGCAACGCACCCCTCGCGCGTCTTCACCCGCGAGCAGCTCCTCAGCGAGGTGTGGGGCTACGACTACTTCGGCGGTACCCGCACCGTCGACGTGCACGTGCGGCGCCTGCGGGCGAAGCTCGGCGACCTCGAATCGCTCATCGGCACGGTGCGCAACGTGGGGTACCGCTTCAACGTCTACGAGGACGACCCCGAGCCTCGCGTTCCGGCCGCAGCGACCTGATCCCCGCGCGGGTCCGGTCTTCCACAGGACGTGCGCGGCGGACGCCACAAATCCTGTAACTCTTTGTTCACCGACGCAATGACATCATTGTCGAATGGACAGCGAGACGCTGCTGGGTGATGCCGCTCTGGCGGCCGACGTGATCGACGAATTCGACGAGCCTTCGGTCGTCGACGACGGGACTCTGCCCCCCGATCGCTACCTCGACCGCGAGCTCAGCTGGCTCGCCTTCAACCAGCGGGTGCTCGAGCTCGCCGAAGACCCGAAGGTGCCGCTGCTCGAGCGCACCAACTTCCTCGCCATCTTCGCGAGCAACCTCGACGAGTTCTTCATGGTGCGCGTCGCCGGCCTCCAGCGCCGCATCGCGACCGGGATCGCCGTGCCGACGAACGTCGGCCGAGCCCCGATCGACGTGCTCGCCGACATCAGCGCGAAGGCGCACGAGCTGCAGGCCCGCCACGCCGCCGCCTTCCAGAACCTGATCAAGCCGGCGCTCGACGAGGCCGACATCCACATCGAGGTGTGGAGCGACCTCAACGAAGAGGACCGCGCCCGAGTCCGCGAGCTCTTCGTCAGCCGCATCTTCCCGGTGCTGATGCCCCTCGCGGTCGACCCCGCGCACCCGTTCCCCTATATCTCCGGCCTGTCGCTGAACCTGTCGGTGCGCGTGCGCAACCCGAAGACCGAGAAGGTCGAGTTCGCCCGCGTGAAGGTGCCGCCGCTGCTTTCGCGCTTCGTGCAGCTCCCCGACGACGGCAGCGGACGTCTGCGGTTCATCCCGCTCGAGGACCTCATCTCGAACCACCTCGAGCACCTCTTCCCGGGCATGGAGATCCTCGAGCACCACGAGTTCCGCCTCACCCGCAACGAAGACGTCAATATCGACGAGGACGAGTCCGAGAACCTCATCCAGGCGCTCGAGAAGGAGCTGCTGCGTCGCCGTTTCGGCCCGCCGATCCGTCTCGAGATCACGGACGACATGGACCCGGTGACCCTCGACCTGCTCGTGCGCGAGCTCGGCATCACCGAGCAGGAGGTCTACCGGCTGCCCGCGCCGCTCGACCTCGCCGGACTGTTCGAGCTCGGCAAGATCGACCGCCCCGCGCTCAAGTACCCGACGCACCTGCCGACCACGTCGGCTCGGCTGCTGCCGAGCGAGCCGAACCAGACCCCCGACATCTTCGCGTCGATCAACCGGGGCGACGTGCTGCTGCACCACCCGTACGAGTCGTTCGCGACGAGCGTCCAGGCGTTCCTCGAGCAGGCGGCGGCCGACCCGCAGGTGCTCGCCATCAAGCAGACCCTCTACCGCACCTCCGGCGACAGCCCCATCATCGAGGCGCTCATCGACGCCGCGCAGGCCGGCAAGGCCGTGCTCGCTCTCGTCGAGGTGAAGGCGCGCTTCGACGAGGAGGCGAACATCTCCTGGGCGCGCAAGCTCGAGAAGGCGGGCGTGCACGTCGTCTACGGCCTCGTCGGCCTCAAGACCCACTGCAAGCTCGCGCTCGTGGTGCGTCAGGAGAAGGACGGGTCGCTGCGCCACTACACGCACATCGGCACCGGCAACTACAACCCCAAGACCAGCCGTATCTACGAGGACTTCGGTCTGCTGACCGCCGACGCCCAGGTCGGCAAGGAGGTCACCCGGCTCTTCAACGAGTTGTCGGGATACGCGATCGAGAAGAAGTTCGACCGTCTGCTGGTCGCCCCCCGCTACCTCCGCAAGGGCCTGCTGCGTCGCATCGACGCCGAGACCCGGAACGCGCTGGCGGGCAAGCCGTCGGGCATCCGCATCAAGGTCAACTCGATCGTGGACGAGGCCGTGATCGACGCGCTCTACCGCGCCAGCAACGCCGGGGTCCCCGTCGAGGTGTGGGTGCGCGGCATCTGCGGCATCATGCCCGGCGTCCCCGGACTCAGCGAGAACATCACGGTGCGCTCCGTGCTCGGCCGTTTCCTCGAGCACTCGCGCATCTTCTGGTTCGCGAACGAGGACGACCCGCAGGTCTACATCGGCAGCGCCGACATGATGCACCGCAACCTCGACCGCCGCGTCGAGGTGCTCGTCCGCCTCACCGACCGCACCCATCTGCGCGAGATCGGCAAGCTGTTCGACACCGCCATGGCCGACACCACCCAGTCGTGGCACCTCACCGGAGAAGGCGAGTGGATCCGTCATTCGGTGTCCGACAAGGGCACCGCACTCGTCGACCTGCAGGCGAAGACCATCCGCGACACGGCCGTGCGCCGGAGAGGCCGTTGAGCACCAGCGTCACCACTCCCGTCCTCGCCGCCGGAGCCGTGTGCTGGCGCGAGGGAAGGAACGGCGTCGAGGTGCTGCTCATCGGCCGCAGTCGGCGCGGTGACGTGAGCCTGCCGAAGGGCAAGGTCGACCCCGGTGAGAGCTTCCCCGTCACCGCGGTGCGCGAGGTCAAGGAGGAGACCGGCTTCAGCGTTGCGCTCGGACTCCCCCTCGGCACCACCGAGTACTCGTTGCCCGGCGGCCGGGACAAGATCGTCTACTACTGGGCGGCCGAGGTCACCCGCGAGCAGCTGCTGCGCGGACGGTTCCGGCCGAACGACGAGGTCGACTCCGTCGACTGGGTGCCGATCGCCAAGGCCCGCAAGAAGCTGACCTACTCCCGCGACGTCGACCTGGTCGACCGCTTCGCCGAACTCGTCGATCGCGGAGAGCACAGGACGTTCGCGCTCATCGCCCTGCGTCACGCGAAGGCCGAGAGCGACTCCCCCGACGGCACCGATGCCGCCCGGCCACTCGCGCCGCGCGGCAAGCGGCAGGCCCAGGACGTCGGCAGGACCCTGCCGGCGTGGGCGCCCACCGCGATCCTCAGCAGCCCGGCGACCCGCTGCATGGACACCGTCGCCCCGCTCGCGAAGAACACCGGGCTCACTGTGAAGCCGAAGCGCTCGCTGAGCCAAGACCTGTGGGAGAGCGACCCGACCGCCGCCCCTCGCCTGCGCGAGCACCTGCAGCGCCGCATCGACCGCCGCAGCACCGTCGTCCTCTGCACCCACTCACCGGTGCTGCCACCGCTGATCGACGGAATCGCCGACATCGTCGGCGGCGAACGCGACGGTCGACTGACCCGCGCCGCGATCCTCACCACCGCCGAGTTCACGCTCGTGCACCTCTCGTCGGCCGACCCCGCACGCGGCATCCTCGCGCTCGAGTCGCACCAGCCCGTCGACTGACCGGTCGGTCTTCCGCCCTCGGCGACCGCGTTCCGTTAACGCAGTCTTACCCACTGATATCGATCCGGTCACGGGGCCGCTGAAAACGCGCTCGTTCACCTCCCGTTCACCCCTCGGCGTCACGCTCGTCACCATCGGGACTTAGCGTGCTCCAGGCGCTACGGTCCAGCGCGCACCACGCGGACGACCGGACTGCGTCACTCCTGCATTCACTACGAAGGGAAACCCCTTGATCTCGAAGCGTTACGCGGGCCTCGTCGGCCTGGCGGTCGTCGGCGCACTCGCGCTGTCCTCCTGTGCTGCGAACGAAGGCGGCACCCCCGCCGAGACCGACGGCGCCACCGAAGGCCTCTCCGGCACCCTCGTCGGCGCCGGCGCCTCCAGCCAGGGCAGCGCCCAGGAAGCCTGGATCGCCGCGTTCCAGACCGAGAACCCCGACGTCACCGTCACCTACGACCCCAGCGGTTCGGGTGCGGGCCGCGAGGCCTTCCTCGAGGGCGGCGTGAACTTCGCCGGCTCCGACCGCGCGTTCAACGATGAGGAGCTCGCCGCCGGCGGCTGGGCCGCCTGCGCCCCCGACACCGGCATCATCGAGCTGCCGCTCTACGTCTCGCCGATCGCGGTCATCTTCAACCTCGAGGGCGTCGACTCGCTGAACATGGACGCGGCCACCATCGCGGGCATCTTCCTCGGCACCATCACCAACTGGAACGACCCGGCGATCGCCGCGCTCAACGAGGGCGTCACCCTGCCCGACCTGGCGATCACCCCCGTCCACCGTTCGGACGACTCGGGCACCACCGAGAACTTCACCGAGTACCTCAACGCCGTCGCTCCCGACGTGTGGACCGCTGAGCCCGACGGCGTCTGGCCGATCGACTCCGGCGAGGCCGCCCAGGGCACCACCGGCCTGGTCGACGCCGTCACCGGCGGAAACGGAACCATCGGCTACGCCGACGCCTCGCGCGCCGGTGACCTCGGCACCGTTGCGCTCCAGGTCGGCGACGAGTTCGTCGAGTACTCGCCCGAGGCCGCTGCGGCCATCGTCGACGCCTCGCCCGAGGCCGAGGGTCGCGAGGACGGCGACATCGCCATCGAGATCGACCGCACCTCGACCGAGGCCGGCGTCTACCCGCTCGTCCTCATCAGCTACCTGATCGGCTGCGCCGAGTACCAGGACGCCGAGGTCGGCTCGCTCGTCAAGGGCTACTTCTCCTACCTCGCGAGCACCGAGGGCCAGGACGAGGCCGCTGCTGAGGCCGGCTCCGCCCCCATCTCGGACACGCTCCGCGGTGAGGTCGAGGCTGCCATCGAGCTCATCAAGTAATAACAACTGAACAAATCGGACTGGCCGCTCGCGCACTCGCGCGAGCGGCCAGACTGAGCAGGAGAGCGGATCCCTCGCCGGATCCGAGCCCCCGCTGAGTCTCGTTCCGCGAGAGAGGACTTCCCCCCGAAATGACCACCGCGTCAGCACAGCCCACCCCCATCAAGGCGAAGCAGCGACCCGGCGATCGTGCCTTCAGCGGCGGCGCCCTCTTCGCGGGGTCGCTGATCCTCGTCATCCTCGCCGCGGTCACGATCTTCCTCATCGCACAGGGCATCCCCGCGCTCACCGCGAACCCCGAGGACGTCACCATCCTCGGCGGCAAGAACTTCTGGGAGTACGTTGGCCCGCTGGTCTTCGGAACCCTCTGGGCGGCGTTCCTGGCACTGCTGATCGCCACGCCCATCTCCATCGGCATCGCGCTGTTCATCTCGCACTACGCGCCCCGCCGCCTGGCGCAGGGCCTCGGCTACATCGTCGACCTCCTCGCCGCGGTCCCCTCGGTCGTCTACGGCCTGTGGGGAGGCCTCGTGCTCGCCCGCCTCGTGCAGCCGGTGTACGCCTGGCTCGCCGAGTACCTCGGCTGGTTCCCGCTGTTCGCCTCGCCCGCGTCGGCGACCGGCCGCACCATCCTCACCGCATCGCTGGTGCTCGCCGTCATGATCCTGCCGATCATGACCGCCA
Source organism: Herbiconiux sp. L3-i23 (assembly GCF_023734115.1). NCBI lineage: Bacteria > Bacillati > Actinomycetota > Actinomycetes > Micrococcales > Microbacteriaceae > Herbiconiux > Herbiconiux sp. L3-i23. Next base: position 2,671,553 of record NZ_AP025737.1, read on the forward strand.
TCTGCCGCGAGATCTTCCTGCAGGCGCCTCGCCTGCACGAGGAGGCCGCGCTCGCGCTCGGCTCGACCCGCTGGGAGATGATCCGGATGGCGGTGCTGCCCTTCGGTCGCTCCGGCATCGTGTCCGCGATGATGCTCGGCCTCGGCCGCGCCCTCGGGGAGACGATGGCCGTCGCCATGGTGCTCTCCCCCGCCGCGGTCGTCACCTTCGCCGTGCTGCAGTCGACCAACCCGAACACCATCGCCGCGAACATCGCGCTGAGCTTCCCCGAGTCGTACGGGCTCGGCGTGAACACACTCATCGCGACCGGCCTCGTACTCTTCGTGATCACGTTCCTCGTGAACGCGCTCGCGCGCTACATCGTCAACCGTCGCAAGGACTTCTCGGGAGCCAACTGATGACCGAAGCGATCTCCGCCCCCGCCGGCGGCAATGCCCTCACCCACGGTCGGCTCCCCAAGCCGACCCCCTGGGTGCTGCTCGGAGCCTCGATGGTCGTCTCCGCGGCGATCTTCCTGCTCGTCCTCCTCGCCGGCGGCACCGCCGACTTCAACATCGCCGGCACGGTGATCGTCGGCGCCATCCTCTACGTGATCGCCATCACGGTCTTCGCGACGATCGTCGAGGGGCGCCGTCAGGCGGTCGACCGTTTCGTCACCGCGCTCGTCGTCGGCGCGTTCGTGATCGCGCTGCTGCCGCTGTTCTCGCTGATCTTCACGGTCGTCTCGAACGGCCTGGCCCGCTTCGACGTGGCCTTCTTCACCCAGTCGCAGCGCAACATCGTCGGCGCCGGTGGCGGCGCCCTGCACGCGATCGTCGGAACGCTCGAGATCACCGCGGTCGCCGCCCTCATCTCGGTGCCGATCGGACTCATGACCGCCATCTACCTCGTCGAGTACGGCCGTGGCGCCCTGGCCCGCGGAATCACCTTCCTCGTCGACGTCATGACCGGCATCCCCTCGATCGTCGCCGGCCTGTTCGCCTACTCGCTGTTCGCGATCTTCTTCGGCCCCGGCGTGCGCATGGGCTTCGCCGGCTCCGTCGCCCTGTCGGTGCTGATGATCCCCGTCGTCGTCCGCTCCTGCGAGGAGCTGCTGCGCATCGTGCCGAACGAACTCCGCGAGGCCTCGTATGCGCTCGGTGTGCCCAAGTGGCTCACCATCACGAAGGTGGTCCTGCCCACCTCGATCGCCGGCATCACGACGGGTGTCATGCTCGCCATCGCCCGTGTCATCGGTGAGACCGCGCCGCTGCTGCTCGTCGCCGGATTCGCGACCAGCATGAACTACGACCTCTTCGGCGACCGCATGCAGAGCCTGCCGGTGTTCGTCTACGACTCGTACGCGAACCAGGGCACCGACGGCGCCGCCGACATCCAGCGCGCCTGGACCGGTGCCCTCACCCTGATCCTCATCGTCATGGCGCTCAACCTCATCGCGCGCCTCATCGCCCGCTTCTTCGCCCCCAAGACCGGCCGCTGACCGGCGCCCACCGAGAAGGAACCCACGTGTCAAAGCGAATCGTCGTCAACGACCTCGACGTCTACTACGGCAAGTTCAAGGCCGTCGAGGGCGTCTCCCTCACGATCGAGCCCCGCACCGTCACCGCATTCATCGGTCCGTCCGGCTGCGGCAAGTCGACCTTCCTGCGCACCCTCAATCGCATGCACGAGGTCATCCCGGGGGCCCACGTCGACGGCGAGGTCCTGATCGACGGCAACAACCTGTACGGCCCCGGCGTCGACCCGGTGCTCGTGCGCCGCCAGGTGGGCATGGTCTTCCAGCGGCCGAACCCCTTCCCGACGATGAGCATCCGCGACAACGTGCTCGCCGGCGTAAAGCTCAACAACCGCCGCATGGCGAAGTCCGAGGCCGACGACCTTGTCGAGAAGTCGCTGCGCGGCGCGAACCTCTGGAACGAGGTCAAGGACCGCCTGAACCTCCCCGGCTCGGGCCTCTCGGGTGGTCAGCAGCAGCGTCTGTGCATCGCCCGCGCGATCGCCGTGCAGCCCGACGTGGTCCTCATGGACGAGCCCTGCTCGGCTCTCGACCCGATCTCGACGCTCGCGATCGAGGACCTCATCGAGGAGCTCAAGCAGGAGTACACGATCGTGATCGTGACCCACAACATGCAGCAGGCGAGCCGCGTCTCGGACAAGACCGCGTTCTTCAACATCGCGGGCACCGGCAAGCCCGGCAAGCTCATCGAGTACGACGAGACGTCGACGATGTTCTCGAACCCGTCCGTGCAGGCGACCGAGGACTACGTCTCCGGAAAGTTCGGTTGATCCGTCAGCCCACGTGAACGCCCGAGCCCGGTGACCTCGTTGTCGCCGGGCTCGAGTGTTCTCGGGCGAGGGTGCAACTCGCGTTGGCGATGCTAGCCCGCCTGCTGCGCTCTCGACGGGATGGAGACCGAACCGAGACCTTCCGCGCCGCGGGGCCCGGCTCACACAGCGGCGTCGGGCGCCGCGGAGGCGAAGACGAGCGGATCGGTGGTGGGCTGCGGGGATCCGCCGTCGGGTTCGCGGGTGATCGCGACGACATCGTCGGCGCCGTACTCGCCGTCGAGCATGCGGTAGTACTCCCCCGCGCCATCGAAGTCGAGCAGCCCGGCGCTGATCGCAGCACCGTCGCGCACGTACCAGGCCTGATACGTCTCATCGTCGGGGAGAGCCGCCGCGTCGTCGAGGACGATGGCCGAGGCGGCCAGTTCGGTGGACGCCACCAGCGACGCGCGCCCTCCTGCAGGGAGCTCGATCGAGATGCGCTGCACGTCGTCCGCCGCGCTGAGGGCTGCGAACTCGGCGCTGCGATCGTCGCCCACCGTGCCGATCACCCCGCCGACCAGGATGCCGCCGGTGAACACCGCGATTCCCGCCGCTGCGGCGGCCATGCCCGTGACGATGCGACGTCGGAGGGACCGCCGGCGACGGCTCACCACATGGGTGCCGGGCGGGAGGGGCGACGTCACGACAGGGACGACGGGAGGCGCAGCGACGGCGGACGCGGCGCCTTCTCGCTCACCCGAGACTTCATCTCCAGTCGCGGGGGCGTCGGCGGGGAGCTGCGGCACGGAGTCGAGCATCGCCATGATGTCGGCCTTCAACCGTGGGGGCGGCGCGACCGGCTCGGCCGTCGCCGCGAGTTCCACGGCGGTGTCTTCGAATCCGGCGACCTCTGCTCGGAGTTCTTCCGACTCGGCCAACCGCTCGCGGAACGCCGTCTCCTCGCTCGCCGACAGGGCGCCGAGCGCGTAGGCACCGCTGTCCGCCCCCGGGGTGCCCGGCTCGGCGGTCGGCTCGCCTGCGTCAGTGGGATCGTGGGGGTTGAGCGGGGTCGTGTCGTTCATGCGGATTCCGTGGCGATGCGAGGAGGCATCGGGCTACCCGGAGGATACCGCTGTTGCGCACGCTCGTGGCGCGCGGAGAGGTCGGAGAGAGATCAGTCTGCGCCGAGCAGACCGTCGACGGCACCGAGGGTTCCGTCCACGGTCCGGCCGACGCCGTCGAGGGTTCCGTCGACCGCTCCGAGCGTGTCGTCGACGACCTCACCGGTGCCGTCGGAGAGGGTCTCCACTCCGGAGACGACGCCCTCGGTCACGTCGGGCAGCCGCAACGCATCGGGCAGCGCCGCCACCCCGTCGGCGAGATCGGCGACCGCTCCCCCAAGAGATTCACCCGAACGGCTGTCCGTCGGAGAAACGGGAACGGGCGCCCCGATGCCGTGCCCGACATCGGTCGCGCCCGCGGGAGACGTGCGGTCGGCTTGGTCGGGCGGTGTCGCGGGAGCCGCGATCGACGGGGCGTCACCCGCCGCGGCGGCGGGTGACCCGGCGAAGACGATCGGGTCGGTCGTCGGCTGGGCGGATCCGCCGGCCGGCTCCACGGTGAGGGCGACGACCGCGTCGGCGTCGTAGTCGCCGTCGAGGATGCGATATCCGTCGGACGCGGCGGCGACGAGGCCCGCGCTGACCGGGCCGTCCTCGCGCACGAACCAGGCCTGGTAGACCTCGTCGTCGGGCAGCGACGCGACGTCGTGCATCACCACGGCGGAGAGCTCGAGGTCGGCGGACGCGAGCAGCGATGCGCTTCCGCCCGCGGGCAGGTCGACATCGATGCGGCGCATGTCGGAGGCCGCGCTGATCGATGCGAGCTGTTCCGCCTCGTTCGGCGCGGTGGTCGTCGCGCCGAGCGCGATGCCGCCGACGAAGAGCGCAACGGCGGCCGCTGCCGACGTCACGGCGAACATCAGGCGACCGCGGGGCCGGCGACGACGCCGCGAGGCGAGGTCGGTGACCGTCGCATCGCTCGTCGTCTCGGGGCCACGCGAGTCAGTGCGCACCGGTTCTGCCACCGCCCCGACCAGCATCGGGGAGGCGTCGTCGGCGGGGAGCTGCAGCGTGGAATCCAGGCGGTCGAGCAGTGCGCTCTTCAGGCCGACCGGCGGGGCGACCGGCGCGGTGGCCGCGGCGAGGAGCGCTGCCGTGTCGACGAAGCCGGCGACCTCGGCGCGGAGCTCCTCGGATCCGCGGAGCTGCTCTTCGAACGCCAGCCGTTCGAGTTCGGAGAGGGCATCGAGGGCGTAGGCGCCGCTGAGGTTCTCGTGAGCGTGCGAGCCGAAGCGCGTGGTCATGACGTCACCCCCATTGCGTCGCGCAGACGGATCATGCCGTCGCGGAGGCGCGTCTTCACGGTTCCGATCGGAATGTGCAGGATCTCGGCGACCTCGCTGTGGGTGTGGCCGCCGTAGTAGGCGAGAGTGATGGCTTCACGCTGCAGGTCGGTGAGCTGTCGCATCGCCTGACGGACGCGTTCACCCTCGAGCGTGACCTCGACGTGCTCGGAGACGGAGTCGAATTCGCGCTCGTAGTCGCGGATGCCGATCTTCATGTCCCGGTCGCGGCCGGACTGCGAGGCGCGGATGCGGTCGACGGCGCGACGGTGGGTCATGGTGAGGATCCACGTCATCGCGGAGCCCTTGTCGGCGGAGTACCGCGAGGCGGTCTGCCAGATCTCGAGGAAGATCTCCTGCGTGACCTCTTCCGACTGGGCGTCGTCGATGAGGATGCGGCGGACGAGTCCGAAGACGCGGGCGGCGACCTGATCGTAAAGGTCCGCGAACGCGGCGCGATCGCCCGTTCCGATCCGGGTCAAGAGATCTTCGCGGGCGACGACGGCATCAGGTGTCGAGCCTTCGTCGCGTTCGGTCACGAGCATCAGCATTACAGATCACCACCTGACTTCTCCTGAGAGGCGCCCCGTCGGGAAGCGCCTTCTGACAGGTGGTTCGGTCTCGCCATTACTTCGGATTGGAGCGCGCGACGGCGGCGGCGGCGACGACGACGACGAGCGCATCGACATCGGTCGCCGAATGGCTGACGAGCATCCTTTGAGAGAGGCCGGAACAGGCCACCGCTGAGAAGGATGGCGCCGGACCGCAGTTAACGCCTCTCGGCGCGAGGCCGCTCGGAGCGGCGAATATTGGAGCCCGGGGTTACTGCGGCCCGGCATGGCTCCGAAGAGCCGCGACTAGTCTAAGCCGCCCGAGCGCCACAGTGTGGAGGAGGCACTCAGGTCGGCCGCGATCTCGGTGAGCCTCAGGGCGCGGGCCGTCAGGGCGGTGGATCGTTCCGGCTCGGTGCCTTCGAGGTCGTCGGCCACAGACGTCGAACCGGCGGCGGAGACGCGACAGAACGCGGCGGCCCGATCGAGCGCGATCGCCAGGTCGCCCGAGAAGACACCGCGGAGGATCTGGTCGGCCAGGTCGAGCACCTCATCGGGTCCCGCAGGGTCGGGCGCGCCGGCCACGACCGGGTCGATGGTCCGCGAGACCTCGATGCCGCGCTGGAAGTAGAGGCTGCCGGACACGGCATCCGCCCGGATCATGGTGCGCAGCAGGTAAATGCGCCACAGAGTGCCGGGCAGGCTGCGGGCGGTGGCGCGCGACCATAGTTCGGCGATCGCGTCGATGCCGTTCTCGTCGGTGAAGCGCACGAGCCGGTCGACGATCTCGGGGTCGGGTTCGGCGCGCACGCGGGCGAGGAGCGCGTTCGCCGTCTCGTGGGCGAGGCGCGAGATGGCGGCCGGATCTTGTCCGCCCTGCATTGCCTCGAACTGGTAGCCGGCGAACTTCACGGGTCGCGGGTGCCGATCGGTCATCGATCAAGGCTACGCCGCGCCGCGGTGTCCCCCACTGTCTGACGTTTTGCCGACAATCAGGCTTCGCCCATGTTGCTCACAGTTACGGTTGTGGTGTGGGTCTACTAGTTGCATTGCTCGTGGTGTGGGTCGCCCTCGCGATCCTCGGACTGCTGATCGACGCCATCAAGTGGCTGCTGTGGATCGCGATCATCCTGATCGTGATCACACTGGCGGTCGGCGCCGTCAGACGGTTCGGCAAGGGGCGCTCTTCGCGGTCCTGACTCCATCGTTTCGAGCTCTGCACGATGAAAGGAATGTGTCAATGAACCTCGTCTTCATCATCATCGTCGTCGTCGCCATCGTTCTCGCGATCGTCGGCGGATTGAACACCGCGCTCAACTGGCTGCTCTGGGTCGGCATCATCATCGCCGTTCTCGCGCTCATCGCCTTCCTGCTGCGCACGATCAGCGGTCGCAAGCGGGTCTGACCCGCTGACCCCTAGAGGCCCGTCACACCGGAGCGTTCACGCTAATCTGGTGCGGCGGGCCTCTAGCTCAGTTGGCAGAGCAGCGGACTTTTAATCCGCGGGTCGTGGGTTCGAGCCCCACGGGGCCCACAAGAAAGATGGCGGCCCCAGGCCGCCATTTTGCTTGTGGGCCCCGTGTAGAAGAACTCACTCCTGTGGTGGGCCCCTGCCGCCGGTACCGGCGCGACGCGAAGCGGCGTGACGGCCGAGCGGGAGGGATCGAGCCACACGGGGCCCACAAGAAAGATGGCGGCCCCAGGCCGCCACTTCACTTGGGGGCAGGCCGCCACTTTACTTGGGGGCCACGTGTAGAAGAACGCGCTCCCGTCGCGGTGCTCCGAGTCAGCCCCGATGCTGTCGCGAACCATGATCACGACCACTGCGGCAGCCGCGGCGACAGCGATCGCCCCGGCCACGATGTAGAACAGACGCTCCCCCGCCGCTGCCGTCATCGGGAGCGAAACTCGCCGCGCTCGCCCCTTCCGCACTGGTTGAGGGGTGCTCAGAGACGGTGGGGCCGAGACGGAGGGAGCCTGTCCGGTCTGATAGATCCGTCGTGCTTCTCGACGTTGATCCGCGTCGACCAGTTCTGGTTCAGCAGTCACGATGCCTGCATTCCGGGGTCGGCGATCGGCCCCCGTCGACAGACCGAGTTCGCAGCCCACCGGCATCGACCGAGTAGCCGATTCATCCAAGGAGCAGCGTGTTTGATCCCGCTCTGTTCGAGAAAGGTATCCACCGATTCGCGGGGTGTCGAATGAACAGCAGCTGTGACACTCAGTCCTCGTGCCGGGGATCCACCGCGAAGTCCGGCCCCGAGAGTGATTGGAACACCGCGAGCGGCATGTGATCGGGCCCGATCATGCGGGCACTGATCGAGTGTCCGGCGGACGGCTCCTCCTTGTCGAGCCTCTCCGCTCCACCTTCTTCGAGCGCGGCGATGGTGGACTTCACATCCTGGGTCTGGAACACCAGCCGCACCTTCGGTGCCGGAGGATCGGACAACGCCCCGCTTCCATCCAGTTCGGGGTGGACGAGCTCGATCGTCGCTCGTCCGACATCGAGCACGAGCTGCGCTCCATTCGCGTTCCGGTAGCCCATGAGCTGATCGAGCCCCAGCGCGTCACGGTAGAACGCGGTTGCGGCGTCGAAATCGGGAGCCTCGATCACGACCCTCAGCTGCGAGACGTGCGGCGCATCGCTCTGATCGTTCGATTCGATGGGTCGTTGGGAGGTTTCTGTCATCGCGTCACCGTATCCGCCGGGACCATGGGGAACCGGGGCTTCGGGCGGATTGACAGCGAGGAATACTCAATAACCCGCCGAGGTCACTTTACGATGGGCGGCGCGACGCCGAGCCGGAGGCCGACGCAGTGCGGTGCCGATCACCCGGTGCGACTGTCCCCCAAGGCGCCGACACGGCGCGTCCCGCGAACGGGCACTGTCAGGGAGAAGCGTCCGACGTTCAAATATCCATAGCTCGGGATTCACTCTTCCCGGCTCGGACCGCCCATCAGGCGCGCTCGAAACTCAGGGCACGCCACACGCGAGCCCGTGTCGCATCGAAAGCTGCACCGTGCCCGACCGTCTCAACGAAGTCTCGGATCTCACCGACCTGATCGGATCGTGGGTGCTCCACGCTTCGACCAGTGAGTTCTTCGCCGCCCATCCGCGAGTCACCCAAGGCCGCGTCACCTACGAGTCCAGCGAGCGTGAGCGCGTCGCGTTCCGAGTCGAGCTCATGATCCGGAATCGCACGCTGCGCATTCGAGGACGAGCTCGAAGCAGTCAAGTGGGGAAGGCGCACAACGGGCGCGGTCACGGTGCGCGCTTCATCGCGTCGCGGATGCAGTGGCGAATCCTCATGAGCGCCGACGGGCGGATCCTTTCAACGGGAAGCGCGGCCTCGATGATGACGAACGCAGGCACTCTGATCATGGCTCGCGACGGCGTCAGTCGAGCCGAGGTCCTCGACCACATCCATCGCCGCTACGCCGAACACGGACTCTCACAGCCCGACCTCCGCGACATGCATTGGCGGGAGCCGAGTGATCATACGACCCCCCTTCCGCCCGCCGCGCGGACGTGGCGGGGGAACCGGCTTGCGAGACACCGACCGGTGATAGATAGTTAGAACGTCTAGCGAAAGGTCGGCTCATGAATCTCTCTCCCGCCCCCCGCCCGCTCAGGGGCCAATACACCGGAGACTCGCGTCAGGGCAGCGTGATCGCCGGCTGGTTCCGCGGCGGAGAGGTGCGAGGACCGCGACGCACTCGGAAGGGCTCGCCGGTTCCGACTTCCACCTCGGGGCATGTGACAGGCCGCGCAGCCTGACCTCGACGGCAACCTCGACTCGCAGCCAGCGGCGTGCAGCTTCCCGACTCGATTCGCGTCCCGCCTGCCGGCCTCGGGCCGTGCATCTAGGTCTCCATGACTGTCAACCCTTAGCCCCCGTTCGGGGGCGGCCGTAGCCTCGACGCAGCGGTGAGAGACCACGCACCCGGGTATCGAAGACGAATCGGCGACTTGTCGATGCTCGTACTCGGGCTGCTCCCGCTCGACACCGGAGAAGTCCGACCTCCGAGATTGCGCGCGCCCCGTGACCACTGTCAGCTACCTCCGCGCGACCGTCAACGGCCGCCCCGTCGATCGCCGATTCACGCTCGCATCGCAGCTGCCCTTCACTGCGACGACCCCGGTCCTCGCCAAGGATGCGGTCGACTCCGTGTCGGAAACGCCCCTCTCTCCGACCAGCTCGCGCGCACGCCGCAGCACATACCATCGACCTCGGAAGCTGTTCGGTTTTCTGTTCTACTCGGTCACGAGTTCTGTGATCGCCGCGTCGACCATCGGCATCGTCGCCATCCTGACAGACCTGTGACGGCAGCGGTCATCGGGGCGAATCAGTCGTCGAGCCCTTGATCGAGACAACGCACTCTGATGGCGCGCAGCGCGATGGGAAACTCGCTGTAGATGTTCCAGCCGCGCCCGCCGGCGAGCCAGGTGACCCGATAGCACTCGCGTCGAGCTTCGATGAAGGCGAGCAGACGCATCGCGTCCGACGGGTCCCGCCGGGAGTCGCAGACGGTCCACGAATGGTCGTCCAACTTCGTGACTTCGAGCAGTTCCCCGGCCGGGCTCACCCGGCGCGGACGACGTGCGTGATCGACCGTCCCCATGGATCCACCGAAACACTCTGCACACGGCGCGGAAAGGGGTTGACTACTCAGCGTGCCGAGACCCCGCGCGGGGGCTCGTCCCGTTGATCACTGCGGCTGGCAGTGCGGGCACCACCAGGTGCGTCGCTGCTCCGGATCTCCGGCCACCTCGGCTTTCGCGCGGATAGGGGTTCCGCACCGCAAGCACGGCCGTCCGGCGCGACCGACTACCCAATGCCGCTCCCCGCGTCGGGTGTTGCCGGTGGTGGTCTGGAACATCCCCGACACGGTGACCGAGGAGCGCAGACCGCGCGCCGCCGTCATCACCAGACCAGGTACGTCCACGTCGCCGATCGGCCGCCACGGCCACAGCCCACGGAGGAAGCAGACCTCGTTCGCCCACAGGTTGCCGAGCCCCGCGAGAAGACGCTGATCGAGTAACGCGGCGACCACCGGTCGGGAGCCATCCGCACTGAGACGGGCGACCGCGGCCCTCTCGTCCCAGTCGCCGCGCAACGGATCGGGGCCGAGATGCCCGACAACCGTCCTCTCGTCCGGGGTGCGCACCAGATCCACGACCGGCATCTCGATACCCCAGACGGTGCGGCCGTCCTGGAGGCGCATGCGGATACGCACCAACTCCTGACGCGACCGCGGCAGGGTCCTGCCGTTCGCGGTGATCGTCCACGAGCCCTGCATCAACAGGTGCGTGTGCAGGGTCCACCCGGTGTCGAAGCGTGTGAGCAGATGCTTGCCGTGCGTGTCGTAGTCGTCAATCCGCGCGCCACCGAGGGATGCCCCCGCCGCGGGCCCCGATCGGACCTCGCCCGAGGCGACCTCGGCGCCGAGGGCAGCCGCACGCAGTCGTGCCGCGAGGCGGTAGACGCTGTCACCCTCGGGCATCGCGCCACCCTAGCCTCTCCGAGCCGAGCGACGCCCAGCGTTCTGGGGCCGGAACCCCAGACGCCGCCTCTACGGTGTCCCCGAGCCGGCCTCCCGAGTCGGACCCCACCCCGGAAGGACCTCCGCATGGCCGAGATCACCGCGCACCACGGCATCGTCAAGGACACCAATCTGCACGTCGACGACACCGGCGGCAGCGGCCGTCCCCTCGTCCTCATCCACGGCTGGCCGCTCTCGGGGGCGTCGTGGAGCGAACAGGTTCCCGCGTTCGAGGCCGCCGGCTACCGCGTGATCACCTACGACCGCCGCGGCTTCGGTCACAGCGACAAGCCGCTCACCGGATACGGCTACGACGCCCTGACCGAAGACCTGCACACCCTCCTCGAGGCCCTCGACCTGACCGACGTCACGCTCGTCGGCTTCTCGATGGGCGGCGGCGAGGTCGCCCGGTACTTCTCCGAGTACGGTGCCGAGCGGATCCGCAGCGTCGTCTTCGCGTCGGCGGTGCCACCGTTCCTGCTGCACACCCCCGGCAACCCCGAGGGACCGCTGACCGCCGGTCAGGCCGCGAAGATGGCCGCTCAGCTCACCGCGAACCAGGAGAAGTTCTACGACGGCTTCGTCACCGACTTCTTCTCGGCCAACGGAGCACTCGTCGTCACCGAGGAGCAGCGCCAGCGGGCCCTCGCGCTCACGACGCTCGCGAAGAAGGAGGCGGCCCTCGCGACCATGACCTCGTTCGGGTCGACCGACTTCCGCGACGACCTCCCGAAGGTCTCGGTTCCGACGCTCGTCATCCACGGCGACGCGGACGCCACGGTGCCCTTCGAAGGCTCCGGCAAGCGGATCCACGAGGCCATCCCCGGCAGCGAACTCCACGTGGTCGCCGGCGGGCCGCACGGCGTCAATGTGAGCCACGCGGAAGAATGGAACCGCGTCGTGCTCAACTTCGTCAGCCGCTGAGCGACCGAGAGGGGTTGGGAGCCCCCGGCCCCTCTCGATCATCCGAGATCGGATCGCCCGGTCCGATGCCCTGGGAATCCCGAAGCAACTGTGAGGCGGGTTCCCAGACTCCGTCGCGTAAGTTCGTACCGCAAGACAGGAGGGAGCCCCGGTCGACTAGCTCCCGGGGATCCCGTACCTCCTGATCGCCCGTCGAGGAGCCCCCAATGCAGGGGGCTCCTGTCGGTTAACGACGAGGCGGCGAGAAGGCGCGTCAGGGGACGCCGATCAGTTCAGCCGGCGGATTCCCCAGGTCGCGAGCCACTCCTCGCCGGGCTCGAGGAAGCGCAGGCCCTCCCCCGTGTTGAGCGCGTTCGCGGGCGCCGTCATCGGCTCGATCGCGACAGCGAGTTCCTCGCCGTCGGGGCCCGGGAAACCGGGGCGGGTGAACACCTGGGTGTACGCGAAGTCCTCCTCCGCCCACAGCTCGGTGGTCACACCGTCGGGCGCTGCGAGGCGGTGCCGGTAGCGGCCGTCGATGAGCGCGAGGTCGGTGAGGCAGACGTCGATCGCGAGGTCGCCGGCGCGCGCTCCCGACCGGAGGTCCACGTCGGTTCCGTCGACGGGGCGGGTGACGGTGGGGATGTGGCGCTCGTCCATCTCGAAGCGGGTGTCGGCCGCGACGACGATCTGCAGGTCGTCGACCGACGAGGCACCGGCCCGCAGGTAGGGGTGCGCGCCGATCGCGACCGGCGCCCGCCCGTCGCCGGCGTTGACGATGCCGTGCGTGACGGTGAGCCCCTCGTCGTCGAGCTCGTACCGCACCGACGTCTGCAGGAGGAACGGGTAGCCGTGCTGCGGGAACACCGTCGCCGACAGGGTGATCGCATGCTCTTCACGGTCGGTCACCGAGTATCCGGTGTTGCGGAGCAGACCGTGCGAGGCGTTGCCGGTCGCCGGCTCCGTCACGTCGAGGCGCTGGGTCGCGCCGTCGAGGGTCCAGGTCGCGTCGGCCACGCGATTGGGCCAGGGCACCAGCACGATCCCGGCGGCGTACGGCGCGATCCGGTCGTCGGGGTAGCGCTGCACGAGGTCGGGCCCGCCGACGCTCAATGACCGCAACCCGGCGGCCAGTTCGGCGACGACCGCCTTCACCTCGCCGAGGGCGCCGTCACGACGGAGGAGGTGCTGTTCACCGGTGGGAAGCATGCCGCCAGCCTATGACTCGACCGGTTTCGTCGGCCTCGCCCGCCCGTCGAGGCGGCAGGACGAACCGGATCGTCGTACCCCGCGCGACCCGCCGACGCAGCGGATGAAGTCCCCATTTCTTCGGACCGGATGTCGTTTTCGGGGGACATCGCGCTTGGAGAATCCTGGCTTTGTCCCCCGAAAGGGTTGACTCCGTGAAAAAAGCGGGCGTAGCGTGCTCTGCACCAACGCGCGGGGGCGCGGTGATCACCGGGGAGGGGTGAGCACGATGGACGAATCCGTCAAGACGTCGATCCCATCGTGGTTGCGCGCCGCTCTCGCGGGCACCGGTCTCGCCATCGCCGCCGTCGGTCTCGGAGTCCTGGTCGGCGGCTCTCCCGCCCAAGCGGACGACGCCTCGCTGTCCGGCGTCGTCGGCGGACTCGCCGACACCGTACAGGGCACGACCGGCGCGGTCGACGGACTCCTGGGCCAGGAGATCGTCGCTCAGACGCTCACCCCGGTCTCGAGCACGGTAGACCAGCTCGTCGGCTCGACCGTCGCGGCCGTCCCCGTACTCGGCGACGACCTTTCCGCTGCTACCGACGGGCTCGTCGGCGACATCCTGGTCCCTGTGTCGGAGTCCGCCGACTCGCTGCTCGGTGCCAGTGGCGATGTGGTCTCGTCATCCGGCGGAGTGGTCGGCGGCCTGCTCGACAGGACCGGCGGCGCGATCGACGGGGTCCTCGACTCGGTCGACCCGGCTCACGCCCTGCCGACGACTCCCGCGATCCCGGTTCCGGGTCCGGCGACGCCGCAGGCAGCCGCGGCGGCGAGCGCCTCGACCTCTCCCACCGCGCCTGCCACCGAGACGCTCTCCGACGGGATCTCGACGACCGCGCCATCGAGCGTCCTCTTCGCATCTCGCCCGGACTTGGTCATCGACGTCCCGGGGCGACCGGACGGGCGCAGCGGGCCAAGCCAGGACGGCCTCGGAACGGTGGCGCCGGCCGCCTCCGCCGCGTCAGCCCCGGCCGGCAGCGATGTGGCCGCGTACTCCGCGCTGCCCTTCCTCGACCGCGCGCTGCGCGGGCCGGGCGGGAGCTCCGTGCTGCCCGGCTCCGTCACCCACGACACCGACGCCTCGCCCGACTGAGTGGATCGCGGCCGTCCTTTCGAGGCGGCCATCTGCATCCTGCGCCATCGGCGCACCTTTTCCACTCACGTAATCAAGCGAATCAAGGAGATGTGTTCGTCATGTCACGAATCACCACGCGAGTGCTCTACGGAGTGCTCTTCGCCGGCGGCATCACGCTGCTCGGCGCGACGGCCGCCAATGCGGCCGAGACCAGCGGCGAGGACTCGATCCTCGGCGGCACGCAGGCGGTGCCCGTCATCACCGCACCCATTCAGGTCGACGGGCTCTCGCTGAGCCTGTTCGGCGACAGCGCGACCTCGGGTTCGGGGGCTACGGCCCCGGTCGAGGCGCCGGTATCGGCACCGGTGACCGGCGGAGCCGACGGCATCGCCTCCGGCAGCCAGGTCGCTCCCGTCGTCACCGTACCGGTCGACATCAGCGATGTCGCCGTCTCGGTGTTCGGCGACAGCAGCGCCTCGTCGACCGGAGCGTCGAGTACTTCCGGTGAGGCCGCATCGTCGGCCCCCACCACGGAAGGCACCGATTCGGTCGCCGGGGGCACGCAGGTCGCGCCCGTGGTGACCGCTCCGATCGACGTCAGCGGCGTGGCCGTGTCGCTTCTCGGCGACAGCAGCACCACGTCGGTCGGGAACGCCGGAGCGGTGAACGCTCCGGTCGGGGGCGCCGCGACCGCACCGTCCACCACCGGGAACGACTCGGTGGCGGGCGGATCGCAGATCGGCGGTGCCGTCACCGCCCCGATCTCGGTCGGCGGCGTCGCGCTGGCTCCGTTCGGCGACGCGACGACCACCGGCTCGACCGGCTCGGGCGCCGCGCTTCCGAGCGGCGGCTCTGCGGGTGGGGCGACCACCGAGGGTGAGGACTCTCTCGGAGGCGGCACGCAGGTCGTCCCCGTCATCACCGCACCGATCGATCTCGGCGGCATCGCCGTCTCCCTCACCGGCGACAGCGAGGTGACCGGCGGCGGCTCCGATGGCGCCACGGTTCCCGTCACCGGCGGGTCCGAGGCCACGACTTCCGGGAATGACGGCATCCTCGGCGGCACCCAGATCGCACCCATCGTGACTCTGCCGATCTCGATCGGCGACATCGCGATCAGCGTGACCGGAGACAGTGAAACCGGCACCCCGGGAGGCGGCAGCACCGACCCGGGCACCGATCCGGGTACCGAGGGTCCTGGAACGGGCGAGCAGCCCGACGACACCGTCGCTCCGGGCGCGACCGCGGTCGCCTCGGGGATCAGCCTCGCGGTCCTCGACACCCGTCCCGTCGCCGGCTCGCAGCTGGCCTGGACGGGAGCCGACGTCTCCGGCCTCCTGGCGGCAGCGGGAATGGTGCTGCTGCTCGGAGCGGCGCTGCTCGTCTCGAGGCGGCTCGCGCGGAACTCGCGAGGCTGACCTTCGAGCTGACCGAGTAGGGACGCCGTCCCTCTGCCCGTCGCACCGGGTGGAGGGACGGCGTCATGCCCGCGATGAGCGGACTCCTCCACTCACTAGGCTTGGGGCGCGATGGAACTGACATCAGGCATCACGGCGCACCGAAGCACCATGGCGGACGGGCGCGAGCTGATCTACTACGACGACGCCGACACGACCCTCGGCAGCGAGCGCGCCGCCGACGCCCGCGATCTGCCGCCCCGACCGCCGACCGCCTCGATGCGCCAGGACGTGCTCACCGGCGAGTGGATCTCGGTTGCCGCCGCCCGGCAGAATCGCGCGTTCCTGCCGCCCGCCGAACTCGACCCGCTGTCGCCGCAGACGCCGACGAACCCGTCCGAGGTCCCGAGCCTCTATGACGTCGTCGTCTTCGAGAACCGTTCGCCGTCATTCGGCCCGCTGCTCGAAGACGAGAACGCCCCGCGCGGCCTCGCCGACCTTGCCGAGATCGGGTTCGGCCGCACCCGGACCTCGGTGGGTCGCTGCGAGGTGGTCTGCTTCTCCCCCGAACACGAGGGTTCGTTCAGCGGCCTCAGCCGCGCGCGGGCGCGCACGGTCATCGAGGCGTGGGCGCATCGCACCGCCGAACTGTCGGCGCTTCCCGGCGTCGAGCAGGTCTTCCCGTTCGAGAACCGCGGCCAGGACATCGGCGTCACCCTGCATCACCCGCACGGGCAGATCTACTCCTATCCCTACGTCACCCCGCGCACCGGCCGCCTGATCCAGTCGATCGAGACCTACGGCCCCGGCCTCTTCGAGGGCATCCTCGAGACCGAGCTCGCCTCCGATCGGGTACTGCTGCGCGGCGAGCACTGGAGCGCGTTCGTGCCGTTCGCGGCGCGCTGGCCGATCGAGGTGCACATGCTCCCCCACCGTCACGTGCCCGACTTCGCCGAGACCACGGTCGAGGAGCGCGACGAGCTCTCGCACCTCTACCTGCGGCTCCTCAAGGGCATCGACGCGCTCTACCCCACCCCCACGCCGTACATCGCGGCATGGCACCAGGCGCCCGTGCACACGCATCGCGACGAGATCCGGCTCATGCTGCAGCTGACCTCACCGCGGCGCGCGGAGTCGAAACTCAAATACCTCGCCGGATCGGAGGCTGCCATGGGCGCCTGGATCGGCGACGTCCCGCCCGAGACTTCCGCGGCGATGATCAGAGAGGCGCTCGAGCGCGTATGACCGACGTCCGTTCCGACACGCTGTCCGGCTTCGCCGAGCGGTACGGCCACACCGCCCTGTCGCTCTGGTCGGGGCCCGGTCGGGTCAACCTGATCGGCGAGCACACCGACTACAACGAGGGCTTCGTCTTACCCTTCGCGATCGACCGTCGCACCTTCGTGGCGATGCGTCCGCGCCAGGACTCCCTCGCCCGCGTCGGCTCGTCCTTCGCCCCCGAGACCGTTGAGATCGACCTCGCCGACCTCCGCGCCGAGAACGTGGACGGCTGGTCCGCCTACCCGCTGGGCGTCGCCTGGGCCATCGGTCAGTTCACCGGCGGCAGTGTTCCGACGCGCGGCTTCGACCTGTACGTACACTCCGACGTCCCGGTCGGGGCCGGTCTCTCGTCATCCGCGGCGATCGAGAGCGCGACGGCCCTCGCGCTGAACGACCTGTGGGAGACCGATCTCGACCGCCGGACGCTCGCTCGCGTGGGACAGCTCGCCGAGAACAAGGCCGTCGGGGCCCCCACCGGGATCATGGACCAGTCGGCGTCGCTGCTCGGCGAGACCGACGCGGGAGTCTTCCTCGACTGCCGCTCGCTCGACGCCGAGGTCATCGGCCTCGGCTTCGAGCCGGCCGGCCTCGCCGTCGTGGTCATCGACACCCGCGTCTCGCACGCGCACGCCACCGGCGGATACGCCTCGCGTCGCGCGTCCTGCGAGGCCGGAGCCCGCACCCTCGGAGTGGAAGCCCTGCGCGATGTCGGCATCGCGAGGCTCGACGAGGCGCGCGAAATGCTCGACGACGAGACCTTCCGTCGCGTCCGCCACGTCGTCACCGAAGACCAGCGCGTGCTCGACACGGTGCGGACCCTGCGCGAGAAGGGGGCCGACGCCATCGGCGAGCTGCTCGTCGCCTCGCATGTGTCGATGCGCGACGACTTCGAGATCTCGGTGCCCGAGCTCGACCTCGCCGTGGAGTCGGCGCTGGGTGCCGGCGCGATGGGCGCCCGCATGACCGGCGGCGGCTTCGGCGGCGCCGCGATCGCGCTGACCCCGATCGACCGGGTCGAAGCGGTGCGCGCGGCCGCGACGCGCGCGTTCGCCGACGCCTCGTTCCGCGAGCCGATCAGCTTCACCGTCGTCCCCTCGGCCGGCGCCCGTCGCGAGGACTGACCAGGAGCACGCCCGATGCCGCGCGTCGACCTCAACTGCGATCTCGGTGAGGAGGTCGGCGACGACGCGGCCCTGTTCGCGGTGGTGACGAGCGCGAACGTCGCCTGCGGGTTCCACGCCGGCGACGCGGAGACGATGCGTCGTTCGTGCGAGCTCGCCGCCCGCCATGGCGTGGTGGTCGGGGCGCATCCGTCGTACCGCGACCGTGAGGGCTTCGGCCGCCGTGAGGTCGAGATCGACGCCGCTTCCCTCACCGACGAGGTGGTCGAGCAGACGACGGCGCTGCGCTCCGCCGCCCACGGCACCGACGTCGAGGTGCGTTACCTGAAGCCGCACGGGGCGCTCTACAACCGCATCGTGCACGACGAGCGTCAGGCCACCGCCGTCGCGCGGGCGGCGGCTCAGTTGGGGCTTCCGTTGCTCGGCCTCGCGGGGTCCGCGATCGAGGCGGCCGCCGCCCACACGGATGTGCCCTTCTTCCGTGAAGCCTTCGCCGACCGCGGCTACCTCCCCTCCGGCGCGCTCGCACCGCGCGGGACGCCGGGGTCACTGCTCACCGACCCGGATGTCGTGGCCGCGCGAGTGGTCCGGATGGTGACCGACGGCACCGTCCTCGCGGTCGACGGGTCGACGATCCGCGTCGAGGTCGACTCGGTCTGCCTGCATGGCGACACGCCCTCTGCTGCCGCGATGGCGGAATCCGTGCGACGCGCGCTCACTGCGCACGACGTCGAGCTGACGGCATTCCGATGAGACTCCTGCCGTTCGGCGACGCCGCCCTCCTCGTCGAGTTCGACGGGCTCGAGCAGACCCTCGCCGCCTATCGCGGTCTCGTCGTCGATCGCATCGACGGGGTCGAGGCGCTCGTCCCCGCCGCCAGGACGGTGCTCGTCCGCATCGACACCAGCGTCCTCTCCCTCACGGGGGCCGAGCGTTGGATCCGCGGCTCGTCCCCGCGCGCAGCCGATGACGGGACGGGTTCGCTGGTGCGCATCCCCGTTCGATACGACGGCGCCGACCTCGCCGACACCGCGCGACACCTCGGCCTCTCGGTCGCGGACCTCATCGCGCGGCACACCGGCCATGAATGGGTCTGCGCCTTCATCGGCTTCGCCCCCGGATTCGGCTACCTCACGAGCGACGCCGGGCTGAACGTGCCGCGCCTCGAGACCTCGCGTCCGGTCGTCCCCGCGGGCGCGGTCGGTCTCGCCGGCGAGTTCAGCGGTGTCTACCCGCGGTCCTCGCCCGGCGGCTGGCGACTCATCGGAACGACCGACGCGCGCCTGTGGGATCCGGACCGGCCCGAGCCGTCGCTGCTCGCGCCGGGAACGCGGGTGCGTTTCGAGGAGGTCCGGTCGTGAATCGGCTGACCGTTCTCGAGCCCGGCGCCCTCCTCGTGGTGCAGGACGTCGGTCGCCCCGGCCTCGCCCATCTCGGCGTCGGTACGTCGGGCGCGTTCGACCGCGCCGCGCACGCACTCGGCAACCGTCTCGTCGGCAACGCCGCCGACGCGGCGTCGCTGGAGTCGCTGCTCGGCGGGGCGGCTCTGGTCTTCGACGAGCCGACCTGGGTGGCGATCACCGGGGCCTGGGGCGAGATCACCGCGGGCGGGATGCCGGTCGAACCGCACACGGCGACGCTCATCCCCGCCCGCACTCCTCTGTCGATCGCAACGGTCGGTCAGGGCATCCGGTACACGATCGCGGTCCGCGGCGGCGTCGACGTCGCCCCGGTGCTCGGCTCGCGCTCATGGGATTCGCTCGCACAGCTCGGGCCGGCGCCTCTGGTCGCTGGACAGTCGGTTCCCGTGGGCGCAGAGCCGGCGATCCCGGTGCCGGCGGCGGACCTCATCCCGATCGACCCGCCCGGCGACGGCACCATCGAGCTCGAGCTGCGTCCGGGTCCGCGACGCGAGTGGTTCGATGACGCAGCGTGGTCGCTGCTCACTTCCGACACCTGGGAGGTGTCGCCACGATCGGATCGCACCGGCATCCGGTTGATCGGTGCGACGCTCGAACGCCGCCGGCTCGGTGAGCTGCCGAGCGAGGGCATGGTTCCCGGCGCGATCCAGGTCTCCCCCGACGGTGCGCCGACGATACTCGGTGTCGACGCTCCGGTGACCGGCGGCTACCCGGTGATCGCGGTCGTCACGGACGCGACGCTCGACCGCCTCGCTCAGCTGCGCCCGGGTCAGCGGGTTCGATTCCGCGTGGCGACGGGCCACAGCTGAGCGCTGGGTTGAGCGATCAGAGCGCGCGCTCGGCGGCCTCCACGACGTTCTGCACGAGCAGCGCGCGAGTCATCGGTCCGACTCCCCCGGGGTTCGGCGAGAGCCACCCGGCCACCTCGTCGACGCCCGGCGCGATGTCGCCCGTGAGCTTCGCCTTGCCGGTCTCGTGGTCGACGACCCGGGTCACTCCGACATCGAGTACGGCGGCACCCGGCTTCACCCAGTCGGGCTGGACCAGGTGCGGCACGCCGACCGCGGCGATGACGACGTCGGCCCGGCGCACCTCGGCGGCGAGATCGGGCGTGCGCGAGTGAGTCAACGTGACCGTCGCGTCGATGCCCTTGCGAGTCAGCAGCAGGCCGACGGGACGACCGACGGTGAGCCCTCGGCCGATCACGGTGACGTGCTTGCCGGGCAGCTCGTATCCTGCGCGGTGCAGCAGTTCGACGATGCCCGCGGGCGTGCAGGGCAGCGGCGAGTCGAGGTCGCCGTCGACGCCGAGCACGAGCCGACCGAGGTTGGTCGGGTGCAGACCGTCGGCGTCCTTCGCCGGGTCGATGAGCTCGAGCGCGGCGTTCTCGTCCATGTGCGCGGGCAGCGGCAGCTGCACGATGTACCCGGTGACGGTCGGGTCGGCGTTGAGGGCACGGATCGCGTCGTGCACGTGCTCCTCGGTGGCGTCCTCGGGCAGGTCGACGCGGATCGACTCGACTCCGACCTCGGCGCAATCGCGGTGCTTGCCCGCGACGTACGCGCGCGACGCCGGGTCGTCACCGACGAGGAGCGTGCCGAGTCCCGGCACGATCCCCTTCTCGCGGAGCACGGTCACCCGGTCGCGCAGCTCGGCCTTGATCGCCGCCGCGGTCGCGGTGCCGTCGAGACGGACCGCGCTCACGCGCCGGCCGAGATCGACGAGGGCAGCTCGGTCTGCTCGAGGGGCTGACCGCTCGGACCGAGTCCCGCGTACAGCGGGAACCGATCGGCGAGCACCGTGACGCGTTCGCGCAGCGCCGGGATGTCGGCTCCGGGCGTCAGGGCGAGGGCGATGATGTCGGACACCTCGGTGAACTCGGTGTCGCCGAAGCCGCGGGTCGCGAGTGCCGGCGTGCCGATGCGGACACCCGAGGTGACCATCGGCGGGCGCGGATCGAAGGGCACCGAGTTGCGGTTCACGGTGATGCCCGCCTGGTGCAGCAGGTCTTCGGCCTGCTTGCCGTCGATCTCGGAGTTGCGGAGGTCGGTGAGCACGAGGTGCACGTCGGTACCGCCGGTCAGCACGTCGAGTCCGGCCGCCTTCGAGTCGGCGGAGGTGAGGCGCTCGGCGAGGATGCGCGCGCCGCTCAGGGTGCGCGCCTGGCGGTCGACGAACTCGGGCTCCCCGGCCAGCTTGAACGCGGTCGCCTTCGCGGCGATGACGTGCATGAGCGGGCCGCCCTGCTGTCCCGGGAAGACGGCGGAGTTGAGCTTCTTCGCGAGGTCGGCGTCGTTGGTGAGGATGAAGCCGGAACGCGGTCCGCCGATGGTCTTGTGCACAGTGCTCGACACGACGTGCGCGTGCGGCATCGGCGAGGGGTGCAGGCCCGCCGCGACGAGTCCGGCGAAGTGCGCCATGTCGACCCACAGCTTGGCGCCGACCTCGTCGGCGATCGCGCGGAACGCGGCGAAGTCGAGCTGACGGGCGTACGCGGACCATCCGGCGATGATGACGGCGGGGCGGTGCTCGAGAGCCTTCTCGCGGACGACGTCCATGTCGACGCGGAAGGTCTCGGGGTCGACACCGTAGGCGACGGCGTTGTAGAGGCGGCCTGAGAAGTTGAGCTTCATGCCGTGGGTGAGGTGACCGCCGTGGGCGAGCTCGAGACCGAGGATGGTGTCGCCGGGAGTCGCGATGGCGTGCAGCACGGCGGCGTTCGCAGAGGCTCCCGAGTGGGGCTGGACGTTCGCGAACTCGGCGCCGAACAGCTTCTTGGCGCGGGCGATGGCGAGCTCTTCCGCGATGTCCACGAACTCGCAGCCGCCGTAGTAGCGGCGTCCCGGGTAGCCCTCGGCGTACTTGTTGGTGAGCACGGAGCCCTGCGCTTCGAGGATCGCGCGGGGCACGAAGTTCTCGCTCGCGATCATCTCGAGCGTCGACTGCTGGCGGCCGAGCTCCTTCGCGAGGACGTCGGCGATCTCGGGGTCGACGACCGAGAGCGACTCGAGGAAGGTCGAGGGCATCGACGACTGGGGGGTTGCTTGGTTGGGCACGAGGTCTCCTTCAACTGACGGCCTGGATCGACGAGGGGCCCAGGCGTACGGCCCCGTCGGTGTCAGTCGTTCCCCGGTGGTGCACCACCCTGGAGAGGCTTATGGAGCCTCCGCCACGCCAGTCGCGACGCCGGTCAGCTTAGCAAAGCGAGCCGGGAGGGGAAGCCCTCGGGCGCGTCCCTCGCGACGCTTCGACCCGGTCCCGAACTTCGCTTCAAGTATTGGTCGAAGGTTGGGCTGATCAGGGTCTCTTGCGGCCTGGCGATGTCGGTGGCTGCTGGAAGAGTTCAGTCATGGGAACGGACATGATGGCACCGCTGGCCGAGCAGGCCGCGCTGCTGTCCGCCCGCTCCCAAACCCTCAGCGCCGGTGACCCGTCCACGCTCGTCGAGTCGTTGATGGGGTCGACCGATACCGATCTGCTCGCGTTCGCCGAGCACGCCGCGCGCGTGGTGCGCCTGGCGGAGGCAGCGTTCATCGCGGCCGCCGGTGAGGTGGCTCGGCGCAGTGAGCGCTCCGTTCCCGATCCGCTGTCACGCCGGCTGGGTGAGAAGAGCGCGGCGGCGCTGCTGGCCAAGCGCACCGGTGCTGCGGAGGCCGACGTGGCGGTGCAGGCGCGGCTCGGGTTGGCCTTGTCGCCGCGGGAAGGGCTGACCGGGGAGATCCTCCCGTCCTACTACCCCGCAGTGGCTCAGGCACTGGCCGACGGCGAGTTATCGGCCCGATCGGCGGCGGTGATCGTGCGGACACTGGTCGCCATCGCCCCGAACGCCTCCCTCGATCAGCTCGAGGGTGTCGAGGGTTTCCTCGTAGAGGGCGCGTTGAACGAGTGGGACGCGGTCATGCTCGCCGATGTCTGCCGGGCGTTGCCGGGCCGTTTCGACCCCGACGGCGTCGAACCACGCGAGGCAGCCCGCCGGGCGCGCCGGTTCTGGCGGGAGCGGGAACTCGAGGACGGCAGCGTCCGGTTCACTGGCGAAGCGCCGCCCGAGCAGGCCGCGTTCGTGCGCGCCGCGCTCGATGCGCGCACCGCGCCGCGAAGGCAGGTCCGTTTCACCGAGGCGGGTGAGGAGGAGGGC
This sequence comes from Herbiconiux sp. L3-i23, assembly GCF_023734115.1. Taxonomy (NCBI): domain Bacteria; kingdom Bacillati; phylum Actinomycetota; class Actinomycetes; order Micrococcales; family Microbacteriaceae; genus Herbiconiux; species Herbiconiux sp. L3-i23. The sequence goes on from NZ_AP025737.1 coordinate 2,694,904, forward strand.
GACCTCGAGAACGCGCCCGAGTACGACTCCCGCAGCTGGGAGCAGAAACGGCTCGACGCGTTCGTCGACATCATGCGCGAAAGTCTCAGCGCCGATGACGGCGAGATGGGCGGGGTGGACACCACCCTCGTCCTGCACATGACCGGTGAGGCGTATTCGACCGGGGTCGGCGAGGCGTGGGTCGAGGGCGTCGACGGTCTGATCTCCGCCCGCACCGGCCAGCACCTGGGCTCCACCGCGAACGTCGTCACCGTGGCCCTCGACTGCGAGGGCCAGCCGTTGCGGCTCGGGACCACCCGCCGGTTTTTCACGAGGGCGCAGCGGCGGGCGTTGGCCGCCCGGGACGGCGGCTGCCAATGGCCCGGCTGCACCGCCCCGCCCCGCTGGTGCGACGCCGCCCACATCATCCCCTGGTCGCACGGTGGGCGCACCGACATCGAGAACGGCATCCTGCTCTGCCATTTCCACCACCGACGCTTCGATGAAGACGGGTGGACGCTCAGCATGAAGAATGGCGTCCCGTGGTTCACCCCACCTCGACACCTCGACGCCTCCCGCACACCCCGACGCGGCGGACGATCACGACCACCGGCCGACCTCGTGGCGCGGGGCTCGTCAGGCGCGGGCTGAGGTACCGACGCGTCCGATGCGGATGGTCGGCACGAGCGAGCGCGGCGCCACTCGGGCGACCACGCGCGTGAACCGGGTGCGGCTGCGCCGCAGGGCGCGCAGGATCGACGTCGCTTCCGCTCGGGTGACGCCCGCGTCGACCGTCGCGTCTCGAGCGAATCGGGCGCGCTCCGTCGCAGCACGCCAGCGCACCAACGCGGCCGCCGCATCGGCGTCCAGGACGACGTTCGACGACACCAGCTCCGCGAGCATCCGCGGGGTCAGGCCCGATGTGGCGAGTCCGAGATCGACTGCGGTGTCGTGCAACTCGTCCCAGCCCGCTGAGGGCGAACCCCGGCCGAGGAGAACGAGTCGTCGACGCGTGCGCAGCAGCCGGACCACCGCCGGCACCGCGAGAAGCGCGACGACGCCCACCGGGATCAGCACCCCGAGTCCCATTCCCACGCCGGTGTCCGTGCCGGGAGTCGCGCCCGAATCCAGGTTCTCATCCCGAGCGGCGGCCGTCGACGTGGAGGTCGGAGCGGGAGAGGGCGCTGCCTCCTCCTCGGTCTGCGGCCGGGTGTTCGAGGTGTAAGCGGGGACGTCGCCACGGCCGGGAGTCGGCTCGAACCGGGTCCAGCCTGCACCCTCGAAGTAGAGCTCGGGCCACGCATGCAGGTCGTGCGAGGTCACCTCGAACGTCGTCGGGTCGTCGATCTGACGCTCGCCCGGCTGGTAACCGACCGCGATGCGCGCCGGGATACCGAGCTCTCGCGCCATCACCGTCATCGCCGAGGCGAAGTGGACGCAGTATCCGCTCTTGTCGGTGAGGAAGGTCGAGATGACGTCGAAACTGTCGCCGTCCCCGTCGGCCTCCTCGGGAGTGTCCTCGTCGTAGCGGAACTCGCTCGAACGCAGGTAGCGCTGCAGCGCGAGCGCACGGTCGTAGTCGGTGGACAGCCCCTCCGTGACCGCGACGGCCGTTTCGCCGATGATCGCGGGCACATCGTCGGGCAGCTGCAGGTAGCGTTCCAACCCCGAGGAGGGCGGGGCGCTCCTCAGTTGATCGGCGGTCGGCACCAGCTCGAGGCTGGTCACTTCGAACTCGCCGGTGCGTCGGGGGTCGCCGATCGTCCCGGCCGCGAGGCTCTGCGGATCCCAGGCCCACTCGCCCTCGTCACCGAGGTCCGTCACACCGACGGCCGGGTAAGGCAGCGGCAGCCAGCGCCGCTCCGCGAACGAGTCGTCGATCTGCGTCACCACTTCGGTGCGCTCCACCTCGTCGGCGAGCCCCGGCGGTGCGGGGAACGACGCGAGCGGCCGGTCGCCGGGCAGTGTCTCTTCCAGCGGGGTCGTGCGCCACTCCTCCCCCGTGAGATCGTCGATCACCACGACGCGCAGGTAGATCGGATCGCTCGCGGACGTCGTGTAGCGCAGCGCCGTCACGTCGGCGCCGCGACGCAGATGATCGCCGAGCCGCACGAGCGGCTCGGCACCCGATGCGAAGACCGGCCGCAACGTCGTCCCGGACGCCGTGCTCTCCTCGAACGCGGGCGCCAGCGCCTGCCCGACCACTCCACCGGTCACCGCGAGAGCGGTGACGGCGAGCGCCGCGACCACCGGAGGCCGTGCCGCGAGCCGCTGCCGGTCGAGCCAGATCATCAGCAGCACCGCGGCGATCGTCACCGTGATGCCGAACAACTCCGGCTCCTCGGAGGCCGCCCTGCCCGGCACGATGGCGAGCACCAGCAACGGGATACCGGCGAGCAGCGGCCTGCGCGCGGACACGGCGATCGTCTCGACGAGGATCGCGACGGCGACGATGCCCGCCACCAGCACCAGGTCGAGTCCGTCGTTCTGCACTGCCGGCATGCTCTCGGCCGCGATGTGGGCGACCGCTTCGCCGACCAGCTGCCGAAGTCGTTCGATCGTGTCGCCGGTCGGGATCACGCCGAACGCGAGGGTACTGGGTGCGAAGAGAACGACGATCGTCAGTCCGCTCGCCACCACGGCCGCGGCCAGCGGCACCAGCCAGAAGCGGAGGCGTCGACGCACGAGGGCGGCGGCGGCGAGTCCCACCGCTCCGGCGAGCGCCGAGAGCCACCACCACGACGAGCCCGATGCGACGGCGCCCAGGTTGCCCGCGCCCGCGAGCGTCGCGACCAGGGCGGCCGCCGTCACCCCCGCTCCGGGAGTCGGCGTGGCCCGGCGAGTGTCGTGGTTGCGCTCAGACACGGGATGCTCCCGTCGACGCCGAACGCCACACCGCCGCCATGTCCGCACCCGGATCGCCGACGGCCACGCAACGCCACCCGGCGGCCCACAACAGCTCCGGCGCTTCCGCGGCGTCGACGATGATGGCCGCTCCGTGACTGTGCGGCGCGCGATGAATCGCGAGCTCGCGCCACTCGGCCTCGTCCATCGAGCCGGTGATCACGAAGAGGGGCGATGGCCCATCGGTCTGCAGCTCGGCGACCCGGAGGTGGTAGTCGAGCGCCGACGTCGCCGCCGACCGGCGCCCGATCGTCGCGAGCCGCAGCAGGGCCTCCCTCGCGGATCCGTCAGACACCGCCCCCATCTCGTGCGCGGCGCCATCGTGATCGGGCACCGTCGTGACGAGCGCGACTCCTGTGCCCTCGGCCGACAGGTGGTTGATGATCGACGCGGCGAAGCTCACCGCCCACTCGAACGCTCCGGCGCTGCGCCAGTGCTCGCGGCGGTTGTCGAGGATCAGCACGGCACGGGCGTCGTCGTGCCGCTGCTCCTGCCGCACCATCAGCTCGCCGCGGTGCGCGGTCGCGCGCCAGTGCACGTGCCGCAGCGCGTCGCCCGGCCGGTAGTCGCGGGCGATCACGTCGTCCTGTCCGCGCCCCATCATGGCCGCCCGGATGGTGGCGTCGGAGAGGGCGACGGGCGCGGCGAGCGCTCCTTCGAGCGTGAGGATGCGGGGCAGCACGATAAGTTCGTCGACGCCGCCGGTCGCTCGTTCGAGAAGGCAGAGGCCGAACGCATCGGAGCCGCGCACCGAGAGAGGCCCGATCGTGAAACGTCCACGCTGCTGCGCGACGGCGCGATAGACGACGGTGGACGAGTCGCCGCTCCAGCCGCGCCCCGACAGGGCCGGAAGCTCGCGGAAGTCGTGGCTCACCGAGAAGGGCACCTCGTCGCGCCAGCTGGCGGGCGGGCTCGGAATGAGGCTCTCGTTGCGGATCGTGACCGAGACGGTGGCGACCTGACCGACGCTCAGCGCATCGGGCGCCACCTGGCGCTGCACGGTGAGGAACACCCCGCGGGTCCCGACGAAGAGCAGGGAGGCGAGCACCAGGACGAGCAGCACCAGCCCGACGTAGAGCAGGGCCCGCCAGCCCGTGGCATAGGCGACGATGACGCCGACGGACCCGAGCGCGAGCGCGGCCCATCCGCGCACGGTCAGGGCAGGGAGACCTGCCGTGCGATGCGGACGCGCGCCGTCGGTCATGGTCAGCCTCGAGGCATCGGGACCGACGCGAGGACCGACTCGATGATCTCGGTCGCCGTGCGCGCCTCGCCGAGCCCCTGCCCGAGCGACTGCCGAGTGGGCAGCACGCGATGCGCGAGAACGGGCACGGCGAGTGCGGCGACGTCGTCGGGCAGCACGAAGTCGCGTCCGTCGATCAACGCCCGAGCGCGGGCGGCGCGAGCGAGTTGCAGGGTCGCGCGCGGACTCGCACCCAACCGAAGCGACGGGTGCGTCCGCGTCCTGCGGATCAGCTCCAAGAGGAACGCCTCGACCGGTGGCGACAGGTACACCGCGCGGGCGGCGGCGATCAGCGCGCGGACGCCCTCGGTGTCGAGCACCGGCTGCAACGAGTCGATCGGGCTGTGCCGTTCTCGTGAGCGCAGCATCGCGAGCTCCGCGGCCTCGTCGGGGTAGCCCATCGAGATGGTGGCCATGAAGCGGTCGCGCTGCGCCTCGGGCAGCGCGTAGGTGCCGTCCATCTCGATCGGGTTCTGCGTGGCGACCACCATGAACGGCGACGGCAGCGGCCACGTGCGACCATCGACCGACACCTGGCGCTCCTCCATGCTCTCGAGCAGCGCGGACTGGGTCTTGGGCGAGGCGCGGTTGATCTCGTCGCCGATGACGATGTTCGCGAACACGGCGCCCGGCTTGAACTCGAACGCGCGGGAGCCCTGGTCGTAGATGGAGACGCCGGTGACGTCGGAGGGCAGCAGGTCGGGGGTGAACTGGATGCGGCTCACCGATCCGCCCATCGTCCGGGCGACGGCGCGCGCCAGCATGGTCTTGCCGACGCCGGGGACGTCCTCGATCAGCAGGTGGCCTTCGGCGATGAGCACGGTCAGCGCCATGCGCGCGGCGTCGGGCTTGCCGTCGATCACCGTCTCGACCGCGGCGAGAGCGTCGGAGGCGGTGCTCGGCCGGTTCACCTCGGTGTCGGTCACGCGCGTGCCTTCCGGTTGCGTGCCTTGTAGCCCGCGAACACGATGCAGCCGAGCCCGAACACGAAGGACCACGGCCCCGCGCCGTAGACGAATTGCTGCAGGCTCCAAAGCCAATCGATCCCGCCATTGAAGGCAGTCGCAAAGTTGATGCTCTGCTGAATGAATCCGACGATCGCGAGGGCGGCGAGCGACCCCACTGCGAGGCCGATCCCCCAGTTGCGCACGAAGCGGATCGCCTCCGGATTGACTTCTGCCGGATCCGTGCTCTCCGAGACCTGCGGCGGCTGGTCCTGCGCCGAGCCGTCGGAGTCGAGCTCGGCGGCGATCTCGTCGAGACCGGCGAGCGCCCACGGATCGGAAGGCGGCCGGGATTCGGCTCTGGCAGGCGTTACGGGCTCGCCTCCTCGTTGGAAGGAGCTGCTGTAACGGGGATCGAAGGAACGGCCGGACTCGAGAGTTCCCATGGCTTCCTCACAGCGACGTCGGGTGGGTGGCGTTCACCCTAGTCGACCGGCCTTGTCGCTTGGCTGAACGGGTCAGCGTCGGACGTGTGAGGCGATGAAGGACGATGACCGCGACGATGCCGAGCAGCATCACACCGGCGGCCGCGTACGGCAGTGCGAGCAGGCCGGCGGACTCGAGCAGGCCGGCGCCGACGAGCGCGCCGCCGCCGATGCCGATGTTGAACGAGGTGGTCATCCATGCAGAGGCGAGGTCCCGGATCCGCGGTGACGCGATCTGCATCATCCGCGTCTGGAAGAGGGGCGCGAGCGAGCCCTGCACCAGGCCCCAGAGGACGAGCAGGACGACCACGATCCACGGCACGTCGGCGGTGAGCGCGAGCAGCACCAGGGCGAGCGCCGAGACGCCGACGGCGGTGACGATCGCCTGCACCGGGTACTTGCCGGCCACCATCCCCGACACCACGAGACCGATGGCGCCGGCGCCGCCGTAGAGGAACAGGAGAGGGCTGACCCAGGTCGGGTCGAAGCCGACCGGGCCGATGATGAACGGCGCCACGTAGGTGTAGAAGATGTTCTGGCCGCCGACCGCGAGCACGATCAGCACGCAGGTGCCGAGCACGACCACCAGCGTCGGGTCGCGTCTCGTGGGAAGCGGGATCTCGCCCGTCGCGAGCGAGACGCGGTGGTCGACGGGAGGCAGGAAGAACAGCAGCAGCGCCGCGAGCACCAGCATCGCGGCGGCGATCGCGGTGAAGGCGAGACGCCAGCCGAGCGCGTGACCGAGCGCCGTGCCGAGCGGGACACCGAGCACGAACGCGGCCGATCCTCCCGCCGCCGTGATGGCGACCGCGCGGGGCAGGAGGTGTTTCGGCACGAGGTGCGCGGAGTAGGAGCCCACGATGGCCCAGAACAGACCGTGGGCGAGCCCGCCGACGATGCGCGCACCGATGAGCAGCTCGTAGCTCGGCGCGATCGCGGCACCGATCGTGGCGAGAGCGTTCAACCCGAGCACCACGACGACGAGCCGTTTGCGCGAGTAGTTGCGGGTGAGGGCCGCGAGCGGCGCGGTCGCGACGACGACGGTCGCGGCGAACACGGAGACGAGCAGCCCGATCTGCGCCTCGGACACGCCGAGGTCGCGCGCCATGTCGGGGAGGAGACCGGTGGGCAGGAATTCTCCGGTCACCGAGACGAAGATGGCACCGGCGAGGACCGCGAGGCCGACGGTGGGGAAACGGGTCGGCGCGGAGGTCTGCATGTCGAACCTCATTTTAGTCGGCCACTACGCTTGACCCTCGTGACCACGAGCCTCCTCGCCCCCGAGACCGCGCACACGGGTGCGGGCAACTGGGTGCTCACCCTCGTCTGCCGCGACCAGCCCGGCATCGTGCACGCGGTGAGCGGCGCGATCGTGGAGGCGCGGGGCAACATCCTCGAGTCGCAGCAGTTCTCGAGCCACGACACGGGCCGCTTCTTCATGCGCCTGCAGCTCGAGACGGACGCGACCCGGGACGAGGTCGCCGCCGCGCTCGAGCCGGTGATCGCCCGATTCGGCATGGCATGGCAGCTCGACCGTGCCGGCCGCCCGAAGCGCACCCTGGTTCTCGTCTCGACGGCGGCGCACTGCCTCAACGACTTGCTGTTCCGTCAGCGCTCCGGTCAGATGCCGATCGACATCCCGCTGGTCCTGAGCAACCACGGCACTCTGCGCTCGCTCGCCGAATTCAACGGTGTGCCGTTCGAGTCGCTGCCCGTCGTCGACGCCGACAGCAAGGCGGCGTTCGAGCAGCGGGTGCTCGACGCGGTCGACGAGCACGACATCGAACTCGTGGTGCTGGCCCGCTACATGCAGATCCTCTCCCCCGAGCTGTGCGAGAAGCTGCGCGGCCGGGTCATCAACATCCACCACTCGTTCCTGCCCGGCTTCAAGGGGGCGAATCCGTACCGCCAGGCGCACGCCCGCGGGGTGAAGCTGATCGGTGCGACCGCGCACTTCGTCACGAGCGATCTCGACGAGGGCCCGATCATCGAGCAGAACGTGGTGCGGGTCGACCATTCCCGTACCCCCGAGGAGCTCGTCTCGATCGGTCAGGACGAGGAGAGCCGCACTCTGCGCCAGGCCGTCACCTGGTTCGCCGAGGACCGCGTCCTCCTCGACGGCGCCCGCACCATCATCTTCCGCTGACCCCGGTAGGGCGTTCCGGGCGAGCGCGCACGTTTCGGCGGGCCGCGTGCGCCGCAACGCACTCGCACCATCGGATATTGCGGGGATTAACGCACGTTTCGGCGGGCGCACAAGCCCGGAACGTGCGTTCTCGCGGGGTCACCCCAGCGTCCGGTCGCCCCTCGTCGATAGCGTGGAGCGATGAGCTCCTTCGATCCGCGCGCATTGCCCCTCGACAAGACCTCCGAATCGCGGCTGCGACAGGCGGGACTGACCTACCGTCTGGTCGACACGTCGGACGCCGACTGGTTCGGGACGTGGTTGCGTTCGGACGCTCGAGGCTTCCACGACGTCGACCCCGAGGACGCGGTGCTCGCGGATACCCGCGCCGCACTCGCCTACCGCCGCACCACCGAGGTCGTCGACCCGACTTCGTCGACCCCCGACGCCGCGATCGCGACCGTCAGCTCGTGGCCGGCCGAACTCACCGTCTCTCCGGGGCGGCTCGTCGAGGCGTGGGCGATCAGCGCCGTGACCGTGAGTCCCACCCATTCCGGCCGGGGCGTTGCCCGCGCACTCCTCGAAAGCGAGCTGCGCACCGCGGCGGCGGCCGGCCTGCCGCTCGCGGCGCTCACCGTGTCGGAGTCGACCCTCTACGGCCGTTACGGTTTCGCGCCGGCCGCGATGACGGCCGACTGGCGGATTCGCACCGCCCGCGCGAAGTGGACCGGGCCGATCCCGGACGGGATCGTCGAACTCATCAGCCGACACGAGTGGCGCGATCAGATCGACGACCTGTACGAGCGGGTCCGACTTCAGAACCCGGGACACATCGACGCGTGGGCGCGTCGCTTCGATCAAAAGGCGGGCCTCACCGGCGAGAGCCCCGAGCACGAGTCGCGCCGCCTCCGCGCCGCCCGGTACCTCGATGAGACCGGCGAGGTGCGCGGCCTGATGCTCTACCGGGTCTCGGCCGCCGACGACGCCGAGTTCACCGACCATAAGCTCACCGTCGACTCGCTGATCACCGAGACCGACGACGCCGAGACGGCCCTCTGGCGGCTCGCTCTCACAACGCCTCTGGTCAGCGAGGTGATCGCGCCGCTTCGCCGCCTCGACGAACCCGTGCGCTGGCAGATCGCCGACTGGCGGGCGGCGCTGGTGTCGCCGCGCGACAACCTGTGGCTGCGGATCCTCGATGTCCCCGCGACGCTGACCTCGCGTCGGTACGACTCCCCGGGCGCGGTGACCCTGCAGGTCTCCGATCCCCTCGGTCATGCCGAGGGCACCTGGATCCTTGGCGTCGGCTCCGACGGCAGGGCGACGGTCGAACCTGCCAGTGGCGCCGATGCCGCCACGATCTCGCTCGACATCGCCACGCTCTCGGCGATCTTCCTCGGCGCGGTGTCCGTCGACACTCTCGCTCGCGCGGGCCGGATCACCGGCGACGCGGAGTCGATCCGCCGAGCCGATGCGCTCTTCCACACCGCGACCGAGCCGTGGTTGCCCTTCTGGTTCTGACGCAGATCCTGCGTTCGCGGACGGCGATCGAGAGGGGCTGGCACTCGGCATACGAGAGTGCTAATTTCTGTTTCTAGAAGTTGAGTCACCCCGACTCAACTCGACTACTTCGACAGAAAGGAACATTCCGATGGCTATGAACTTCGACCCGTTCCGCGAGCTCGACCGCGTCGCCGGTTCGCTGCTCGACAACCGGAGCCCTCGCGTGATGCCGATGGATCTGTACCGCGACGGCGACACCTACGTGCTCTCCGCCGACATGCCGGGCATCGACCCCGGCTCGGTCGACATCGACGTCGACGGTCAGCTGCTGACCATCCGCGCCGAGCGCACCCTCACCAGCGGTGAGGGCGTCAAGTGGATCGCCCGCGAGCGCCAGTCCGGCTCGTTCCTGCGCCAGCTGAACCTCGGCCAGGGCGTCGACACCGAGCGCATCGCCGCCTCCTACGAGAACGGCGTGCTCTCGGTCACCATCCCGGTGAGCGAGAAGGCGAAGCCGCGCAAGATCGAGGTCGCGACCTCCGCTCAGGTCCTCGAGACCCACCCCGCCGCCTGACCTCAGGCCGCACGAGAAGAAGGGCCCCTCCCGGAAATCGGAAGGGGCCCTTCTTCGTGTCGAGCGAGAGACTCAGCCGAGGCGCGCCTTCAGGTTCTCGGCGAGCGCGTCGAGGAACTCGTCGGTCGTCTGGAACGGCTGCTCGGGTCCGACGAGCAGCGCCAGGTCCTTCGTCATCTTGCCGCTTTCGACGGTCTTGATGACGACGTCCTCGAGCTCGTGGGTGAAGTCGATGAGCTCCTGGTTGCCGTCGAGCTTGCCGCGGTGCGCGAGACCGCGCGTCCAGGCGTAGATCGAGGCGATCGGGTTCGTCGAGGTGGGCTTGCCGGCCTGGTACTGGCGGTAGTGGCGGGTCACGGTGCCGTGCGCCGCCTCGGCCTCGACGATCTTGCCGTCGGGAGTGGTGAGCACGCTGGTCATGAGGCCGAGCGAGCCGAAGCCCTGCGCGACGGTGTCGGACTGCACATCACCGTCGTAGTTCTTCGCGGCCCACACGTAGCCGCCCTCCCACTTGAGCGCCGCGGCGACCATGTCGTCGATGAGGCGGTGCTCGTAGGTGAGGCCGGCCTCGGCGAACCTGTCGGCGAATTCGGCGTCGAAGACCTCCTGGAAGAGATCCTTGAAGCGGCCGTCGTAGGCCTTGAGGATGGTGTTCTTCGTCGAGAGGTACACCGGGTAGTTGCGGGCGAGACCGTAGTTGAGGCTCGCGCGGGCGAAGTCGCGGATGGAGTCGTCGAGGTTGTACATCGCCATGGCGACACCGCTCGACGGAGCTTCGAAGACCTCGAACGACTGCGCTTCGGAGCCGTCGGCGGGCTGGAAGCTGACGCTCAGAGTGCCGGGGCCGTCGAAGCGGAAGTCGGTCGCCTTGTACTGGTCGCCGAACGCGTGGCGGCCGACGATGATCGGCTTGTTCCAGCCGGGCACGAGGCGCGGGATGTTCGAGATGATGATCGGCTCGCGGAAGATGACGCCGCCGAGGATGTTGCGGATGGTGCCGTTCGGGCTGCGCCACATCTTCTTCAGGCCGAACTCCTCGACGCGCGCCTCGTCGGGGGTGATGGTCGCGCACTTCACGCCGACGCCGTGCTTCTGGATGGCGTGCGCCGCATCGACGGTGACCTGGTCGTCGGTCGCGTCGCGGTTCTCCATACCGAGGTCGTAGTACTCGAGGTCCACGTCGAGATACGGGTGGATCAGCGTGTCCTTGATGCGCTGCCAGATGATGCGGGTCATCTCGTCGCCGTCGAGTTCGACGACCGTTCCCTCGACCTTGATCTTCGCCACGTGCGTCATGCTCCTTCGCTTGTGCGCGCCCGTCCGGGGCACCGCCGACGAGTTTACCCGCCGGGCCGGATATCTCGACATCGAGATACTTCCGCCTCGACGGATGCGGCGCCGTCGTGTCCGATTTCCGCTAGGTCGACGGCCCGAGGGCGACGAGGATGGACGGCATGCAGTTCGACGAGCGCTACCGGGCCATCCAGTCCCGGGACAGTCGCTTCGACGGCCAGTTCTTCACCGCGGTGCACTCGACCGGGATCTACTGCCGCCCCTCCTGCCCGGCCCGCACCCCGAAACCGGCGAACGTCACCTTCTTCAGCACCAGCGCCGCTGCGCACGAAGCGGGATTCCGTGCGTGCAAGCGCTGCCTGCCCGAAGCGACGCCCGGCACCCCTCAGTGGAACCTGCGCGACGACCTTTCCGCCCGCGCCATGCGTCTCATCGGCGACGGCGTCGTCGAGCGCGAAGGCGTGCCCGGTCTCGCGAGCCGCCTCGGTTACTCCAGCCGGCATCTCACCCGCGTGCTCACCGACGAACTCGGCGCAGGTCCCCTCGCCCTCAGCCGCGCGCACCGCGCCCAGACCGCGCGGACACTGCTCACCTCGACCGATCTCCCCGTGGGCGAGGTCGCGTACGCGTCGGGCTTCGCCAGCGTGCGCGCCTTCAACGACACGATCGCCGAGGTGTTCGCGCTCACCCCGCGCGAGATCCGCGCCCGCCGCACCGCCTCGATGCCTGCGCCCGGCACGATCGACCTGACCTTGCCCGTACGCGCGCCGTTCGACCCGACGGGCACCTTCCTGTGGCTCGCCGCCCGCGCGGTGACGGGCGTGGAGGTGGCGACCTCGTCGTCGTACAGCCGCACCCTCGCCCTCGCCGGCGGCCCCGCCTGGTTCACGGTCACCCCGGCACCGGGCGGCGTGCGACTCGTCGCGAGTCTCGCCGAGCTGCGCGACCTCCCCTCACTGGTCACCCGGGTCCGGCGCCTGTTCGATCTCGACGCCGACCCGGTCGGCATCGACGCCGCCCTCCGAACCGATCCGCTCATCGCCCCTCTCGTCGACGCGAGTCCCGGCATCCGCCTGCCCGGCACGGTCGATCCCGACGAGATGGTGTTCCGCGCGATCATCGGCCAGCAGATCACGGTCGCCGCGGCCCGCACCCAGCTCGGCCGGCTCGCCGCGACGGCGGGCACCCCGATCGCCGACGCCCCGGACGGCCTCACCACCCTCTTCCCCGCTCCGGCGCAGATCGCCCTCCGCGGACGTGAGGCGATGGTCGGCCCTCGGGCGAAGATCGATACCGTCATGACGGTCGCGGCAGCGCTCGCCGAGGGCAGCCTCTCGATCGGTTTCGGCGACGACCGCGCCGCGCTCCACTCTCGATTCACCGCCGTGCGCGGCATCGGCGACTGGACCGCCGGCTACCTCGCGATGCGCGTACTCGGCAACCCGGACGTGCTGCTCACCGGCGACGTCGCCCTGCGCGCCGGCGCCCGTCGCCTGGGCTTCGCGGACACGGTCCCCGAACTGGTCGCCCGCTCGGCGCCCCTGTCCCCCTGGCGCTCGTACCTCTCGCTGCATCTCTGGGCGGCGAGCGCCGCCCCCACTCCCCCACCGACGAGGAAGGACCCATCATGACGACGCAGACGACGCAGACGACGAGCGAAGTCGTAGAGAACGCAGTCGCGAAGAGCGCGGTCGTGGAGATCATCGACACCCCCGACGGCCCGTTCGGCATCATCGAGGGCGAGCGCGGTGTGCTCGCGTCGGGGTGGACGTCCGATGTCGACGCACTGCTCGCCCGGATCCCCGTCGCGCTGCGGCCCGACGACGTCGCGACGGGCACGACTCGCGCGGCCGCCGCGGCGCTCGCCTACTACGACGGCGATCTCGCCGCCATCGACACCGTCCCGGTCGAGCAGCTCGGCGGAGTCTTCCGCACGGCGGCGTGGCAGGCCCTTCGCCGAATCGCTCCCGGGGCTCCGCTCACCTACACCGCTTTCGCCGAGCTGACGGGCTCCCCCCGCGCGGTGCGCGCTGCGGCGAGCGCCTGCGCGACGAACGCGCCCGCGCTCTTCGTCCCCTGCCACCGAGTGCTGCGCACCGATGGCAGCATGGGCGGTTTCGCGTGGGGAGTCGATGTCAAACGCTCACTGCTCGTCCGCGAGGAGCGCCGAACGGCGTGAAGGCCGGGATCGGCTGAGATCGATCGGGCGGATGATGCCGCCGTCGCGGCGGGGCAGTAGCCTGTGCGCATGGCTGACCTGCGCTTGGAAGAACTGAACGCCGGCAACATCGTGGCCGCGAACACCCTGACTCTGAAGCCCGGTCAGGAGCAGTTCGTCGCCCCTGTGTCGCATTCGATCGCGGAGGCGTACGTCAATCCCACGACCGCTTGGCCGCGCGTCGTGCTCGACGGCGACGAGGTCGTCGGCTTCATCATGGGCAACTTCGACCCCGACGCCGACCAGCCCGAGTTCCGCAGCTGCATCTGGCGCATCAACGTCGCCGCCGACGCCCAGGGGCGCGGCGTCGGAACCTTCGGGGTGAAGGCGCTCGCCGCCGAGGCGCGCACCCGCGGTTTCCACCGCCTCACGGTCATCTGGGAGTCGGGCGAGGCGGGGCCCGAGGAGTTCTTCCTGCACGTCGGCTTCGTCCCGATCGGCGAGACCCAGTACGGCGAGGTCATCGGCGCCCTCGAGATCTGACGCGTGGCGGTCTTCGAACGCTCGGGCGAGTACACCGAGCAGGTGCTGGACCTCGTCGCGCAGATCCCGCCCGGTCGGGTGATGACCTACGGCGATGTCGCGTGGGCGTTCGGTCGTCCCGGTGCGCGGGCGGTCGGGATGGTCATGCGCTACCACGGTTCCGGGGTCGCCTGGTGGCGGGTGCTCCGCGCGGGCGGCCACCCGCCGACCGGTCACGAGGACAGCGCCAGGGCCCACTACGAGGAGGAGGGCACTCCCGTCGTTCCCGCCGACACTCCCGCCGGGTACCGCGTCGACCTCGGGCGGGCGGCCTGGTCGCCCGACGACTGACGTCCGGCGATCCTGGGGCCCCGTCCGAAGACGGAGCCCCAGAAAGATCGCTCAGACCAGCGAGTCCCGCCAGGCGGCGTGCAGCGAGGCGAACTTGCCGGTGCCGGCGATCAGCGCGTCGGGGCTGCCGTCCTCGATGATCCGCCCGTGCTCCATGACGAGCACGCGGTCGGCGATGGCGACGGTCGACAGTCGGTGGGCGATGATGACCGCGGTGCGGTCGGACAGCAGGGTCTGCAGCGCCTCCTGCACCGCACGTTCGCTCGGGATGTCGAGCGACGCGGTCGCCTCGTCGAGGATCAGCACCGCCGGGTCGGCGATGAACGCCCGCGCGAACGACAGCAGCTGACGCTGCCCCGCCGACACCCGGCCGCCGCGCTTGTTGACGTCGGTGTCGTACCCGTCGGGCAGCGCCTCGATGAACGCGTGGGCGCCGACCGCGGTCGCCGCGCGCACGATCTCCTCACGGGTCGCGTCGGGCTTGCCGAGTGCGATGTTGTCGGCGACGCTGCCCGAGAAGAGGTACGCCTCTTGCGTGACCATGACGATCGCCCGACGCAGATCGGCGGGCGCGAGGGCGCGCAGATCGACGCCGTCGAGGTCGATCTCGCCTTCCGACGGGTCGTAGAACCGCGACAGCAGCTTCGCGAGCGTCGACTTGCCCGCACCGGTCGATCCTACGAGCGCGATGGTCTGACCGGCGGGGACGTCGAGGTCGAAGCGCGGCAGGATCACGGGTCCCACGCCGTAGCCGAACTGCACGTCGTCGAAGCGGACGTGTCCGCGCGGCGCGACGAGCGCGACGGGTCGAGCCGGATCGGGAACGGTGGGAGCCTCGTCGAGCACCCCCGAGATCTTCTCCAGCGCGGCCGAGGCCGACTGGTAGCCGTTGTAGAACATCGCGAGTTCCTCGAGCGGGTCGAAGAACCGGCGCACGTAGAGCACGACGGCGAGCAGGACGCCGATCGCGAGGAACCCGTCAGCGACCCGGAACCCGCCGACCAGCAGCACGACGGCGACGGTGATGTTGCCGATCAGCACCAGACCCGGGTCGAAGGTGCCGAACAGCCGGAACACGCTCGCGTTCGCCTCGCGGTTGTCCTCGACGAGTTCACCGAACCGTTCCGCCCCTCTCCGCTCCTTGCGGAAAGCCTTCACCGCGCGGATTCCCGTCATCGTCTCGACGAACTGCACGATGAGCCTCGCCGAGGTGACGCGGGTGCGGCGGAACAGCCGCTGAGACCGCTTCTGGAACCACCTCGTGAGGAACCACAGCGGGATCAGCGCGCCCGCGAGCACGAGACCGCTCAGCGGATCGAGCCAGATGAGGGCGATGGCGGTGAACAGCGTGTAGAAGACACCCGAGACGAGATTGCTGAGCCCCTCGTCGAGGAGCTCGCGGATCGAATCGAGGTCGCTCGTCTGACGCGAGATGATGCGACCCGACGTGTACGACTCGTGGAACTCGAGGCTGAGCCGCTGCGTCTGCCGGAACACGCGACGGCGCAGTTCGAACAGGATCTCCTGCCCGATCCGCGCCTGCAGCACCCGGTACCAGCCGATCAGCAGGCCGCCGGCGATGCTCGCCAGCACGAACCCGCCGCCGGCGAGCACGAGCGGGGTCGCGTCGCCTTCGGCGAGCGCCGGCACCCCGCTGTCGATGCCGATGGCGACGAGGGCGGGACCGGCGACCTGCAGCGCGGTGCTGACGATGACGACGGCGAGGGTCAGCGCGATCTGCCGGCGCAACGGCGTGAGGAGCGAGCCGAGCAGCCGGACCGAGCGCCGGCGCAGCGCCTGCGATTCGGCGCGGTCGAGGTCGTCGCGGTCCTCCTCGTGCACGCTGGTGCTCATCGGGCCACCTCCTCGGTGAGGTCGTCGACGTCGGGTTCGCCGACGTCGGACTCGTCGGGATCCTCGCCCACCGGGTTCTGGGGGGCGGAGTCGATGTCTCCCATCGACGCGTCGGGGCGCTCGTCGGAGTCGAGGCTGGAGATCACGTAGCGGTACCGCTCGCTGGTCGCGAGCAGCTCGGAGTGCGTTCCGACCGCGATCACGCGCCCATGGTCGAGCAGCGCGACGCGGTCGGCGAGCATCACCGTCGACGGACGGTGCGCGACGATCAGCGCCGTCACGTCGCTGAGCACGCGCCGGAGGCCCGCTTCGACCCGCGCCTCGGTCTCGACGTCGAGGGCCGACAGCGGGTCGTCGAGCACCAGCACCCGCGGCCTGGCCGCGACGGCTCGAGCGAGGGCGAGACGTTGACGTTGACCGCCCGACAGGCTGAGTCCCTCTTCGCCGATGACGGTGTCGACCCCGTCGGGGAGCGCCGCGACGAAGTCGGCTTGGGCGACCTCCAGCGCTTCGGCGAGCGCCGCATCGGTCGCCTCCGACGCGCCGAGGAGCACGTTCGCGCGCACCGTGTCGGAGAACAGGGTGGCGTCCTCGAACGCCATGGCGACGTGGCGGCGCAGCTCGTCGAGGCGGAGCGAGCGGATGTCGACGCCGTCGAGGAGGATCGCGCCGTCGGTCACGTCGTAGAGGCGCGGCACGAGCGAGGTCATCGTCGACTTGCCCGACCCGGTGATGCCGACGAGCGCCATAGTCTCCCCCGGCTCGATCACGAGATCGATGCCGTCGAGCAGCGGCGCCGCCGTGGGCGGCGCGTCCGGGTAGCGGAACACGGTGCCGACGAACTCGAGCCGGCCGCGCGGCACGGCGATGGTCTCCGGGTGCTCGGGGTCGGCGATGGAGACCGGCTCGTCGAGCACCTCGAAGTACCGATCGGTGGCGTTGCGGGTGTCGAGGGTGAAGCCGAGCAGGAAGCCGATCGACTCCAACGGGAAGCGCAGCACCGTCGCAGTGGCGAAGAAGGCGACGAGCGACCCGGCGGTGAGCGCGCCGTTCGCGGCGAGGACCACCCCTCCGATCAGGCACACCGCGAGGGTGCCGTCGGGGATGAGGGTCAGCCAGCGCCAGATGAACGCCTCGGCGCGCGCCTTCTCCATCTCGGTGCCGTAGAGCTCCTCGGCCTGGCGTTCGAACTTCTCCTGCGCGAAGCCGCCGCGACCGAACGCCTTCAGCACCCGGATGCCGTGCACCGACTCCTCGACCGCGGTCGCGAGGTCGCCGGCCTGGTCCTGGCTGCGCCTCGCGACCACCGAGTAGTCCTTCTCGAACCGCACGCCGATGAACCACACCGGGATCGACCCGATGAGGAAGATGAGGCCGAGCAGCGGCTGGATGCTGAACAGCAGCACCGCGCCGACGACGATGGTCACGGTGTTCACGACGAGGAGCACGACCCCGAAGGCGAGCCAGCGGCGGATCAAGCTGAGGTCGCTCACCGCACGGGAGAGCAACTGCCCGCTCGGCCAGCGGTCGTGGAACGCGACGGGCAGCACCTGCAGGCGTTCGTACAGCGCGCGCCGCATCGCCGCCTCGACCTTGGTGTTCGGGGTGAGGATCAGCGAGCGCCGCACGAAGATCGCGGCGGCCTCGACGATGCCGAGCGCGACGATGACGAGCACCGCGGGCAGCACCGCGTCGCGGGCGCCCTCCCCGAGCGCCGAGTCGACGAGCACCTCCAGCACCTGCGGGATCGCGAGGGCGACGAGGCCGGCGACGACGCCGGCGACCATGCCGACGGCGATGCGGGGTAACGCCGGGCGCACGAACGGCGACAGGCGGCGAAGAGCGGGAATCAGAGGAAGCCGAGGAGCGGCGGACATGCGTGTCCCTTGGGAATTGCGAAGCGATGTGCGAGCTCTGGGCTCGCGGAATCAGGAGGGGAAGGGCTCGGGAGGAGGACTCAACCGAGCGGCGAGGACGTGCGGGTCGTCCGCCCGCGGAAGATGACTGAGCGATACATCTCGTCCTCCGATCGCCGCCTGCATGTTCGGGGATGCCCCGAGGCAGCTTTGTAGCCTAGCCACGCCGTCGCGCGACACGCAAGAGGAGGAGTCAGGCGATCCGGACGGAGAGGCAGGTGACTCCGGCCTCGAGCTTGGTGAACTCGGAGATCGGCACCGCGATGACGCGGTAGCCGAGCGAGCGGATCAGGTCCGCGGAGGCCGGGGCCGCATCGGAGATCAGGACGACGTCGTCGCCGAGCACCACGATCTGGGACCCTTCCGCCTCGGGCACGGGGAGGTAGTGGGGGAAGAGCGACGAGTCGACGAAGTCGCCGTGGCCGAGCACCGTTCCGTCGGGCAGAGCGGTCACGACCGACTTCAGATGCAGTGCACCCGAGACCGGAACCGCGACGACCTGGCGCCCGGTGGGGCGCAGCAGATCCCGCAGCTGACGGATGCCGTCGGCGTTCGTGCGTCCGCCGCGACCGACGTAGACGGTGTCGCCGACCTGCAGCACGTCGCCGCCGTCGAGGGTGGCCGGTTCGGTGATGCGCGCGATGCTGAGGCCGAGCCGCCGCACGGTCGCCTCGACGTCGTCGACCTCGTCGCGACGGTGCTCGGCGCCCGAGCGGGCGAGGATGGCGAGGTCGCCGACGATGACGACCGCGTCCTCGACGAAGACGGAATCGGCGAGGCCGTCGGCGAGCGGCACCTCGACGATCGACCAGCCCTCGCCACGAAGCGCATCGACGTAGGCGGCCCACTGGTCGTCGGCGACCTCGGTGTCCACCTCGGACCGTTCGATGTTCGTCACGGCACCGGCCGCGAGGGTGCGGCTCGGCAGACGCACCAGTGCGATCTTGCCGGATCGCACGCGTGAGGGCCGCGACGACAGCCACAGGTC
This sequence comes from Herbiconiux sp. L3-i23, assembly GCF_023734115.1. Taxonomy (NCBI): domain Bacteria; kingdom Bacillati; phylum Actinomycetota; class Actinomycetes; order Micrococcales; family Microbacteriaceae; genus Herbiconiux; species Herbiconiux sp. L3-i23. The sequence goes on from NZ_AP025737.1 coordinate 2,713,743, forward strand.
GTAGCCTCGCGGCGCGAGCGCGAGGGTCGACACGAGCGCCGCGACCTCGAAGCTCAGGTTGACGCCGCCGAGACTCGCGAGGACCCCGCTGCCGAGGTCGCCGCCGAACGGCGATCCGGCGAGCACGGCGCCGAGGAAGGTGCCGAGGAACGCGCCGACCACCGCGGCGAGCACTCCGACGAGGAGCGTGAGGTACCAGCGCGAGAATTCGGTGAGGTAGGCGCCCGCCGCGACGAGCACGAAGACGAAGAGCGAGGAGAAGCCGAAGAACCCGTTCGCGACGCCGATCACCGACGCGTCGAAGCCGTTGCCCACGAAGAACACGAACAGCGTCGCCAGGTGCGTGACGAGCGCGGTCGCGCCTCCCGCGATCAGCGAGGCGGCGAGACGGCGTGTGGCGGGAACGGTGATCATCCGCTCCACCCTAGCCGCGAGGCCGTGGGCGCGGTCGCAGCAGACCAAGAGCCGCCTATGGGCCGCGGCCGCGGCTCGGCGGAACGGCTCAGTGGTAGAAGTGGCGCTCGCCGGTGAAGTACATGGCGACGCCGGCCTTCTTGGCCGCCTCGACGACCTCGTCGTCGCGCACCGACCCGCCCGGCTGGACGACAGCCTTCACCCCGGCCTGCAGCAGCACCTCGAGGCCGTCGGCGAAGGGGAAGAACGCGTCGGATGCGGCGACGGCGCCCGCAGCCCTGTCGCCCGCGCGGTCGACGGCGAGGTGGCACGAGTCCACCCGGTTGACCTGACCCATCCCGACGCCGACGGACGCGCCGCCGGAGGCGAGCAGGATGGCGTTCGACTTCACCGCGCGGCACGCGCGCCAGGCGAATTCGAGGTCGGCGCGCATCGCGGCGTCGACCTCGTCGCCCGAGACGAGCGACCACTGCGCGGACGAGGTCGCGGCCGACCCGGGGGTTCCGTCGAACCGATCGGCGGTCTGCAGGAGCGCTCCCCCGCTGATCGGACGCAGTTCGGTCGCCGGGCGCGAGTAGCCGTCGGGCAGGTGCAGCAGGCGGATGTTCTTCTTCGCGGTGAGCACGGCGAGCGCGTCGTCGTCGAAGGCCGGAGCGACCAGCACCTCGGTGAAGACGTCGGCGACCTGCTCGGCCATCGCGAGGGTGACGGGACGGTTCGCGGCGATCACTCCCCCGAACGCCGACACCGGGTCGCACTCATGCGCCTTGTGGTGCGCGGAGGCGATCGGGTCGACGGCCTTGGGCGAGGCGATCGCGATACCGCAGGGGTTCGCGTGCTTGATGATCGCGACCGCCGGGGAGTCGAAGTCGTACGCCGCGCGCACGGCGGCGTCGGCGTCGACGTAGTTGTTGTAGCTCATCTCCTTGCCGTGCAGCTGCTCGGCCTGAGCGATGCCGGTCGACCCGGCACTCGTGTACAGCGCGGCGCGCTGGTGGGAGTTCTCGCCGTAGCGCAGCGGGTGGGCGAGGGAGACGTCGAAGTGCAGCTCGGGGCTCCACTCGTCGCCGGTCGTCGACGCCGCGGTCGCAGCCGCGTCGGCGTCCGCGCCGACGACAGCGGAGGCGAACCAGGCGGCCACGCCCGTGTCGTAGGCGGCGGTGTGCGCGAATGCGGTCGCGGCGAGCTCCCGACGGAGTGCGAGGGTGCTCGAACCCGAGCGCACCGCGTCGATGACCCGGGGGTAGTCGCCGGGCGACACGACGACGGTGACGTTGGCGTGGTTCTTCGCCGAGGCGCGCACGAGCGCGGGCCCGCCGATGTCGATCTGCTCGATGATCTCGGCCGCGGGCGCCCCCGAGGCGACGGTGTCGGCGAACGGATACAGGTTCACGACGGCGAGGTCGAACGAGGCGATGCCGAGGTCGCGCAGCTGCTGCTCGTGGTGTTCGAGGCGCAGGTCGGCGAGCAGCCCCGCGTGCACGCCGGGGTGCAGGGTCTTCACCCGTCCGTCGAGGGACTCCGGGAAGCCGGTGACGGATGCTACCTCGGTGACGGGGTGTCCGGCGCTCGCGATGAGGGCCGCGGTCGATCCGGTGGAGACGATCTCGACGCCGGCGGCGACCAGCGCGTCGACGAGCTCCTCGAGCCCGGTCTTGTCGCTCACCGAGATGAGGGCGCGACGGAAGGGGACGGCGTCGCGCTCACGGTAGAGGGAGGGGTCGATGCGGGGACCGCTCATGAGTTGAACTCCTCGAGTCTGATGGTTCCGGTCGCGATGTCGCGGACCGTGTCGGCGAGCAGTCGGCGTTCGACGAGCTTGATGCGATCGTGCAGCTCGTCCTCGTCGATGCCGGGCGGGATCGGGATGCGCTCGCGAGCGAGGACCGGACCGCTGTCGACGCCGGTGTCGACGACGATGACGCTCGCGCCCGTCTGGTCGGCCCCCGCGGCGATCGCGTCGCGGACCGCGTGCGCGCCGGGGAACTCGGGCAGATACGCCGGGTGGGTGTTGATGATGCGCGGCGCGTACGCCTCGACCACCCGGGCGGGGAGGAGGCGCATGAGACCGCTCAGCACCACGAGGTCGGGCTGCCACTCGTGCAGGTGCTCGAGCAGAGCGTCGCCCCACTGCTCCCGTGTCTCGTACGAGGTGAACGGCACGGTGAAGGTCGGAACCCGGAAGTCCTGAGCGTGGAAGAGCCCGAGTGCGTCGCGGTCGGCGCCGACGGCGACGATGCGTGCCGGGTAGTCCGGATGCTCCGCCTCGTCGAGCAGAGCACGCAGGTTCGATCCCCCGCCGGAGATGAGCACGACGACGGAGAGCACGCGACCAGCCTACCGGCGGGCGTCCACCCCATCGATCTCGGATCCGACGTCCGCGCCCGCTCGCCGACTGCGTCCCGCGAGGAGCCCCAGCACGATCGCGATCGTCAGCAGGACGCCGCCGGCGAGCGCGACTGCGACCGGCGATGCGCCGACGTCCTGCAGTCGTCCGGGCCCGGCGGACCCCGACGCCATCCACGTCAGCAGGCCGAGGACGAGGCCCGCGAAGACGCCGGCACCCACGCCGATGCCGACGAGACGACCGACACCCGGGCGGCCTCCGAACTCGTCATCGACTCGACCGCGCGAGATCGCCGCGGCGACGAAGCCCACGACCACCGGCACCGCCAGACCGACGAACGCGAACGGCATGTCCCCCGTCGGCAGCGCGCCGAGCACCGGCAGTGACGGGACGGGGCCGAGCGAGGTCTCGAGCGGCGACACCGACGACCCGGTGCCGATCGAGAAGCCGGGTCCGGTGAGCCACGCCACCGCCCAGATCACGAGGTTCGGCAGCACGGCGAGCTGCGCCAGGGTCAACGCGAGGCCGCCCAGCACTCCCGCCTGCAACGACTCGTAGATGGTGATCACCGTCGTGTATCCGGTGACGATGAGCACCGCGACGAGGATTGCGGCGACGGCGACGAGTCCCGCGGTGGCCATGCCGCCGAGGCGGAGGGCGCAGGCGATGGAGGTGGCCGTGTCGGGCGGGATCCGGTCGACCGCGGCCTCCCATGCTCGGGAGACAGGGCCCCTCCGGGAGGAGACGGGGCGTCGAGCGCCCGGTCCGGGCAGCACGGCGCCGAGCAGGACGCCGAGGCAGAAGGCGAGGGTCGGCAGCAGCACGCCCTGCCACCGGGAGGGCTGCGCCTCGGGAGCACCCGCGGTGAGCACGAGTCCCGCGGCGAGGGCGACGAAGGTGACGATCGACGCGCCGAGTGCGACGACGGGGTGGTCGGTCTCGAGCAGCCGTCGTCCGGCCCGGACGCCGAGCAGGACGGTGAGAAGCGCGAACCCGAGTGCCGCGGCGGTGACGACGAACGGCTCGGCGGCCGACGTCGCGCCGGGGAAGGTCAGCGCGAAACGCACATCGACGCCGTGACCGAGGAGCCAGACGTCGACTGCGGCGCGGTAGAACACGGCCCAGTCGATCTGGAGGTCGTACTGGAACGCCCAGAGCGCCGTCAACGGCGCCAACGCGAGCCCCACCCCGATGCCCACGACGAGCACCGCTTCGAGAGCAGCGAAGAGCGCGGTGAGGGGGCGGTTCATGGCCTCGGAAGCCTAACCGTCGGCTTCGGCCCGCTCAGGAGGGCGCGCCCGGATGCGGCGCTCGCCCAGGTCGGTTGGGGCGCCGACGACGGACCGAGCGCCAGTGGCCGAGAGCGCTAGTGGACGAGGTAGTCGAGCAGCACGATCATGAGACCGAGCAGCACCGCTCCGATGGTGCCGAGCACGGCGCTCCACCATGGGGCGCGACGCACGATGAACGCGACGGCGCTCGTCACGGCGAGCACGGCGAGGCCGGTGAGGATGGACCAGTCGGTGGCGTCGTCGACATCGAGCACGCCCGCGACCGACAGCGCGAGCGGGATGCCGGGGAGGACGACCGCTCCGAGCAGTCCGAGGTGATGCCGCGCGGCCGTGCGGATGGGGTGCCGGACCTCTCGATGGAGCGCGTAGCCCGCGAGGGTCGCCGCGTAGACGTGCGCGATCCAGAAGACGACCATCGTGACGACGCCCCACGTCAGCGCGTCGGCGGCCGAGGTGTCCTCCTCGTCGGAGGTGGCCATGACGAGCGCCATGAAGACGATGGTGCCGTAGACCAGCTCGGCGCTGAGAAGACGTTCGAGGCCGAGCCGACGCGAGGATCCCGGGCGCACGACGCCCGTCTCGCCCGGCCCGGCCTCGGTGCTCACGCGGAGGCGAAGACCTCGCGCATGAGCGCGGCGGTCTCACTCGGGGTCTTGCCGACCTTGACGCCGGCGGCCTCGAGGGCCTCCTTCTTCGCCTGGGCGGTACCCGACGAGCCGGACACGATGGCGCCCGCGTGACCCATGGTCTTGCCCTCGGGGGCGGTGAAGCCCGCGACGTAGGCGACGACCGGCTTGGTGACGTTCGCCTTGATGAACTCGGCCGCGCGCTCTTCGGCGTCGCCGCCGATCTCGCCGATCATCACGATCGCCGTCGTCTCGGGGTCGGCCTCGAACGCGGCGAGCGCGTCGATGTGGGTGGTGCCGATGATCGGGTCGCCGCCGATGCCGACCGCGGTCGAGATGCCGATGTCGCGCAGCTCGAACATCATCTGGTACGTCAGGGTGCCCGACTTCGACACGAGCCCGATCGGGCCGGGGCCGGTGATCGTGGCGGGGATGATGCCGGCGTTGGACTTGCCGGGGCTGATCACGCCGGGGCAGTTCGGCCCGATGATGCGGGTACGGCCGCCCTTGGTCTTGGCGTGCGACCAGAACTCGGCCGAGTCCTTCACCGGGATGCCCTCGGTGATGACGACGGCGAGCGGGATCTCGGCGTCGACGGCCTCGACGACCGCGGCCTTCGCGAACGCCGGCGGGACGAAGATGACCGAGACGTTCGCGCCGGTGCGGGCGATCGCCTCGTTGACGGAGCCGAAGATCGGCAGCGTCACGCCCTCGATCTCGACCTCGGTGCCCGCCTTGCGCGGGTTCACGCCGCCGACGATCTGTGCGCCCGACTTGAGCATGCGCCCGGCGTGCTTGGTGCCCTCGGAGCCGGTCAGGCCCTGGACGATGATCTTGGAGTTCTCATCGAGAAGGATCGACATGTCGTTTTCTTTTCCTTAGTTCTCTTCGCTTCTCGGGACGCTCAGGCCGCGGCCAGCTCGGCGGCCTTGTCGGCGGCGTCATCCATGGTGTCGACGACGGTGACGAGCGGGTGCGCCGCGTCGGCGAGGATCTGACGCCCCTCCTCGACGTTGTTGCCGTCGAGACGCACGACGAGCGGCTTGGTCGCGGAGTCGCCCAGCTTGCCGAGGGCACCGACGATGCCGTTCGCGACGGCGTCGCACGCGGTGATGCCGCCGAAGACGTTGACGAAGACGCTCTTCACCTGCGGGTCGCCGAGGATCACGTCGAGACCCGCGGCCATCACCTCGGCGGAGGCGCCGCCGCCGATGTCGAGGAAGTTGGCGGGCTTCACGCCGCCGTGCTTCTCACCGGCGTAGGAGACGACGTCGAGGGTCGACATGACGAGCCCTGCCCCGTTTCCGATGATGCCGACCTCGCCGTCGAGCTTCACGTAGTTGAGGTCGCTCTCCTTGGCCTTCGCCTCGAGCGGGTCGATGTCGCCGGCCTCGGCGAGCGCGGCGTGGTTCTCGTGACGGAACTCGGCGTTCTCGTCGAGGGTGATCTTGCCGTCGAGCGCGATGATCTCGCCCGATTCGGTGAGCACGAGCGGGTTGACCTCGACGAGCGTGGCGTCCTCGTCGCGATAGACCCACCAGAGACGCTCGATGACCGGCGAAACGCGGTCGAGGAGGTCCTCGGGGAAGCCGGCGGCGGTCGCGATCTCGCGGGCCTTCTCGGCGTCGATACCGGCCACCGGGTCGATCTCGATGCGGGCGAGGGCTTCGGGCTTCTCCACGGCGAGCTGCTCGATCTCCATGCCGCCCTCGACGCTCGCGAGCGAGAGGTAGGAGCGGTTGGCGCGGTCGAGCAGCACCGAGAAGTAGAACTCCTGGGCGATGCGGGCGCCGGCGGCGACCATCACGCGGCGCACGATGTGGCCCTTGATGTCGAGGCCGAGGATCGCTTCGGCGGCCTGCGCGGCATCGGTCGGGTTGTGGGCGACCTTCACGCCGCCGGCCTTGCCGCGGCCACCGGTCTTGACCTGCGCCTTGACGACGACCGTCCCGCCGAGCTTCTCAGCGGCCGCGCGGACCTCGTCGGGGTTGTCGGCGACGATGCCGGGGAGTACGGGAACCCCGTAACTCTCGAACATGTCACGGGCCTGGTACTCGTAAAGATCCACGATCCTCTTCCGGGTTCTTGCTGGCTCGGCGTCGAGTGATCTTCGGCCGAGAAACGGGCAATCGCATCCTACTCCGCGCGGCTCCGGGCCCGTTGCCAGCCCGATGGGCGGCCCGCACACCGTCCTGCGACGCCTTCGTCCGAAAATGCGAAATCATGAATTGTCAATGGGTGATGACACTAATTCGCTTTTCCTACCGCCGCCGCACTACTGTTTTGCGAAGCGCATTTCTCTTGCGCGGCGAATACAGGAAGGCTCAACAGTCATGGCTCAGAAAGTGACAGTTCAGGTCATCGACGATCTCGACGGTGCCGTCATCACCGACGGAACGGGCGGAACCATCGGTTTCACGATCGAGGGCAAGTCCTACGAGATCGACCTGTCCGGCGAGAACACCGAAAAGCTCTATGCGGCTCTCGAGCCGTACATCGAGAAAGCACGTTCCGTGCATTCCGCTCCGCGTCCCCGTGTGCGCTCCAGCTCATCGTCGTCGAACAGCCGCGACAAGCTGCAGGACATCCGCGAATGGGCGAAGGCGCACGGACACGACGTCGCCACCCGCGGCCGCATCTCCAAGGAGATCCAAGAGGCGTACGCCCGCGCGAACGGCTGACCAGGTCAGTCGTCCGGCCGGCTCAGTCGTCGACGAGTCGGCGTCCGAGCGACGCCGACGCGTCGGCCGTGTAGCCGAGACGCGACCAGAATTCGGCCGCGGCGACATTTCCGTCGCGGACGAGGATGTTGATCTTCGGGCAGCCGAGCGCGAGTAATTTCGCCTCCGCGTCGAAGACCAAGGCGCGACCTATTCCGCGACCGCTCGCGTCGGGCTTCACCGCCACGTAATAGAGCCAGCCGCGGTGGCCGTCGTATCCCGCCATCGCGGTGCCGACGAGCCGGTCGCCCTCGACCGCCACGAGGAAGAGCTCGGGTTGCACCGACGCCTTGCGTGCGATGTCCTTTCGCGGATCGTTCCACGGGCGCACCAGGCCGCACTCGGTCCACAGCGCGACGACCTCGTCGGTCTCGGCCGCCCGGAACGGCCTGATCTCGACGGTCGACGCCATCAGACCTTCTCGATGGGCGCGACCTTGATCAGCAGACGCTTGCGTCCCGCCGTGTCGAACTGCACCTCTGCGATGCGCTTCGCCCCTTCGCCGGTGACGGCGAGCACGTTGCCGTCGCCGAAGTCGACGTGCCGGATGCGGTCGCCGGCCGCCAGCTCCAGCGACGAGTTGTCGCGCATCTGACCGGTGACCCGGTTGGCCCACTCGGTCTTCGGCTTGTCGCGCTGCGTTCCCCGCGACGCCGGCACGCTGTACGAGCCGCCGTACCCGTCGCGTCTCGCGTTGAGCGCGCGCGGCTGGGTGCCGCCACGGCTCGTCGCCATGCCGGGCGACTGCTTCCAATCGATCAGCTCGGCGGGGATCTCCTGGAGGTACCGACTCGGCAGCGCCACCGACACGTCGCCGTATTGTGCACGCGTCATGGCCAGCGAGATGAACAAGCGCTTGCGGGCGCGGGTGATGCCGACGTAGAAGAGTCGCCGCTCCTCGGCGGGACCGCCCGGCTCCCCCGCGGACATGCGGTGCGGCAGCAGGTCCTCTTCAACGCCGGTCAGGAAGACGGCGTCGAACTCGAGGCCCTTCGCGGTATGCAGCGTCATCAGCGAGACGGAGCCGGAGTTGTCGTCGAGCTCGTCGGCGGCGGCGACGAGGGAGACCTCGGTCAGGAAGTCGAGCAGGGTGCCCTCGGGGTTGCTCCGCTGGAACTCCTTCGTCACGGCGATGAGCTCTTCGATGTTCTCGGCGCGCGCCTCGTCCTGCGGGTCGCGCGAGGCCCGGAGAGCGTCGATGTAGCCGCTCTTCGTGAGCAGCAGCCCCAGCACCTCGGGCACCCCCGATCCGTCGGCGCGGGTCTCGGAGAGCACGGTCGCCTCGTCGAGGAGGTCGGACAGCTCGGCGATCGATCCCCGCACCTTCGGGCCGAGACCCAGCTCGGTCGCGTACCGCAGCGCCTCGCGGAAGGTCATTCCGTTGTTCTCGGCGAAGGTCGCGATGGAGGTCTCGGTGGCGGGGCCGATGCCGCGCTTCGGGGTGTTGAGGATGCGGCGCACGGCGAGGGTGTCGGCGGGGTTCGCGACCGAGACGAGGTACGCCATGGCGTCCTTGATCTCGGCGCGCTCGTAGAACTTCGTGCCGCCGACGACGCGGTAGGGGATGGCGGAGCGGATGAAGATTTCTTCGAGCGCACGGGTCTGCGAATTGGTGCGGTAGAAGACGGCCATGTCCTGGTAGGCGGTTCCGCCTTCGCGCAGACGCTGGATCTCGTCGGCCACGAATTGCGCCTCGTCGTGCCCCGTGTATCCGGTGTAGCCGACGATCTTCTCGCCGTCGCCGACGGCGGTCCACAGATTCTTGGCCTTGCGATCGAAATTGTTCGAGATGACCGCGTTGGCCGCACTGAGGATGTTCTGGGTCGACCGGTAGTTCTGCTCGAGCAGCACCACTCGGGCCCCCGGGAAATCGCGTTCGAATTCGACGATGTTGCGGATGTCGGCGCCGCGGAAGGCGTAGATCGACTGGTCGGAGTCGCCGACGACCGTCAGCGACGCGCCCTCGGTCGAGGCGAACAGACCGGCGTCGACGTCCTGCGGCGGTTTCGTGAGTTCGCGGATCAGGGAGTACTGGGCGTGGTTGGTGTCCTGGTACTCGTCGACGAGGATGTGCCGGAACCGCTTCTGGTATTCGGCCGCCACGTGGGGGAAGGCGCGGAACAGGAACACCGTCTGCGCGATCAGGTCGTCGAAGTCGAAGGCGTTCGCCGCCGAGAGCTCCCGCGCGTAGTCGCGGAAGATCTGCACGAACATGACCTCGTTGGGGTCGTTGAAGTTCGCCTGCCGCGAGTAGCTGTCGGCGTCGGCGAGCTCGTTCTTGAGCTTCGAGATCTTCGCCGCGGTCGACGGAACGGTGAAGCCGAGGACATCGGCTTCGCGCTGCTTGATGATGCGCTTCAGCAGGGCCCGCGAGTCGCCCGAGTCGTAGATGGTGAAGTTCTTGCTGTAGCCGAACTGCTCGGCTTCGCGGCGGAGGATGCGCACGCACGCGGAGTGGAAGGTCGAGATCCACATGCCGTCGGCGGCCCGGCCGACGAGGTGCTTCACGCGCTCGCGCATCTCGGCGGCGGCCTTGTTGGTGAAGGTGATGGCGAGGATCTGGCTCGGATACGCCTCACGACTCTCGAGCAGTCCGGCGACCCGACGGGTGAGCACACTCGTCTTGCCGGACCCGGCACCCGCGACGATCAGCAACGCCTGGCCCCGGTAGAGCACGGCCTCGCGCTGCTGCGGATTGAGTCCGTCGAGGAGGGGGGAATCGGTCTCGACAGTGTTGCTCATGAGGGGTACGAGTCTAAGACGAACCTCGGACATCGGCCCCGTGCGCGGGCCGGATACGGTGATCGGGTGACACCTCCCCCGCCGCCGGTCTGGCGCGAGCCGACGCTCCGCCTCCCGCTGCGCTGGGGCGGCTACCGGTCACGACTCGTCGCGGGCGGGATCCTGCTCGCGGTCGGTGCGCTGCTCATCGTGCAGACCACGGCCTACACGACGACGCTCGGATGGCTCGGCGCGGTCGTCCACTTCTCGGGTTGGGTGATCCTCCCCGCCCGCGGCGGTCGGCGGAGCATCGCCGCACCCGCGAGCCTGCTGTCGTTCGTGCTGATGCTCATCGGCCCGCCACTGGTGTGGCTGACCGCGATCCCTCTCGCCCTCTGGTTGCTCGTCCGCGAGCGGCCCGGCATCACCTACGTCCTCGTGCCGCTGCCTGCCCTCTGCACCGCCGTCGCCCTCGTCCTGTTCGGCGCCTTCGTGCCCAAACTCGGGTTGTTCATCGGCGTCTTCGCGGTCGCCGTGCTCTGCGCGTGGGCGGCGCGGTCTATCGCTCTGAGAGAACGCAGCAGCTCGGAGCCGGTGTCATAGCCAAATACAAGCTGGATATCGCTAAATTGGAACCGTTGTCATTCTCGCTCGGCGGGAGAGTCCCGCGAGAGAATAAGAGGAGTCATGGCCCTGTCCAACCCGGCATTCGCCAACAGCCCCGCCTTCAACGGCCGCGGCGTCGACGGAGCGGTGAACGCGTCGGCGCAGGAGCTCGACGAGCTCTATGCGCGCCCGTCGGCCACCCCCGACCAGACCGACCGCATGAGCTACGAGGACACGATCGTCAAGACGGTCGGCCTCTTCGCCGTCCTGCTCGTCACCGCCGCCGTCGGCTGGTTCATCCCCGCCCTGATGATCCTCGGCCTCATCGGCGGACTCGTCCTCGGCCTGGTGAACAGCTTCAAGAAGCAGCCGTCGGCCGGCCTGATCTTCGCTTACGCGGCCTTCGAGGGTCTCTTCGTCGGAGGCATCTCGGCGATGTTCGATCTCATCTGGCCGGGCGTCGTCGTCCAGGCCGTGATCGCGACCCTCGTCACCGTGGGCGTCGTGCTCGCTCTGTTCGCGAGCGGCAAGGTCCGCGCCTCGGCGAAGGCGACGAAGATCTTCCTCGTCGCGATCGTCGCCTATGGCGCCTTCTCGCTGATCAACCTCGGCATGATGCTCTTCAACGCGCCCATCGCGGGCGGCCCCTTCGGCATCCTCTCGAACGAAGTGTTCGGCATCCCGTTGGGCGTCATCATCGGTGCTCTCGCGGTGCTGCTCGCCTCCTACTCGCTGGTCCTCGACTTCGATTTCGTGAAGCGCGGCGTCGAGTCGGGCGCCCCTCGCAAGTTCGGCTGGCAGGCGGGCTTCGGCATCATGGTCACCGTCGTGTGGCTGTATGTCGAGTTCCTGCGCATCTTCGCCCTCACGCGCGAGTGAGCGCGGAGTGAGAGAAGGGGCGGCCCTCGGGCCGCCCCTTCTTTTCGCGTCCTGACCCCTTTTCCGCGTCATACCGCGCGTTCGGCGCGACCGCGGCGGCGAACCGAGCCGCGACACGCGCAGTGGAGTCCCGTCGTTCACCGACCGTATCGGTCTCATTCACACCATTGCGCGGCACGAGGGCGTTGGCTGGGGATCACCCACTCACTGGGTGGGGCCCCCCAAACCGAAGGACTTCCTTTCATGAAGCACTCCATCAAGCTCGCTGCTGCGGGCGCGGGTGTGGCGATCCTGTTCTCAGGAATCACCGCGCCGGCCGCCTTCGCCGCCCCCGACGAGGTCGGCGGGTCGACCCGTCACGACGAGTCGCAGGCCGAGCAGCTACTCCTCGACTCCATCCAGACCGGCCCGGCCAAGAACGTCATCCTCCTGATCGGCGACGGCATGGGCGACTCCGAGATCACCATCGCCCGCAACTACCAGTACGGCGCGGGCGGCGAGCTGCCCGGCATCGACGCGCTGCCGCTGACCGGCCAGTACACGACGTACTCCCTCTACCGCGACGGCACCCCGAATGCCGGCAAGGCCGACTACGTGCCCGACTCCGCGGCAACGGGCACGGGCTGGGCGACCGGCACGAAGACGTTCGACAACGCAGTGGGTGTCGACATCCGCAACGCCGCACGCGACAACATCGTCGAGATCGCCAAGGCCAACGGGATGCGCACCGGCAACGTGACGACCTCGGAGATCCAGGACGCCACCCCCGCGGTGATGGGTGCACACGTCGCGGCCCGCTCCTGCTACGGACCCGACAGCACCTCCTGCGGCAGCGACGCGCTCGAGGCCGGCGGTCTGGGCTCGATCAGCGAGCAGCTGCTCGACACCCGCGCCGACCTGACGATGGGTGGCGGCGCCGCGTCGTTCGCCCAGCTTGCCAAGGCCGGTCCGTGGCAGGGCGACTCGTTGCTCGACCAGGCGGCCGACCGGGGCTTCCAGGTCGTGGACGACGCGGCCGGGCTCGCCGCCGTGACGACCGCCAGCCAGGATCAGCCGGTGCTCGGCCTGTTCGCCGATGGCAACTTCCCGACCCGTTTCGCGTCGACCACCGCGACCGTGGGCGGCGCGGACACGCCGACCACATGCTCGCCCAACCCTGACGCGCTCAGCTCGGACCTCAACCTCGCGAACCTCACGACCAAGGCCATCGATCTTCTCGACGACCCGGCATCCGAGAACGGCTTCTTCCTTCAGGTCGAAGGCGCGAGCATCGACAAGCGCGACCACGGCGCCGACGCGTGCGGCCAGATCGGTGAGACCCTCGACCTGGACGAGGCGGTTCAGGCCGCCCTCGACTTCGCGCAGGCCGACGGCGAGACCCTCGTCATCGTGACCGCCGACCACTCGCACACGAGCCAGATCGTCGACTCGACGCCTCCCGGACTGTCGACCGCGCTGACCACCGTCGGCGACGGCACCGTCATGAAGATCTCGTACGGCACCGCGGCACCCGGCGGATCGCAGCAGCACACCGGATCCCAGCTGCGCATCGCCGGATACGGGCCGGGCGCGGCGAACATCGTCGGGCTCACCGACCAGACGGACAACTTCTTCACGATCACCGGGGCCCTCGAGCTCAACCGCGACGTCGCCGCCCTGAGCGCCGCCGCGTCCGGCACGCTCGTCGGGAACAGCGGTGACAGTTCACCGACCGTGCTCGCCCCGGGCGAGGCGTTCGAGATCGACGCCGCAGGATTCGCCGGAGACCGTCAGCTGAGCCCGACGACCAGCACCGGAGGAACCGTCGCCCCGGCGAAGGCGGACCTGATCTACGGGACGACGACGCTGACCGGCACCGCGCCGACGACGCCCGGCGACTACACCGTCACTCTCACCCCCAACCGCACAGGCAAGGTCATCACGGTCGCCTACTCCGTGACGGCCGACGGCGCTCCCGTCTCGGGCGGCACCATCCCGACCGGCAACGGCTCGCCCACCGGTAGCGGTTCGCCGGCGTCGGACATCGCCAGCACCGGGCTTGCGGCGCTGCCCTACCTCGCCATCGCGCTCGTGCTGATGGCTGCGGGAGCCGCGGCGGTCATCGTGCGCCGCCGCCAGCACGCCTAAGCGGTCACAGAACGGAAGGGGCGGTTCGCCAGAACCGCCCCTTCTCCTTCCCAGTCCGAGATCGGATATTGCGGGCAGGAACGCACGTTGCGGCGGGACCACATGCCCGGAACGCACGTTCTCGCCCGAACGGCTCAGTTCGCCAGGTCGATGCGCAGATTGACGACATCGCCGAGTTCGAGACCCTCGGCCGTGCGGATGGCCTTCTTCACAGGCAACACATAGCAGGCGCGACCCGAGTCGGGGAAGACTGAGGTCGACCACGTGTGCGCGCCGAGACCGACAACGACCTTCACCGACCCGAAACCGCCCTTGACCACCGCCGCCGCGTCGATCTCATCGGAGACCTGCTGAGGCAACGCGGCGAACACCCATGCCGTGTGGGTCGCATCCCATGGAACGAGTTCCGCACGGCAATCCCAGGACCGCGGGGGTGAGGTCATCGGGAGCGGATCACTCCCACTCGATGGTTCCCGGCGGCTTCGACGTCACGTCGAGCACGACGCGGTTGACGCCCGACACCTCGTTCGTGATGCGGTTCGAGACCTTCGCCAACACGTCGTAGGGCAGACGGGTCCAATCGGCGGTCATGGCGTCCTCGCTCGACACCGGACGCAGCACGATCGGGTGGCCGTAGGTGCGACCGTCGCCCTGCACGCCCACACTGCGCACATCGGCGAGCAGCACGACGGGGCACTGCCAGATCTCGGTGTCGAGCCCCGCCGCGGTGAGCTCCTCACGGGCGATGGCGTCGGCGTCGCGCAGCAGGTCGAGACGCTCGCGCGTCACCTCGCCGACGATGCGGATGCCGAGACCGGGGCCTGGGAACGGCTGGCGGGCGACGATGACCTCGGGCAGACCGAGCTCGCGTCCGATCGCGCGGACCTCGTCCTTGAACAGGGTGCGCAGCGGCTCGACGAGCTCGAACATGAGGTCGTCGGGGAGCCCGCCCACGTTGTGGTGGCTCTTGATGTTCGCCGTGCCGGTGCCGCCGCCCGACTCGACCACGTCCGGGTAGAGGGTGCCCTGCACGAGGAACTTGATGCTCTCGCCCTCGGACTTCGCCTCGAGCACGAGCGCTTCGGCCGCGTTCTCGAACGTGCGGATGAACTCGCGTCCGATGATCTTGCGCTTCTGCTCCGGGTCGGAGACTCCGGCGAGCGCATCGAGGAACTGGTCGGCGGCGTCGACGGTGACGAGCCGGACACCGGTCGCGGCGACGTAGTCCTCTTCGACCTGACGCGCCTCGTCCTTGCGGAGCAGGCCGTGGTCGACGAAGACGCAGGTGAGCTGGTCGCCGACGGCGCGCTGCACGAGCGCGGCCGCGACGGCGGAGTCGACTCCGCCCGAAAGTCCGCAGATGACCTTCGCATCGCCGATCTGGGCGCGGATGCGCTCGACCTGCTCGGCGATGACGTTGCCCGGGTTCCAGTCGTCGGGGATGCCTGCGGCGCGGTGCAGGAAGTTCTCGAGCACCTGCTGTCCGAAGGACGAGTGCTTCACCTCGGGGTGCCACTGCACGCCGTAGAGCTTGCGCTCGTCGCTCGCGAACGCCGCGACGGGGGTCGATCCGCTGCTCGCGAGCACGTCGAAACCGGCGGGGGCCTTCGCGACCGAATCGCCGTGGCTCATCCACACGGTCTGCTCGGCCGGCTGCCCGTCGAGGAGCACTCCGCCGGCGCCGCTCACCGTGAGGTCGGTGGAGCCGTACTCGCGCTTGCCGGTGTGGGCGACCTCGCCGCCGAGCTGCTGCGCCATGACCTGGAAGCCGTAGCAGATGCCGAGCACCGGTACTCCGAGTTCGAGGATGCCGGGGTCGAGGTTCGGCGATCCCTCTTCGTAGACGGAGGAGGGGCCGCCGCTCAGCACGATGCCGACCGGGTTCTTCGCCGCGATCTCGGCGGCGGTGACGCTGTGCGGCACGATCTCGGAGTACACGTTCGCCTCGCGGACACGGCGCGCGATGAGCTGCGCGTACTGGGCGCCGAAGTCGACGACGAGCACCGGGCGGGCATCGGTGCCGGAGGCCGCACTCTCGGTGGGGGCGAGATCCGCCGCCGAGTCGTTCGTCGAGATGCCGTCGCTGGGATTACTGATGGGATGCCTCCGAAGCCGTGGGGACAGAAGATGCCGACGCCGGGCCGGCCTCGCGCGCGGCGAGGTAGCCCTTCACCTCGCGGTGCACGCGACGCTCGACGAAGAACGACAGCAGCGGCACGACGCCGCCGAGCGCGATGACGATGAAGCGGGTGATCGGCCAGCGCATGAAGGTGATCAGCACGAAGTCGCTCACGAGGTACGCCAGGTACAGGTAGCCGTGGGTGATCTGGATGATGAGGCTCGCATTGACCGCGTTCGCCGTGTCGATCGACCCCGCGGGCACGAAGGACAGGAACGCTCCTCCCCCGCCCTGCAGCTCGAGCCCGTAGATGTACTTGAGGACGATCTCGACGACGAGGACGAGGAGGAAGACACCGGTCGCATAGGCGAGGACCCGGTAGACGGCGAGCGTTCCGCGGATCTTCGGGAAGTCGGCGCTCCGCGGCTCTCTCGGCATGGCAGCAATTCTAGGCCCGGTCGAACGCCTCGTCGGTCGGGGCGTCGCTGCGCGCATCCTGCCCTGAAGCGGCCGACTCGGGCCCTGCCCGCTCGCTCTCCCGTTCTGTCTCGCGCTCGGCGATGTCGCGCATGTGGCGGTACCAGATGTACAGCGCGATGACGGCGAAGACGATCCATTCGATCGTGTAGAAGAGGTTGAGGAAGTTCAGCTGCACCTGACGCTCGGGGGCGGGCGAGTAGATCGGCGTCAGCCCGTCGGGCGCCTCAAGCAGGGTGAGATAGCCGGCGTACACCGGTCCGGCGTCCGTCCATTCGTTGACGAGCGCGGGCACCGCCATCTGCGTCACCGGGTCGGACGGCTCCGCCTCCTCATCGACACTCGGCTGCTCGCTCTGCTGGTAGCGGCCGTCGAGGGAGGTCGGAAGGGTCGAGGGGTCGGCGGCGAAGCGTGCCAACTCGTCGACTGCCACGTCCTCGTCGTCGGTCCAACCGAGTCCGACCGCGAGCGAGTTGCCGTTCTCGACGAGGAAGTGTCCGATGACCCACCAGCCCGACGCGCCGTCGTTGAGCCGCCCTTCGAGCAGGGCGAAGTCATCGGCGACCCACTCGCCGTCGGCGGCGATCAGCTGACCCACCGCATCCGACGGGGTCTGCACCTGCGGTTCGAGGATGCTCTCGATCGCGATCGGATGCTCCGACTCGCTCTCGACGACGGCGCCGTTCTCGAACGCGCGGGCCAGCTGCCACTGGCCGAGCAACGAGAAGCCGACCGCGAGCACGATGGCGAGCAGCAGCAGGAGCAGGGAGGAGGGCCTCCGCATCACCCCGAGGAGGGTGCGTCGGAAGCCCTCGTCGCGCAGCCGGGGCCGCGGCAGGTCCTGCTCGCTCAACGGCTCACGCCGTCGCGACGATGTCGGGCGCCTCGAGACGCACCCGGTCGGCCGACTCGTCGTCCGGCTGCAGCTGGCTCTCGCGCTCGGCCTGCACGCGCTTCAGGTACGTGTTGACCTCGCGCTCGGTCTGCGCCTCGTCCCAGCCGAGCACTTCGGCCATGAGGGCCGCGGCGACCGGGGCGGCGGAGACACCGCGGTCCCACGCCTCGATGGAGATTCGGGTGCGGCGCGCGAGGACGTCTTCGAGGTGCAGGGCGCCCTCGTGCGTCGCCGCGTAGACGACCTCGGCCTTGATGTAGTCGTCAGCGTCGGGCAGCGGCTCCGCGAGCTCGGGACGCGCCTTGATGAGGTCGAGGATCTCGTCGGTGAGCACGCCGTACCGATTCAGCAGGTGCTCGATGCGCACGGTGTGCACTCCGAAGGCGCGGGCGATCTTGCGGCGCTTGTTCCACGCCGCCTGGTAGCCCTCGGCGCCGAGCAGCGCGATGTCCTGCGTCGTCGACTCGGGGATCTTGCCGTCGAGCGCCGACACGGCCGCGTCGATGGCGTCCTTCGCCATCACGCGGTACGTCGTCCACTTGCCGCCCGCGATCACCACGAGTCCCGGCACCGAGTGGGCGACGAGGTGCTCGCGCGACAGCTTCGACGTCTGCTCCGACTCACCGGCGAGCAGGGGGCGGAGGCCCGCGTAGACGCCCTCGACGTCCTCACGGGTGAGGGGCACGGCGAGGATCTTGTTGACGTGCTCGAGCACGTAGTCGATGTCCGCGGCGGTGGCGGCGGGGTGCGCCTTGTCGAGGTGCCAGTCGGTGTCGGTCGTGCCGATGATCCAGTGACGGCCCCAAGGGATGACGAAGAGGACGCTCTTCTCGGTGCGCAGGATCACGCCGGTCGTCGACTGGAAGCGGTCGCGCGGGACGACGAGGTGGATGCCCTTCGAGGCGCGGACCTTGAACTGGCCGCGCTCGCCGACCATCGCCTGCGTCTCGTCGGTCCAGACGCCGGTCGCGTTGACGACCTGCTTGGCGCGGACGTCGAACTTCTCGCCGGTCTCGAGGTCGTGGGCGTGCACGCCGACGACGCGCTCCCCGACCTTGATGAAGCCCTCGACGCGGACGCGACTCGCCACGTGCGCACCGTACGAGGAGGCGGTGCGGGCGAGCATCGCGACGTAGCGGGCGTCGTCGACCTGGGCGTCGTAGTAGGTGAGCCCGCCGACGAAGGCGTCGCCCGCGAGGCTCGGCATGGCGCGCAGCATCTGGCGCTTGCTGAGGTGTCGGTGGTGCGGAACGCCGGGCGGGCGTCCGCCGGACCAGCTGAAGATGTCATAGAGCAGCATGCCGGCGCCGATGTACGCGCGCTCCCACACCCGGTGGTTGAGCGGGTAGAGGAAGCGCACCGGCTTGACGAGGTGCGGTGCGAGGCGCTGGAGCAGCAGGCCTCGCTCGATCAGCGCCTCGCGGACGAGGCGGAAGTCGAGCTGCTCGAGGTAGCGGATGCCGCCGTGCACGAGCTTCGACGAGCGGCTCGAGGTGCCCGACGCCCAGTCGCGGGCTTCGAGGAGTCCGGTGCTGAGGCCGCGGGTGGCCGCGTCGAGGGCGGCTCCGCTGCCGACGATGCCGCCGCCAACGACGAGGACGTCGAGCTCGCGCTCCTTGAGCCGGGCGATCGCGGCTGCTCGCTCCTCAGGTCCGAGCTTCGACGAGAGCGATACTGAGTTTCCCTGTGCCATCTCTTCCTCCTGCGATCCGAACGCTGGTGAACCGGGTCAGTCCACGCGGTACGGCGCGACGACGACCTCGACGCGCTGGAACTCCTTGATGTCCGAGTACCCGGTCGTCGCCATCGATCTCTTCAACGCGCCGATCAGGTTCGCTGTTCCGTCGGCGACGGGCGCCGGGCCGAACAGGACCTGCTCGAGCGGCGCGACCTGGTCGACGCGGACTCGGTTGCCGCGGGGCAGCTCCGTGTGGTGCGCTTCGGCACCCCAATGCCATCCGCCACCGGGAGCCTCCGTGGAGCGGGCGAGTGCGGTGCCGAGCATGACGGCGTCGGCGCCGACCGCGACGGCCTTGATGATGTCGCCCGCGGTGCCGAGGCCGCCGTCGGCGATCACGTGCACGTAGCGTCCGCCCGACTCGTCGAGGTAGTCGCGGCGAGCGCCCGCGACGTCGGCGACGGCGGTCGCCATGGGGGCGTGGATGCCGAGCGCGGTGCGGGTGGTCGATGCCGCTCCCCCGCCGAAGCCGACGAGCACGCCGGCCGCGCCGGTGCGCATGAGGTGCAGCGCCGCGGTGTAGGTGGCGGCGCCGCCGACGACGACGGGCACGTCGAGTTCGTAGATGAACTTCTTGAGGTTCAGCGGTTCGACGGTCTTCGAGACGTGCTCGGCCGACACGGTCGTGCCGCGGATGACGAAGAGGTCGACCCCGGCGTTGACGACGGTCTGGTAGTGCTCCTGGGTGCGCTGCGGGCTGAGCGCTCCGGCGACGGGTACACCCGACGCTCGGATCTCGGCCAGGCGACTCGTGATGAGCTCGGGCTGGATGGGGGCCGCGTAGATCTCCTGCATCCGCCGGGTCGCGTCGGCGGGCTCGAGCGACCGGACCTCGGCGAGCTTCGCCTCTGCGTCCTCGTACCGGGTCCAGAGGCCCTCGAGGTCGAGGACGCCGAGACCGCCGAGCTTGCCGATGGCGATCGCCGTCGCCGGCGAGACCACCGAGTCCATCGGGGCGGCGAGCACCGGGATGCCGAAGGTGAAGGCGTCGATCGACCAGCTGGTCGACACGTCCTCGGGGTCACGGGTGCGCCTCGACGGGACGACCGCGATGTCGTCGAACGCGTAGGCGCGACGGGCGCGCTTGGCGCGACCGATCTCGAAGTCCATACTCACGCCACAACCCTACCCACCCGCCCTGACCGAGGTCGGGCGTTCCGGGCGAACGCGCACGTTCCGGCGGGCCACAGACGCCGGAACGTGCGCGTCAACGCTGCGTAGGGAGACCGGCCGACGAGAGAAGGCGACCTAGTTCACGCATGTCTTCGGCCAGCGACCAGTTCCAGCGGATCATGCCTGCACCGGTTGCACGCATCCGGTCTTCGCGCACCTTCTCGACCAGAACCACTTCAGCAGCGGTCCTGCCTTGGAGGTAGTCGTCGCGCACGTACTTCGCCCGTCCGTCGAACTCGCCGATCAGGTTGTGATCACGCCAGTAGAAGTCGACGATCCCGATCCGCCCGCGGTCGTCGCTGATCGGAACCTGAAGTTCCGGGATCGGGAAGCCGAGGAGAAACATCCTCGCGCGGCTCAACGACTCCCCGGGGGAACCACTGCGGGCGTCGGCGAAGCCGAGCGCCGCCATGGCCGCCTTCGCCCTCGTCGGCGGATTCATCCGCTCCAGCTCCATCTGAAGAAGGCTGCGCTCGAAACCGTTTGCGAGCCCCCAGTCGACGGATGCGACCGCCGATTCGAACGAGGTCGTCAGTGCGAGGTCGATCAGCGTCCGCTCGACGCTGGTCACCAGAACGCCGTCGACCCGGTCGATCTCGTAGGGTTCGAGGCCGAGCGAGTGGCTTCGAATCCCGGATTGGGCTCGCCGCCTCGTTCCTCGCTCGATCGTCACGTGGACGTCGACTGGCAGCGACCCGAGGACCGGGATCCCGTGGAGCGCCGCCGCGGAGAAGTGACTGAAGATCGGCTCGATTCGCGCGTTCGCCGCCACCGCATGGACACGGGCGCGATGTCGGCCCTCGCCGTCGAGCTCGTTCCACTCGTGCGCCGGCATGTACGAGCCGCGGCGCACCTGGATGAGTTCGCCTGCGTCTCGCTGCCTGCGCAGGTCTCGATCATCCCCACCGAAGCGCTCGAGGTCGCGGACCAGTATGAGGTTGTGCCGGACGTTTGTCGGAAGGTCGCTCATCCCGAGAGCATGCGCCCGATCCGTCACCGCCCGTTCCGTGGATCGGCGAATGGTGCAGAAGGGCAGTTCGCCGCTCGCTGTGGAGGAGACGGCACCGATCGAGCGGATCCTCGGGCGCGCGCGCGTTACGGCGCCCGTGGCCCGCCGGAACGTGCGCGCTCGCCCGGAACGCCCTACCTAGCGGCGGTAGTTGGGGGCTTCCACGACCATCTGGACGTCGTGGGGGTGGCTCTCCTTCAGGCCGGCCGCCGTGATGCGCACGAAGCGGCCCTTCTCCTTCAGCTCCTCGATGGTGCGCGCGCCGGTGTAGAACATCGACTGGCGGAGGCCGCCGGTGAGCTGGTAGACGACCGACGCGACCGGGCCGCGGTACGGGACCTGGCCCTCGATGCCCTCGGCGATGAGCTGCTCGTCGCTCGGCACGTCGGCCTGGAAGTAGCGGTCGCGCGAGTACGAGGTCTTCTTGCCGCGGGTCTGCAGCGCGCCGAGCGAGCCCATGCCGCGGTAGTTCTTGAACTGCTTGCCGTTGATGAAGACGAGGTCTCCGGGGCTCTCGTCGGTGCCGGCGAGCAGCGAGCCGAGCATCACGGTGTCCGCGCCCGCGACGAGCGCCTTCGCGATGTCGCCCGAGTACTGGAGTCCGCCGTCGGCGATGACCGGGATGCCGGTCTCGCGCGCGGCGAGCGACGCCTCGTAGACCGCGGTGACCTGCGGCACGCCGACACCGGCGACGACGCGCGTGGTGCAGATGGAGCCCGGGCCGACGCCGACCTTGATGGCGTCGGCGCCCGCGTCGACGAGCGCCTGCGCGCCGCTGCGGGTCGCGACGTTGCCGCCGATCACGTCGATGCCGCCGAAGGCCGAGTCGGACTTCAGACGGCGGATGATCTCGAGCACGCCCGCGGAGTCGCCGTTCGCGGTGTCCACGACGATGACGTCGACCCCGGCGTCGCGCAGCGCCCCGGCACGCTGCCAGGCGTCGCCGAAGAAGCCGATCGCGGCGCCGACGCGGAGGCGCCCCTCGGAGTCCTTCGTGGCGTTCGGGTACTTCTCGCTCTTGTCGAAGTCCTTGACCGTGATGAGGCCGCGCAGCTTGCCGGCGCCGTCGACGATCGGCAGCTTCTCGATGCGGTGCTGGGCGAGCAGCGCGACGGCGCCGTCGGAGTCGATGCCGACCGGCGCCGTGATGAGGTCCTTCGAGGTCATGACGTCGCGGACGAGCGTCGTCGCCTTCTCGAACGGCGAGACGAAGCGCATGTCGCGGTTGGTGATGATGCCGACCAGGGTCCCGTCGCCCTCGACGACGGGGAGACCGGAGACGCGGTACTGACCGCACAGCGCGTCGACTTCGGCCACCGTGGCGTCGGGCGTCGTGGTCACCGGGTTGGTGATCATGCCCGACTCGCTGCGCTTGACCTTGTCGACCTGCTCGGCCTGCTCCTGGATGGACAGGTTGCGGTGGAGGATGCCGATGCCGCCCTGGCGGGCCATCGCGATCGCCATGCGGGACTCGGTGACCGTGTCCATGGCGCTCGAGAGCAGCGGCGCCGCGACCTGGATGCGCCGCGTCAGCCAGGAGGTCGTGTCGGCCTCGCTCGGGATGACGTCGGTGTGCCCGGGCAGGAGCATGACGTCGTCGTAGGTGAGGCCGATGAAGCCGAACGGGTCGTGACCGCTCAATGGGGTACCTTTCGCGCGTTGCCGGGGGCCCGGAAGAGAACCGAAGATCCCCGGCGGTTGTGCCGGATCCGGGCGACGCTGCTGACCGGTTCTTCATCTTAACCGCGTGGGAGAGGATTACTTCCCTGTAGCGTTGCTAACAAGTCGATGCATTATTGCTACCGGAAACACGTCGGCAATAATCGGCCCGTATGGTCGGACATCGCCGTTCGACCAGTCCGGCGTTCCACAGCCGCCGGTCCAGCCAGGAGGAACTGTGTCCAATCCAGGACTCGCCCGCTCGCGCACGCTCCGCGTGACCATCGCGCTCGGGGCTCTGCTCCTCGCGATCGCCGCGCTCATCGGGTTAGCACCCGCGGCGGCGAACGCGACGACGACGCCCGAACCCACCCCGACGCCCACCGGCGACTTCACCAACACGTACACCATCGGTGGCGTCATCAAGAGCGGCGACGAGCTGCTCGAAGGAGTCGAGGTCCTGGTCGAGGGCGACGGCTTCGAGGAGACCGGTGTGACCGGCCCCGACGGCCGCTGGAGCGTCAGCGTGCCGCAGCCGGGCGACTACACGGCGCAGCTCGTGGTCGAGAGCCTCCCCGAGGGCGTCGCACCGCGCGACCCCGACAACATCACCCGCGAGGTGAGCATCGGCACGACCAACACGGTGAACGTCCTCTTCCCCACGGGCGAGGGCACGGTGTCGACGACGACGATCTGGGACACGATCTTCACCCGCCTCGTCTACGGCCTGAACTTCGGCCTGCTGCTGGCGCTCGCCGCGATCGGCATCTCGCTGATCTTTGGCACGACCGGCGTCAACAACTTCGCGCACGGCGAGATGCTCACCTTCGGCGCCATCTTCTTCTACCTCTTCAGCACGCAGCTGGGGCTCAACGTCATCGTCGCACTGCTGCTCACCCTCGGCCTGTCGGCAGCGTTCGGCTGGGCGCAGGACACGGTGCTGTTCAAACCATTGAGGCGCAAGGGCGTCGGACTCGTCCAAGTGCTCATCGTGACGATCGGTCTCTCGATCGTCGTGCGCTACCTCTACCTCTACTTCTTCGGCGGAGGAACGCAGAACCTCAACATCGGCATGACCGAGACGGTCTCGTTCGGTCCGGTGACGATCACGCTCGTGTCCGTCATCAGCATGGCGGTCAGCATCGTGATGCTGATCCTCGTCGGCCTGTTCCTCACCCGCACCCGCATCGGCAAGGCGACCCGCGCGGTCAGCGACAACCCGTCGCTCGCCGCCGCGTCGGGCATCAACGTCGACCGCGTCATCCGCATCGTGTGGGTGCTCGCCGCCACGCTCACCGGCCTGTCGGGTGTGCTGTACGGCCTGTACCGCGGTGTCACCTGGGACATGGGCTTCGCGATCCTGCTGCTGCTGTTCGCCGCGGTCACCCTCGGCGGTCTCGGCAGCGCGTTCGGCGCGCTCGTCGGTTCGCTGATCATCGGCATCTTCACCGAGCTCTCGACCGTATGGATTCCGCCGGACCTCCGGTACGCGGTCGCCCTCGTGGTGCTGATCCTTGTCCTGCTCGTGCGACCGCAGGGTGTCCTGGGTCGCAAGGAACGCATCGGCTGACGGGAGAGTAAGAAATGGACTGGGGAACAATCCTCGGCAATGCGGCCGGCGAGCTGATCAGCCCGACCACCGCTGCCTACGCTCTCGCCGCCATCGGCCTCAGCGTGCACTTCGGCTACGCCGGCCTGCTGAACTTCGGGCAGGCGGGCTTCATGGCGATCGGCGCCTACGCGTTCGCGATCACCACCCTCGAGCTCGGCTTCCCGGTGTGGCTGTCGATCCTCTTCGCGATCCTCGCGTCGGTGATCTTCGCCTTCATCCTCGGTATCCCGACACTGCGGTTGCGGGCGGATTACCTGGCGATCGTGACCATCGCGGCGGCCGAGATCGTCCGCTACGTGGTCTCGACCGTCGGCTTGACCGATATCACCGGCGGCTCGCAGGGCCTCAGCGGTTTCAACCGCGGCTTCCAGGACCTCAACCCCATCCCGGACGGCACGTACGGGTTCGGTCCGTGGGTGTACTCGGCCGACCAGTGGTGGGTGCGCATCTTCGGCTGGGGTCTCGTCATCATCGCGACGGTCATCGTGTGGGCGCTCATGCGCAGCCCGTGGGGTCGCGTCGTGAAGGGCATCCGCGAGGACGAGGACGCGGTGCGCAGCCTCGGCAAGAACGTCTACTCCTACAAGATGCAGGCGCTGGTGCTCGGCGGGATCTTCGGCTCGCTCGCCGGTGTCGTCTTCATCC
This sequence comes from Herbiconiux sp. L3-i23, assembly GCF_023734115.1. Taxonomy (NCBI): domain Bacteria; kingdom Bacillati; phylum Actinomycetota; class Actinomycetes; order Micrococcales; family Microbacteriaceae; genus Herbiconiux; species Herbiconiux sp. L3-i23. The sequence continues at coordinate 2,738,802 of NZ_AP025737.1, forward strand.
TGCCCCGCGCCGTGCAGCCGGGTAACTACGGCACCGCGTTGACGTTCTTCATCTGGACCGCGCTGCTGCTCGGCGGCGCCGCCACCGTGCTCGGCCCGATCGTCGGCGCCATGGCGTTCTGGGCGGTGCTGTCGCTCACGAACGGTGTGATCGTCGGCCTGCGCGACACGGGGATCCTCCCCTTCATCTCGACGACGCAGGCGGGTCAGATCCGATTCATCCTCGTCGGGCTCGCCCTCGTGCTGCTCGTGATCTTCAGACCACAGGGCATCTTCGGAAACAAGAAGGAGCTGTCGTTCAATGTCTGATGCACAGCTGACGGCCACCCACCCGTTCGTCAAGGGCGAGGTCCGCCCCGGATGCGAGAAGGTCGACCCGATCGTCGTCGCCGACAACGTGACCCGCCAGTTCGGCGGCCTGAAGGCGGTCGACGTCGAGCACCTCGAGATCCCGCGGGGCGCCATCACCGCGCTGATCGGCCCCAACGGCGCCGGCAAGACGACGTTCTTCAACCTGCTGACCGGCTTCGACAAGCCGAACACCGGCCGGTGGAGCTTCGAGGGGTCGAACCTCGCCGGCGTGCCCGCCTTCAAGGTGGCGCGCCGGGGCATGGTCCGCACCTTCCAGCTGACGAAGTCGCTCGGTCGTCTGTCGGTGCTGCAGAACATGCTGCTGGGTGCCACGAAGCAGTCGGGCGAGAACATCTTCCGCGCGCTGATCCCGGGTCTGTGGCGCAAGCAGGAGCAGGAGATCACGGCCCGTGCCGACGACCTGCTCGGCCGGTTCAAGCTCGACGCCAAGCGCGAGGACTACGCGGCGTCGCTGTCGGGCGGTCAGCGCAAGCTCCTCGAGATGGCGCGGGCGCTGATGAGCGACCCGAAGCTGGTCATGCTCGACGAGCCGATGGCGGGCGTCAACCCGGCGCTCACGCAGAGCCTGCTCGGCCACATCCTCGACCTGAAGAAGCAGGGCATGTCCGTGCTGTTCGTCGAGCACGACATGCACATGGTGCGCCACATCTCCGACTGGGTCGTCGTGATGGCCGAAGGTCGCGTCGTCGCAGAGGGCCCGCCCGAGACCGTGATGTCCGACCAGGCCGTCATCGACGCCTACCTCGGCGCCCACCACGACACCGACCTCGGCGACATGACCGCGGCCGAGGTCGAAGCCGTGCACCAGGAGTTCGAAGCCGAAGACGAAGCGGACTTCGAGGACGACCAGAAGGGCGCACGCTCATGACCGACGCATCCCCCGCCGCCGTCGCACCCCGGTCCGCGGCCGACGCGGTGCTGCGCACCGACGACCTCGTCGCCGGCTACCTGCCCGGCGTCAACATCCTGAACGGCTGCACGGTCGACGCCTACCAGGGCGACCTCATCGGCATCATCGGCCCGAACGGCGCCGGCAAGTCGACGCTGCTGAAGGCCATCTTCGGCCAGGTCAAGATCCGCGGCGGCGGCATCTACCTGAAGGGCGAGGAGATCACCGGCCTCAAGGCCGACAGGCTCGTCGGCAAGGGCGTCGGCATGGTGCCGCAGAACAACAACGTCTTCCCGAGCCTCTCGATCGAAGAGAACCTGCAGATGGGGCTCTTCCAGAAGCCGAAGCTATTCAACGAGCGTTTCGAGTTCGTCTCGACCCTGTTCCCCGAGCTCGGCAAGCGTCGCCGTCAGCGCGCCGGATCCCTGTCGGGCGGTGAGCGGCAGATGGTCGCGATGAGCCGAGCGCTGATGATGGACCCGTCGGTGCTGCTGCTCGACGAGCCGTCGGCCGGCCTCTCCCCCGTTCGTCAGGACGAGACGTTCCTGCGCGTGGCCGAGATCAACCGGGCGGGTGTCACGATCATCATGGTCGAGCAGAACGCGCGTCGCTGCCTACAGATCTGCCACCGCGCGTACGTGCTCGACCAGGGCAAGGACGCGTACACCGGCACCGGTCGGGAGCTGCTCAACGACCCTCGCGTGATCGAGCTCTACCTCGGCACCCTGGCCGCCGACGAGGACGCCAAGCGCAAGGGCGCTCCTCCCGCCTGACGGACACGAGCATGACGCCGCCGGCCTCCCGATCGCGCTCCCGCGCGTGGGCGGCACGGCGGCGTTCTGCGCTGCGGGCGCTGCTCTTCAGCCTCGGAGGGGCGCTCGTTCTGGCAGGGTGCTCGAGCCCTTCCGCCCCGGTCCCATCGGACTCCCTCGCTCAGGGCCCTCCCCCGGCAGAGCTCGGCATCTCGGTGATCCAGCTCCGCGGGGACATCAGCGTCGGCCGGATCCAGCTGCGGCTGGTCAACGAGGCGGACTCGACGATCGAGGTGACCTCGGCCCGCCTGGTGTCACCCCTGCTCGGCGGCGAGGTCCGCTGGACGAAAGCGCCGGCGCGGATCGCGGCCGGCGCGACCGTCGACCTGCCGTTCCTGCTGCCCGTACTCGACTGCATCGAGGACGCGGAGCCGCTCAGCGCCGTTCTGCAGACCGGAACGGAGGGCGGCGACCCTCGAGCGTTCACCGTGATCCCCGACGATCCTCTCGGCGCTCTGGCCCGGCTCGAAGGCGAGACGTGCCTCAAGCAGCGCGTGGCCGAGACGGTCGAGATGACCGGATCGTCGGTGGAGGTGACCGGGTCAGGATCCGATGCCGTCGCGCGCCTCACGGTGTCGGTGAGGCCCACAGGGGGTGGCGCGGCGGTCGTGCTCGACTCGATCCGTTCGACGGTACTGCTGACCCCGCGAGGCGGCGAGCAGTGGCCGTTGGGGCTCGTGATCGACGCGTCGTCCGAGGAGCAGGAGGTCGTGCTCGACATCGTCCCGCGGCGGTGCGATGCACACGCGCTCGGCGAGGACAAGGTGGGTACCGTCTTCCCCGTCGTGGTGGACGGCGACGGCTCGTTCCCCCTGCCTCTCGCCGACGGCGTGAAGAACCAGTTGCTCGACTTCGTCTCGCTGCACTGCGGGCTCGGCGCCGACTAGCGCACCTGAGACACGCAGAAGGGCCCGACGCCTTCGCGCCGGGCCCTTCCGTGGTGCAGCCGGAGCTGCGTACCGCGGGGACTTACTCGTTGAGCGAGCCGAACTCCGCGTTCAGCAGCGTGTACTTGTTGTCCTCGCCGTACTGGTAGATACCGATGTAGGCCTCGGTCGGGTCGCCGTTCTCGTCGAACTCGATGGGGCCCGAGATGCCGTTGTAGTCGATGTCTTCGCCCTCGTTGATGAGCGCGAGGCAGTCGGCGAACGTGGTGCACTCGGTGCCCTCGGTCGTGACGGACATCAGGTTGTCGCGGATCGAGGCACCCGAGTCGTCACCGGCCTGAGCGGCGGCGAGCGCGGCGACGATCACGGCGTCGTACGACTCCGGCGCGTAGCTGAAGTCGGTGAGCGCCGGGTCGATCTCGAGCAGCTTCGCCTGGAAGGTCTCGTCGGCCGGGTTTCCGGGCAGCGTGCCCTTCGCGCCGGCGAGGGTGCCGGGCTGGAACTCGTAGCTGTTCGAGAGGTTGCCGTCGACGAAGTAGACGCCCGATCCCGGGAAGCCCTGCGTGTTGACGAGCTCGGGGATGATCGAGGCGGTCTCCTCGAACGCGATCACGGCGACCGCGTCGGGCTGGGTCGCGAGGACCTCGTCCACCTGCGAGGTGAACACCGTGTCACCCGGGTTGTAGGGCACCGCCGCGGTGACGGTGCCACCGGCGGACTCGATGGCCTCGGTCGCGTTGTCGGTGAGGCCGATGCCGTACGGGTCGTTGATGTAGATGATGCCGACGTTCTCAGCGCCGTCGCCGACGATGAGGTTGCCCAGCACGCGACCCTGCAGCACGTCGGAGGGGGCGGTGCGCCAGTAGTAGCCGTCGTCCTCGTAGGTGGTGAAGTCGGGCGAGGTGTTCGCCGGCGAGATCTGCACGATGCCCGCGTCGACCAGCTGGTCGATGAAGGTGAACGAGACACCCGAGGACGCGGCACCCACGACGATGTCGGCACCGACGTCGACGAGCTCACCCGCGGACTGGGTCGCGATGTCGGTGGTGGTGTCACCGGAGTCGCGCTCGTTGAGCTCGACCGTGAAGGGGAACTCCTCGCCGGTGGCCTCGATGTCGGCGATGGCGGCCTTGACACCGGCGACCTCGGGCGGACCGAGGAACGCGAGGTTTCCCGTCGCGGGAAGGATGGTGCCGACGGAGAAGACGCCGTCGCCGGTCGCGCCCTCGGTCGACGTGGTCTCCTCGGTCTCTGCGGGCGAGCTCGCGCAGGATGCGAGCAGAAGCAGGCCGGCGCCGAATGCGGCGACCTTCGCTCCGCGAGAGATCAGAGTCGAGCCTTCAGAAGCGGTGCTCCTGAGGAATGCGCTCATGGTGCTCCTCGTATGTGTGATTGAGAACTGACGCGTGTGCACGCGACTTCATCACGCTAGGTGGCGAGGTGGCGGGAAACAATACAACGGTGTTACGACCGTGTAACACAGCTAAATCGTTACAGTCCGTGACCTACATGGACGACGCGGCACGTACGAGGACGGCGCGCTCGTAGACCGGCCGACCGTCGGCTGCCACAGTGAACAGGGGCAGCGCCGCACTCGAGGCGCGGCCCTGCTCGTCGAAGTCGAACGGGCCGGAGACGCCCTGGTAGTCGATGTCGTCCTCGGTCTGCAGGACGGACAGGCACTCGGCGTAGCTTGCGCACGGAATCCACGTCGTCGAGGCGGCGGGGAGCGCGGCGACGACGGACTCTCCGCCGTCGTCGCCGGCGGTGACGGCGGCGAGCGCCGCGAGGACGGTGGCGTCGTACGCCTCCGCCGCGAGCGCGGTCGAGGTCACCGCAATCGAGGACAGCGCAGACGAGGACAGCGCGGGATCCATGGCCAGCAGGGTCGCACCGAAGGCGTCGTTCGGCACCGATCCCGAGCCGAGGATCCGCACCCCCTCCGCCGCCGCGGCGACGGCGGTGAGATCGGGCACCGCGCCGGCGATCAGGATGCGCGACGACGGGACCCCTGCGGCGAGGAGGGATGCGACGGCACCCGCGATGTCGTCGGCAGCGTCCCCGGCGACGACGACGGTGTCGGCGTCGGCCGACTGCGACGCGATCCGGGCGGGCCCGCGAGTCATCTCGACAACGGTCGAAGCGTCGGCGTCGACTCCGAGCGCACCGCGGGCGGTGACCGCACCTTCGACCAATTCCGCGCCACGATCATCAACGGGCACGAGCACCGCGGTGTCGTCCCCCAGCTCGACGGCCACGGCGTCGCCGGCCACGGATGGGCCCGGCAGGACACGGACCACAGGTGCCGACGGGTCCGCCTCGTCGTCCGTCTCGGCGGCGGAGGTGAGCGACAGCACGGCGACGCGCGCCGCGGCCGCGAGCGGCAGGGTTCGGGCGAGCAGGCTCGCGTCGGCGGGTCCGATGACGACGTCGACGCCCTTGGCGGTCAGCTCGGCGAACGAGGTTTCGAGCGTCGCCGTCGCCGGATCGCCGACATCGCGATGGAAGACCCGCACCGCGCTGCCGGCCACACCGCCGGCCTCGTTGATGGCCCGCACCGCCGCTTCGACACCGGCGATCTGCGCCGCCCCGTCGGCGGCGAGCGCGCCGGTCGTCGAGGTGAGCGTCCCGATGGTGAGCACACCGTCGCCGTACGGGACGACCGCGGTGCGGGTCGGCGTCGGCTCAGGAGCCGCCGCGACGGGCGCGTAGCAGGCGGTCAGCGCCGCGATGACGCCGAGCACGAGGAAGGGCAGAGCATGAGCACTGCGCGATTGCCTCATCCGATCCCCCGACCCCTCGCGGCAGGAACCTCCGCGCGTCATGACCGTAGCGGCGCACCTCCCGCTCGCAGGGCACCGCGGCGGCGCGTCGCACGGCCGCGGATCAGGGCGTGGGTTCGGTGGGCGGGCGGCGTGCGCGGCGGCCCGCGGTGATCGCGTCGGTCGAGAGCAGGATGAGGGCGACCCACACGAGCGCGAAGCCGAACAGCCGCTCGGGCGGCATGTCCTCTCCGAGGAGGAGCGTGCCGATGAGGAACTGCAGGACGGGGGTGACGTACTGCACGAGGCCCATGTAGGTGAGCGGCAGCCGCGACGCGGCGCTCGCGAAGAGCAGGAGCGGCACCGCCGTCACCGCGCCGGCCGCCAGGATCGCCACCGTGTTGAACGCCCCGGCGCTGCCGAACACCAGGCCGCTCGTGCTCGCCACGATGGCGAGCACCACCGCGGCGAGCGGCGACACCCACGCCGTCTCGAGCGTCAGCCCGCTGACGGCGTCGACGGTGCCGCCGACCCGGTTCTTGACGAGGCCGTACAGGCCGAACGTGAAGGCGAGAGCCAACGCGATCCACGGCACGGTGCCGTGCCCGATGGCGAGGACGAGGACCGCGACGACGCTGATCCCGACGGCGACCCATTGCAGGGGCCGCAGCCGTTCGCGCAGCACGACCACCCCGAGGAACACCGTCACGATGGGGTTGATGAAGTAGCCGAGCGATGCTTCGACGACCTGCCCGGTGAGGGTCGCGTAGAGGTAGATCAGCCAGTTGAAGAAGATGAGCACGCCCGCGGCACCCATGATCAGCACGGTGCGGGGGCGGCGCACGATCGCGATCAACCGCGACCACGACCGGGTGACGGTGAGCAGGATGACGCAGAAGGCGAGTGCGAAGAGCACCCGCCATCCGACGATCTCGAACGGCCCGGCCGGAGTCAGTGCGAGGAAGTAGAGGGGGAAGAGACCCCAGAGGGAGTGGGCGCCGAAGGCGGCGAGAAGGCCCGCGGTGCGCGAGGGGTGCGCCTTGACGGACGGGGTCGGCGCACTGCTCACCGACCCGATCCTAGGGCGTCGGCGACGCTCTCCCGGGAACGGCGAAGGCCCGCACGCCGGAGCGTGCGGGCCTTCGGTCGATCAGACCTGATCGGTGCGTCAGCGGACGACGACCGCGAGCACGTCGCGGGCCGACAGGACGAGGAAGTCGTCTCCGCCGAACTTGACCTCGGTGCCACCGTACTTGGAGTAGATCACGCGGTCGCCGACGGCGACGTCGAGCGGGACGCGGTTGCCGTTGTCGTCGATGCGACCGGGGCCGACCGCCACGACCTCGCCCTCCTGGGGCTTCTCCTTGGCGGTGTCGGGGATCACGAGGCCCGAGGCAGTGGTCTGCTCGGCTTCGACCTGCTTGATGACGATGCGATCTTCGAGCGGCTTGATGGAAACCGACACGGGTGACCTCTTCTTTCTTGACCGGAAGCTAGGTGGTTGGCACACGCCAGTGCGGAGTGCCAACGACGAGTCTAGAACGCGCGCTGGCACTCATGCAATGCGAGTGCCAGCGCACGGGAGCCTGATTAGTGTTGTCGGGATGCTGGCCGACGAAGCGCGTGAACTGCTCTCCACCGACGGGTTGCGACTGCTCGACCAGGTCGGGCCGTACCGTTCCGGCGCGGACGTGTTGCGCGAGAGCGCGCGACTGCGCAAGGCGGGGCACTCTCCCGCGCTCGTCGCGGCCGTGCTCACCCAGGCGCGACTGCGCGAGCGCGCCGCCGCGAAGTTCGGGCCGTTCGCAACCCGGATGCTGTTCACCGAGGCGGGGCTCGAGCAGGCCACCCGTCTGCAGTTGGCGGCGCTGCACGCGGGCCGGTTCCGCTCGATCGGCGCGCAGCGGGTCGCGGACCTCGGGTGCGGTATCGGCGGCGACGCGATGGCACTCGCCGCGCTCGACCTCGCGGTGACCGCTGTCGACCGCGACGAGGTGACGGCCGCGTTCGCCGCGTACAACCTCGCCCCGTTCCCGAACGCGGAGGTCCGGTGCGAGAGCGCGGAGAGCACCGATCTCGACGCGGTGGACGCCGTCTTCCTCGACCCTGCCCGCCGCTCCGCGGGCCACTCCTCGAGTACCCGCCTGAAGCCCACCGACTGGTCGCCGTCGCTCGACTTCGCCTTCCAGCTCGGCGACCGCCTGCCGGTTGGCGTGAAGCTCGGGCCCGGCATGGACCGCGACCTCATCCCGCCCATCAGCGAGGCGCAATGGATCACGGTCGACGGCGACACCGCTGAGCTCGTGGTCTGGCTGGGTGGCGCGGCCCGACCGGGCATCGGCCGATCCGCGCTGGTGATCGCGAACGGCGAGTCGATCGAGCTGGTCGCCCCCGCCGACAGCGAGGACCCCGACACGGTCCCTCTCGGCGCCTACCTGCACGAACCCGCCGGATCGGTGATCCGCGCACGTCTGATCGGCGATCTCGCGCGTCGACTGGACGCCGGGCGGGTGCATCCCGAGATCGCCTATCTCACCGGCGACCGGCCGAGTCCCGACCCGCTCGCCGCCAGCTTCGCCGTGCGCGAGGTCTGGCCGATCGACGAGCGCAGCATCGCGCGGGAGCTGCGCCGCCTCGAGATCGGCACCCTCGAGATCAAGAAGCGCGGAGTCGACATCGATCCGGCCCAGTTCCGCAAGCGGCTCGGTCTCCGCGGCCCCGAGAAGGCGGTCCTGATCCTCACCCGGGTCGGCGAGCGCCGGGTCGCGATCCTCGCCGACCGGCTGCAACCGGCACCCGCTCAGTAGGTCGCGCTCCCCGCGGCGACCCCGCCGAGGATGAGGAACGGGATCACGAAGGAGGCGACCAGAACGATGGCGCCGATCACACCGAAGGCGATTCCGATGTACCCGGTGACGAGTCCCGTCACGGCGAACGGACGCCCGGCCGGTTCGCGGCGCAGACCCATGTGACCGAGGATCACTCCAACGATCGACGGAACGCCGAGCAGGAACCAGCCGGCGACCAGCCCGACGATGCCGAGCACCATCGACGCGATGCTGAGACCGCGCGGCGGCTGGTACTGCGGCTGGCCGTACTGCGAATACTGCGGCTGCGGGTACGGCGCAGCCTGATATTGCGGCTGCGGGGACGGTGCTGCCTGGTACTGGAGCGGCGGAGTCTGGGCCTGCCCTGCCGGTGCGGGCTGCGCGCCGTGGCCTTCGGGAACGGTGCCGGACATCGGGTCTCCTCCTTCGTACCGGTTCTTCCCACCGGCGCCATCACGGACGGCGCCCAGGCTATCGGCCCGGCGGCTATCGGCGCGCGAGTTCCGCTGCGGAGGCTCAGCCCGGCAGGGTCACCGCCGGTGCGAGCACCGCGAAGTAGAGGATCCAGAAGACGACCGAGACAGCGAGTCCCGCCCATCCGAGGATGACGGCCGCTCGAGCGAGCCGCGCCCCACCCGAGTCGCGCCGGCGGATGCGGGCGTTCGCCCAGTAGCCGAGCACGAGGGCGGCGACGCTGAGAAGCAGCACACCCGCGATGAGGGCGAGCACCGCGACCGGGTCGGCGGGCTTCCTCGGCGGGGCGGCGGGCGGGTCGACGACGGGCGGTTCAGCGCCGAGCGCGGGGGCCTCATCCGCGTTCGCGGAGTCCTCGGTGTCCGGCGGCGGGGCGGGAAACGCCGACGGGGCGGTCGGCCACTGCTGACCGGCCGCCCCGTCTGGCGATGCGGGATCGCTCAATACTCGTAGTTGTACGAGCCGTCGTAGCTCGAGATGGTGACGAAGAAGAAGACGGTGATCAGGATTCCGATCAGGAACAGCAGGAGTCCGACGAAGCCGGTGATGATGCCGGTGAGCCAGAAGCCCTTGGCCTGCGGTTCCTTGCGCTTGCCGAGGAAGCCGAGCACAACGGCGGCGGCCGGGAACCACAGCTGCAGGATGGGGCCGGCCACCGGGATCCAGAAGACGCCGAGCCCGCCGACGACACCGAGGATGCCGCCGATCATCGACAGGATGCTGAGGATCGGGGTCTTGGCGGGCGCAGCCGGCGTACCCGAGTAGGGCTGCTGGGCGTACGGCTGCTGCGAGTAGGCCGGGCTGCTCGGCGCGGCGTACGGGTCTTCCGGCGGCGGCGGAGGCGGGGTCTGGTCAGACACGGATCGTCCTTTCGAAACGGATGCTCACAGCAAGTATGGCGTGAGCACTTCGGAGTGCGTCTCTGAAGTAGCGCGTCGGGCTCAGTAACTCGTCGGGGCGTACTGGGCGCTCGCGATGATGAGCGGCACGATGATGGCGACGGCGATGATGCCGAGGACCAGGGTCACGTATCCGATGATGAGCGCCGCGATACCGAAGCCGCGGCCCTGCTGACCGGTCTTCTTGATCTGCGACAGTCCAATGTGGCCGAGGATGATCGCGACCACGGTGAAGCCGAGCAGCGACAGCACGAAGGCGACGATGCTGAGCACGTTCCAGGGTGCCGGGGCGGGGGCCGAGCTGTACGAGGTCGGCTGCGCCGAGTAACCCGGATCGGTCATGGATGGGCCTTCTTCCGTGAGTCATATGCGGCGTCCAGGAACGGCCGCCTCCGCAATCGTGGCAAGCCCGTCCGCGCCCTGTCAACGTCCGAGACGCGCGGAGTAACCCCGGTCCACGGGCGCGTGCCGGGCGCGCGGCGGCGGTCAGGCGACGAGGACCTCGGTCACGGGCAGCGTCGAGTCGGCGCCGAAACCGGGCCCCGACGGAACGCGACCCGCCTCGACCAGCTGCGCCCCGACGGCGGCGATCATCGCCCCGTTGTCGGTGCAGAGCGGCAGCGGCGGGATGCGCAACGCGACCCCCGCCGCCGCGGAGCGCTCCTCGGCGAGCGCGCGGATGCGCGCGTTGGCGACGACTCCACCGCCGAGGAGGAGGCGTGGGATGCCGGTGTCGGCGCAGGCGGCGAGCGCCTTGGTGAGGAGGACGTCGGCGACCGCCTCGCGGAAGCTCGCGGCGACGTCTGCGACCGGGACCGGCGTCCCCTCATCGGCGGTGCGCTCCACCCACCGGGCCACGGCGGTCTTCAGCCCCGAGAAGGAGAAGTCGTAGCGGTGCCGCTCGAGATCGGCGGGCTTGGTGAGTCCGCGCGGGAAGCGGATCGCCCGCGGGTCGCCGAGAGCGGCGGCGCGATCGATCTCGGGTCCGCCGGGATAGGGCAGCCCGAGCAGGCGCGCGACCTTGTCGAACGCTTCCCCCGCGGCGTCGTCGATGGTCTCGCCGAGCAGTTCGACGTCGTCGATGAGGTCGCGCACGAGCAGCAGCGAGGTGTGCCCGCCCGAGACGAGCAGCGCGATGGTCGGCTCGTCGACGGCCTCGCTCGGAGCCTCGCCGGGTGCGCGGAGGCTGTCCGCCCCGACGTGGCCCACCAGGTGGTTGACGCCGTAGAGCGGCAGCCCCGTCGCGTTCGCCAACCCCTTCGCGGCGCCGATGCCGACCATGAGGGCGCCGGAGAGACCAGGCCCGGCGGTCACCGCGAGGGCGTCGAGCTCGTCGAGGCCGACCCCTGCGTCGTCGAGGGCGAGGCGCAGGGTGGGTTCGATGGCCTCCAGGTGGGCGCGGGCGGCGACCTCGGGCACGACGCCGCCGTACCGCGCGTGCTCCTCCATCGAGGAGGAGATGCGGTTGGCGAGCACGGTCCGCCCGCGCACGATGCCGACACCGGTCTCGTCGCACGAGGTCTCGATGCCGAGGACGAGCGGTTCACTCATGCGCGTCTCCTGCGGGTGCGGTGCGGGGCGCGGTGGCGACGCGGCGCATGACGACCGCGTCGACCCCGTCGGGCTGGTAGTACCGGGGGCGGACGCCGATCGCCTCGAAGCCGTTGGCCTCGTAGAGGGCCCGAGCGGGAGGGTTGTCGGCGCGGACCTCGAGGAACACCTGCTGCGCTCCCCTGCGCCCCGCTTCGGCGATGAGCGCCAGCAGCAGCGTGCGTCCGAGCCCGGCGCGGCGGACATCGCCGCGCACCGCAAGGGTCTGCACGTCGGCGTCGCCACTGCCGTGCGGCGCCATCAGGCCCGCGTACGCGACGATCTCGTGGGGCGCATCGACCGTCTCGGCGACGAGGTAGTACGAATGCGCTCCCGCGAGTTCCTGTCGCATGAGGGTCTCCGACCAGGCGTCGGTCGGGAACGTCGCCGTCTCGATCGCCATGATCGCGTCGAGGTCGCCCTCCCCCGCGCGACGCAGCTGCCAGGTCATGACACCCGCTTCGGTGCGGAGAGGGTGACATCGGGTGACCGCAGGTAGAGCGGCTCGACCGGGGTCGCCCGTCCCGATCGGCGGAGCCGCTCGGCGAGCACACCGAGACTCGCCGCCGAGACGGAGGTCGCATCGATCCGGCGCGCGGCGGCGGGGAGGTCGTCCGGTCGCGCCAGCGCGGGGCCCTCGACGCGTCGCGGCAGTCCCGCCTCGTCGAGTCCGGCGTAGCGCGACCAGTAGCGCTCGCGGCGGCGGGCGTCGGTGACGACGAGCACGTCGCCCCATCCGCCCGCGGAGTAGTGGGCCGCCGCGATGGCGTCGTGGCTGACGACGCCGATGAGCGGGGTGCCGGCGCCGAACGCGAAGGCGCGCCCGGCGGCCATCCCGACCCGCAGGCCGGTGAACGGCCCGGGCCCGGTGCCGATCGCCACGGCCGAGAGCGCGGCGGGCGACGCGCCCGATTCGGCGAGGACGGCGGCGATCAGTTCGCCGACCACCTCGGCGTGGCGCATGGGGTCGGGTTCGGTGCGCTCGGCGAGGATCCCGAACTCGTGGTCGACGACGGCGACACTCGTGCCGGCCGAACTGTCGATCGCGAGAAGCACCGGATCAGTGTAGAGCGCCGATCTCCTCGGCACTCCACCGCGGCTCCGAGGCGTCGATGCGCAGGAGGCGGGTCTCGACCGGTTCGTCGGCCGCGTCGTCGTCCGCTCCGCCGTCCGCGCCGCGCTCGTCCCCGGTGGCCGCGGAGCCGGCGCCCAGCGGACGCTCGATGGTGATCGCGAGGACGGAGCCGGCATCATCGGGCGCGTAGTCTGCGGCCCACTCGGCGACGACGACCGAACCGGCGTAGTCGAGGTCGAGATCGTCGAGCTCGACCGCCGAGCCCAGCCGGTAGGCGTCGACGTGCACGAGGGCGGGCCCCCCGACGAGCGAGGGGTGGGTGCGCGCGAGCACGAAGGTGGGGCTCGTCACCGGACCGCGCACGCCCATGCCCTCGCCGATGCCGCGCGTGAGGGTGGTCTTGCCCGCGCCGAGCGGCCCGGTGAGCAGCACCAGGTCGCCGGCGCGCAGCATCCGGCCGAGCCGCACCCCGATCTCGTGCATGTCGTCCGGCGTCGAGACCTCGATGACGCTTCTCATGAGCCGACCCTGCTCATGATCTGCGGGCGACCCGCGGACCGACGCGGGTGACGACCTCGTAGTTGATGCTGTCGCTCCACGCGGCCCAGTCGTCGGCGCTCGGGTAGCCCTCGGCGGGGTCGCCGAAGACGACGACCGGGTCGCCGACCGCGACCTCGGCGTCGCCGATGTCGACGACGAACTGGTCCATCGCGATGCGCCCGCGCACCGGGTGTCGGCGTCCGCCGATCCACACCTCTCCCCGACCGGAGGCGGCGCGGGGGATCCCGTCGGCGTACCCCAGCGGGACGAGCACCAGTCGCGTGGGCTGCTCGGCGCGCCAGGTGAGGTCGTACGAGACGCCCGCGCCGGGCTCGACCTCGCGGACGAGCGCGACGCGGCTGCGCAGCGTCATGGCGGGGCGCAGCCCGAGATCGGCGCCGGACGCGTCCCCGAACGGGGAGAGCCCGTAGCAGCCGATGCCGATGCGGACCAGGTCGAAGCGGGCGTCGGGGCGTCGCAGCGCTCCGGCGGTGCTCGCCAGGTGCCGCAATGGGACCTCGAGTCCCGCACCGCGCGCGGCGGCGAGTGCGCGCTCGAACGCCTGCACGGCGCGGGCGTCGTCGGCGTCGGAGGCGTTGGAGAGGTGCGAGAACACGCCGCGGACCCGCAGCGCACCGTCGCGCTGGAGCCGGGCGGCGCGGGCGAACACCTCGTCCCAGTCGTACTCGGCGAAGCCGTTGCGGTTGAGTCCCGTCTCGACCTTCAGCTGGATCGACGCGGCGCCGGACGGCGACGCGGCGATGCGTTCCAGTTGCTCCCGCGTCGAGATGCCGAGGTCGAGACCCGCGGCGACGGCCGGTTCGAAGTCGGCGAAAGGGTCGTGCAACCAGGCGAGGATGGGCGCGTCGATTCCGGCGGCCCGCAGCTCGAGGCCCTCGGCGATGTCGGCGACCCCGAGCCAGTCGGCGCCCCCGGCGAGCGCGGCCCGCGCGGCGGTGACCGCACCGTGCCCGTACCCGTCGGCCTTCACGACCGCCATGGTGTGCGCCGTTCCGACCGCGGCACGGATGGCGGCGACATTGTGCGCGATCGCGCTCGCGTCGATCACCGCCTCGCGGATGCCGCTCACGGGCGCTCCCCCTCGGCGACGAGGAACGCGCAGGCCATGCCGCCGTCGTGCGACAGGGACAGGTGCAGCGACGTGATGCCGCGCGCGGCGATGGCGTCGGCGGAGCCTCCGCTCACCGTGATCGAGGGATTGCGGTGCAGGTCCGACTCGACGACGATCTCGTGCCAGGACAGCCCGGTCGCCTCCCCGACCGCCTTCACCAGCGCCTCCTTCGCCGCGAACCGCGCCGCCAGCGACGCGACAGGGCGGCCCAGCTCGCTGTCGACGAAGAGCCGGGCGGCGAGGGACGGGGTGCGCGCGAGCGACCGCTCGAAGCGTCCGACGTCGACGATGTCGACGCCCACTCCGATGATCACGTCGCTACTCGACCGTCACGGACTTCGCCAGGTTGCGCGGCTGGTCGACGTCGAGGCCCTTGGCCGCGGCGAGCTCCATCGCGAAGATCTGCAGCGGCGCGACCGCGAGCAGCGGTTCGAACAGCGGACCCGCGAGGGGGATGCGCAGCACGTCGTCGGCGAACGGCAGCACGGCGACGTCGCCCTCTTCGGCGATCGCGATGACGTGGGCGCCACGGGCGCGGATCTCCTGGATGTTCGAGACCACCTTCGGGTGCAGCGAGTTGCTGTCACGCGGGCTCGGCACGACGACGAAGACACGCTGACCCGGCTCGATGAGCGAGATGGGCCCATGCTTCAGCTCGCCGGCGGCGAAGCCCTCGGCGTGGATGTACGCGATCTCCTTGAGCTTCAGCGCACCCTCGAGCGCGATCGGGTAGCCGACGTTGCGGCCGAGGAACAGCACCGAGCGGGTGTCGGACATGCCGCGGGCGAGGTCGGCGATGCGCTCGCCGGATTCGAGCACCTTCGACAGCTTCGCGGGCAGAGCCTGCAGCTGGTCGAGGTCGTCGGCGATCTCCTCGGGGCTGCGGCTGCCGCGCAGCTCGGCGAGGTGCAGGGCGACGAGGTAGAGGGCGACGACCTGGGCGACGAACGCCTTCGTGCTCGCCACCGCGACCTCGGGGCCGGCGTGGGTGAACAGCGCGGCCGAGGACTCGCGGGCGATGGTGGCGCCCTGCGTGTTGCAGATCGAGAGGGTGGTCGCGCCGCGTTCCTTGGCGTACTTGACCGCCATCAGCGTGTCCATGGTCTCGCCCGACTGGCTGACCGAGATCACGAGCGTTCCGGGCGAGAGCACCGGGTCGCGATAGCGGAACTCGTGCGCGAGCTCCACATCCGCGGGCACGCCGGCCCACTTCTCGATCGCGTACTTGCCGAGCAGGCCCGAGTAGTACGCGGTGCCGCAGGCGAGGATCAGCACCCGATCCGCGTCCTTCAGGGCGGCGGCGATCGAGTCGAGCTCGCTGAGGTCGGTGACGCCGTCGCCGATGCGGCCGCGGAGGGTGTTCGCGATCGCGTCGGGCTCCTCGCTGATCTCCTTCGCCATGAAGCTCGACCAGCCGCCCTTCTCGGCGGCGGACGCGTCCCACGCGACCTCGAACTCGCGGGTCTCGACCGGCTCCCCGTCGAAGTCGGTGACGGTGACCGAGTCGGGACGGATGGTGACGATCTGGTCCTGCCCGATCTCCATCGCGCGGCGGGTGTGCTCGACGAACGCGGCGACATCGGAGCCGAGGAAGTTCTCCCCCTCCCCGAGGCCGATGACGAGCGGCGAGTTGCGGCGGGCGCCGACGACGACGCCGGGCTCGTCCTGGTGCACGGCGAGCAGCGTGAACGCGCCGTGCAGGCGGGCGACGACGTCGCGGAACGCGACGGTGAGGTTGCCGGTGCGGCGGTACTCGTCGCCGAGCAGCAGGGCGGCGACCTCGGTGTCGGTCTCGCTGGTGAACTCGTGGCCGCGCGCGAGCAGCTCGGCCTTCAGCTCGGAGAAGTTCTCGATGATGCCGTTGTGGATGAGCGCCAGTTTGCCGTCGTCACCGAGGTGCGGGTGGGCGTTGCCGTCGGTCGGGCCGCCGTGGGTCGCCCAGCGGGTGTGGCCGATGCCCGTCGTGCCGTCGTGCAGCGCGTCCGCGGCGAGGTCGTCCGTCAGCCGGTTGAGCTTGCCCGCCCGCTTGCGCGTGTTGAGGGAGCCGTCGGGGGCGATGACCGCCACACCTGCCGAGTCGTATCCGCGGTATTCGAGGCGCTTGAGCCCCCCGATGAGCACATCGAGGCTCGGCTTGTTTCCGACGTATCCGACGATTCCACACATGGGGTCGATTCTATGGGCGACCAGGGATACGGCCCTCCCCAGTGCGAGGGACTGCTCACCCGAGGGCGCCGCCCGCCCGTGCGTGGTCGCGACGCGCGAGGGACTAGCCTGGGGGCGATGACCGACACCGGGGCCGTGAGCACGCAACCGTCCCCGTTCCGCGAAGTCGGTCGGGACCGCTGGGCCGAACTCGCGCCGAGCACGACGCTACCGCTCACCGAGGCGGACCTCGTCCGGCTCCGCGGCCTCGGGGAGCCGCTCGACGCCGCCGAGGTGCGCGAGGTGTACACCCCGCTCAGCCGCCTGCTGAACCTCTACGCCACCGGCGCCGCCGCACTGCAGCGCAGCACCAGCGCCTTCCTCGGAGACCCGGGCACGAAGGTGCCGTTCGTCATCGGCATCGCCGGATCCGTCGCGGTCGGCAAGTCGACCGTCGCGCGTCTGCTGCGGGAGCTGCTGTCGAAGTGGGAGGGCACGCCGCGCGTCGAGCTCGTCACGACCGACGGCTTCCTCTTCCCGAACGCCGAGCTGGAGCGTCGGGGGCTGATGGCGCGCAAGGGATTCCCGGAGTCGTACGACCGACGGTCGCTGCTGCGGTTCGTCAGCCGGGTGAAGAGCGGCGTCGACGAGGTGCGGGCGCCGTTCTACTCGCATCTGAACTACGACATCGTCCCCGGCGCCGAGATCGTGGTGCGCCAGCCCGACGTGCTCATCGTCGAGGGCCTCACGGTGCTGCAGCCGCCCTCGTCGAGGTCGGGTCTCGCCCTGTCGGACCTGTTCGACTTCGGCATCTACGTCGACGCGCGCACCTCGGACATCGCCCGCTGGTACGAGGAGCGCTTCCTGCGCTTGCAGCGCGGCGCGTTCACCGACCCGAAGTCCTACTTCCACCGGTACGCGTCGCTGACCGAGGACGAGGCCCGCGCCAGAGCCCGCTCGCTGTGGACGCAGATCAACGAGCCGAATCTGGTCGAGAACATCCTGCCGACGCGTTCACGGGCGACGCTGGTGCTCCGCAAGGCGAGCGATCACGCCGTCAAGGACGTGCTCCTCCGCAAACTCTGACCCCAGGGAACTTCCTCCCCTGGCGAGCTGGGCCCACCGCGCGTTTCAGCGCGGGGGAGGTGTGTTGTTGCGAGCGCGCCTGTCTGAACACCCGCGGTCGGAGCAACACACCGCGCTCGCGGGGGTGACGTCGCCAGAGCCGGAGTTGGTGCCGGCTAGCGGGCGAGGCGCTCGCGCACGATGTCGGCGAGCGAGTTCGCGATGCGGTCGGCGGACACCTGGTCGGCCGCCTCGACCATCACGCGCACCATCGGCTCGGTGCCGGACGGGCGCAGCAGCACCCGACCCGAGTCGCCGAGCTCGGACTCCGCGTCCTTCACGGCGCCGGCGATGACGTCGTCGTCGGCCAGCCGGTGGTGGTCGATGTCCTTCACGTTGACGAGGATCTGCGGGTAGACCGTCATCGCGGCGGCCAGCTCGCGCAGCGGACGTCCGGTGCGCGCCACCTCTGCAGCGAGGTGGAGGCCGGTCAGCAGCCCGTCGCCGGTCGTGGCGAAGTCGCTCATGATGACGTGCCCCGACTGCTCGCCGCCGAGCGAGAGCCCGCGGGCGTTGAGCTCTTCGAGCACGTAACGGTCGCCGACGCGGGTCTGGATGGTCGAGATGCCGCGGGCTTCGAGCGCGAGCTTCAGGCCGAGATTGCTCATCACCGTGGTGACGAGGGTGTTCTGCCGGAGGACCCCGCGCTCGGCCATCGAGATCGCGAGGATCGCCATGATCTGGTCGCCGTCGACGATGTTGCCGTCGGCGTCGACCGCGAGGCACCGGTCTGCGTCGCCGTCGTGGGCGATTCCGAGGTCGGCGCCGTTGACGCGGACCGCTTCCTGAAGGGGGCCGAGGTGCGTCGATCCGACGCCGTCGTTGATGTTAATGCCGTCGGGATCGTTGCCGATGACCGTGACACGAGCGCCCGCATCGGCGAAGAGCTCGGGCGAGATCCCGGCGGCGGCGCCGTTGGCGCAGTCGATCACCACGTGCAGCCCGTCGAGACGGTGCGGCAGGGTGGACAGGAGGTGGAGGACGTAGCGGTCCTCGGCGTCGGCGAAGCGGCGGATGCGGCCGACGTCGCTGCCGACGGGCACGAGCTTCTCGCCATCGATGGCCTGCTCGATGCGGTCTTCGACCTCGTCGGGCAGCTTGACGCCGCCACGGGCGAAGATCTTGATGCCGTTGTCCGGCGCCGCGTTGTGGGACGCCGAGATCATGACGCCGAAGTCGGCGTCGATGTCGGCGATCAGGTACGCCGCCGCGGGGGTCGGGATGACCCCCGCGTCGAGTACGTCGACCCCGGAACTGGCGAGCCCCGCCGCGACGGCGGACGTGAGGAACTCGCCGGAGATCCGGGGGTCGCGGGCGACGACCGCTGAGGGTCGCCGGCCCGCGGCCCGCCGTGCTTCGGCACTACGACCGGTGCCGAACACGACCGCCGTCGCTTGCGCGACGGACAGCGCGAGTCCGACGGAGACGTCGCGGTTCGCGAGTCCCCGGATGCCGTCGGTGCCGAAGAGGCGGGGCACAGCTGCCGATCCCTCGGATCAGCGCTTCGAGAACTGAGGAGCCTTGCGGGCCTTCTTGAGACCGGCCTTCTTGCGCTCCTTGACTCGGGCGTCGCGGCTCAGGAAGCCGGCCTTCTTCAGCTCGGGGCGGTTGTTCTCGGCGTCGACCTCGTTGAGGGCGCGCGCGATGCCGAGACGCAGGGCGCCGGCCTGACCGGAGGGGCCACCGCCGGTGATGCGGGCGATGACGTCGTAGCTGCCGAGCAGGTCGAGCACCTTGAACGGGTCGTTGATCAGCTGCTGGTGCAGCTTGTTCGGGAAGTACTCCGCGAACTCACGGCCGTTGACGGTGATGGTGCCCGAGCCGGGGACGATGCGCACGCGGGCGATGGCCTGCTTGCGGCGACCCACGGCGGCGCCCGGGACGTTCAGCACGGCACGCGGGGTGCTGGGTGCCGACGACGCGGGGGTCTCGGTGGAGAAGCTCTCGGGAGCGGTGTCGATGGAGTCTGCGATTCTCGCCATGATGAAGTCCTAGTATCCGGTCGGCGCTTACTGGGCGACCTGGTTGAGGGTGTACGTCGTGGGCTGCTGTGCAGCGTGGGGGTGCTCGGCGCCGGCGTAGACCTTCAGCTTCTTCAGCTGGGCGCGACCGAGCGAGTTCTTCGGCAGCATGCCGCGGACGGCCTTCTCGACGGCGCGCGTCGGGTGCTTCTCGAGCAGCTCGGTGTAGCTGGTGGCGGTGAGTCCGCCCGGGTAGCCCGAGTGACGGTAGGCCTTCTTCTGCTCGTGCTTCGAGCCGGTGAGCGCGACCTTCTCGGCGTTGACGATGATGACGAAGTCACCGGTGTCGACGTGGTTCGCGAAGATCGGCTTGTGCTTGCCGCGCAGGAGGGCGGCGGTGTGGCTGGCGAGGCGGCCCAGCACGATGTCGGTGGCGTCGATGACGACCCAGTTGCGCTGGATGTCACCTTCTCTGGGCGTGAATGTACGCGTCACAGGAATGTCCTTCGATCGAGGTGTTCGTGAATCCCGCTCCGATGGGAGTTCGTCGATACGAACGCCGCGGTGGAGGGCTCGGTCGCGCGCGGAGGTACCGTGCGCAACCTGAACAGATTAGTGCAGACTCCGATGCGGGTCAATCGAGCACCCGCACCGCGCTCCCGCCGATCCGATCAGTCGTCGAGGGATCGGCGGGCGCGGGTCTGCTCGGCCCGCGCTTCGAGCTGGTCGTCGGGCGGATACCCGACCTCCATGAGGGTGAGGCCCTTGGCGGCCTGCACGACGAACTCGCTGCTGCGTCCGTCGGCACCGAGCAGCGCGGCGAGCCGATCGCTCGGGAGCCGCCCCTCCCCCACCGCGATGGCGGCGCCGATCAGTGAGCGCACCATCGAGTGGCAGAACGCGTCGGCTTGAAGGTCGGCGACGAGCACGCCGTCGCCGTCGCGGCTCCAGTCGAAGCGCTGCAGGGTGCGGATCGTGGTGGCCTCCTCGCGAGGCCGGCAGTAGGCGGCGAAGTCGCCGAGCCCGAGGAGCCCCTGCGAGGCGAGCGCCATCCGCTCGTCGTCGAGCTCGGCGGGATACCAGAGGGTCCGGTGCCTCTGCAGCGGGTCCCGACGGGCGCGGGCGTCGGCGATGCGGTACTGGTAGCGACGCCACACCGCGCCGAACCGGGCGTCGAATCCGACCGGCGCCTCGGCGCCCGCCAGGATGACGACGTCCGAGTCGGAGCCGAGGACGCCGGTGAGCCGGCGGGTGAGCGCCGCGGCACGGCCTGCCGCCGGTGACGGTGTCCTCGCCCGGTCGAGGATCGCGAGGTGCTCGTCGCCGAGATCGAGGTGGGCGACCTGGCCGAGCGCGTGCACGCCGGCGTCGGTGCGCCCGGCGACGGTCAAGGCCGGCACGGTCGTCGTGCGCCGGAAGAGCGTCGCGAGCGCCTCGTCGAGCACGCCCTGAACGGTCCGCAGGCCCGGCTGCTTGCCCCACCCCCGGAAACCGGTCCCGTCGTAGGCGATGTCGAGCCGGAAGCGGACGGGGGAACTCACCGGACGAGTCTAGGAGCGACGGGTCCGCTCGGACCCCTGCCCCTTCCCGGTCGGAGCAAGCAAGATGGTGCCATGGAGATCCCCGAGCCGATGCTGGCCAAAGCGGTTCCGACCGTCCCCGACACCGCGCGGGGCGGAGGCGCGCTCGGCTACGAGCCGAAGTGGGACGGATTCCGCGCGATCGTCCGCGTGGACGACGCGGGGATCGAGATCGGCAGCCGCGGGGCGAAGACGCTCACCCGGTACTTCCCGGAGCTCGTCGACACGATCCGCGCACAGGTGCCGGCGGGCACCATGCTCGACGGCGAGGTCGTCGTGCGACGGCCCCGCGGGGCAGGTGAGCGTCTCGACTGGGAGGCCCTCTCGCAGCGCATCCACCCGGCCGAGAGCCGCATCCGCAAGCTCGCCGCCGAGACTCCCGCATCCTTCATCGCCTTCGACCTGCTGGCCGAGGGCGGTGTCTCCCTCCTCGACACCCCGTTCTCCGAGCGGCGCAGCGCCCTCGAGCGGGTGGCCGCATCGTTCGACGCCCCTCTGCACGTCACGAGGCTGACCACCGACGTGGACCTCGCCCGCACCTGGCTCGTCGAGTTCGAGGGCGCAGGGCTCGACGGCGTCGTCGCGAAACCCCTCGACGGCGTCTACCAGCCGGGGAAACGGACGATGCTGAAGATCAAGCATTCGCGCACGGCGGACTGCGTCGTCACCGGGTACCGCACTCACAAGAGCGGCAGCGGTGTCGGCTCGCTGCTGCTCGGTCTGTACGGCGACGACGGCGAGCTGCACGGGGTCGGCGGCATCTCCGCATTCACCGACGCCCGCAGGCAGAGCCTCGTCGACGAGCTCGCCCCGCTCGTCGCCCGAGACGACTCGGGCGAGGCGGTGCGCGGCGAGGGGGAACGCAACCGGTTCTCGTCGTCGAAGGACACCTCGTTCACCGTGCTCGAACCCCGCCTGGTCGTCGAGGTGAAGTACGACCAGATGGAGGGCGACCGTTTCCGGCACACCGTGCAGTTCCTGCGCTGGCGGCCCGACCGCGACGCCTCGTCGTGCACCTACGACCAACTCGAGGTGCCGAACGACTACGACCTCGGCAAGGTGCTGGCGCGATGACCGAGGAGTCTCAGGCCGAATGGCGGCGACGGGTCGACCGTCTCTGGTCGTCGTTCGATCCCGACGAGGCGGGTCCCTTCGTCGCAGCCATGACCGCTCTCGCCGAGGAGCGCCCGGACGACCCGGTGGCGCTGTTCGAGCTCGGCGGCGCCCACGATTCGACCGGCTCGACGCCCCGCGCCGTCGAGCTCTACCGCCGAGCCCTCGCGCTCGGCCTGTCCGGTCCCGAGCGGCGGCAGGCCGTCATCCAGCTCGCGAGCTCGTTGCGCGCGATCGGGCAGCCGGACGAGGCGGTCGCTCTGCTCGAGCCCGAACTCGCGGCCGAGCACGACGAGTTCGACGATGCGGTCCGCGCGTTCCTGGCGCTGGCACTGCACGACGTCGGCCGCGCCGGCGAGGGGCTGGCGTTGACCATCGACGCGCTCGTGCCGCACCTGCCGCGATACGGTCGCTCGCTCTCGTTCTACGCCCGCGACCTCCGCACCCCCTCGGTGTAGCGCGTCAGTCGGCGGCGGGCTTGCGGGCCTTCGACGGCTGCACGCGAGGCGGCTCCCCCGGCATCTTCGGATAGTCGGGCGGGTACGGCATCTCGCCCTGACCGTTCGCGACGTCCCGCTCCCACCACTCGAGCAGCACGTCGAGCACACCGGGGCTCACCTCGTCGCCCCAGGCGTCGCCGCGTTCCGCGAGCAGCCCCGGCACGGAGCGCACCGTGAAGTCGAGCGGGCTGAGGTCGTCGAGGTCCTCCCAGCGGAACGGCATCGAGACCGTCGCGGCCGCCGTGGCGCGGGGGCTGTACGCGCCGGCGATGGTGCGGTCGCGGGCCGCCTGATTGAAGTCGACGAAGACCTTCTCGCCGCGCTCCTCCTTCCACCAGGCCGTCGTGACCTCGTCGGGCATCCGCCGTTCGAGCTCGCGGGCGGCCGCGATGACGGCGTGCCGGACGTCGATGAAGTCCCATCGGGGCTCGATCGGCGCGAACACGTGGATGCCGCGGTTGCCCGACGTCTTCGCCATCGCGGTGAGCCCCGCCTCCGACAGCACGTCGCGGAGGACGTGGGCGGCGCGGACGGCGTCCTCGAACCCTCTGCCCGGCTGCGGGTCGAGGTCGAGACGCATCTGGTCGGGGTGGTCGATGTCTCCGGCGCGCGAGGGCCACGGGTGGAACACGACGGTGTTCATCTGCGCCATCCAGACGAGGGCGGCGGGCTCGTCGATGACGAGCTGGGGGTGGGCGCGTGCGCTCGGGTAGGTGACCATCACCTCGCGGATGAACTCGGGCTTGCCTCGAGGCGGGTTCTTCGAGAAGAACATCTCGCCGTCGATGTCGGCGGGGTAGCGCTGAAGGGCGACGGGACGGTCGCCGTTGGCGCGCACGAACGGCTCTCCGACGGCGACGAGGTACTCGACGAGCTCGAGCTTGGTGACGCCGGGCTCTGGCCACACCACCCGTGACGGGCTGGACACCCGCATCTCGCGGGGGCCGTCGGGCCCGTCGACCTCGAGGGTGATCGCTTCGCTCGCCACGTCCGGCCTCCTCGTCGGCCCCTGCGGGGCGCCTGTTCCTCACGCTAGCGGCGACGCTCGACACGCGCACCGGCTCCGGGCGCGCGCGGAGCGCCGGGCGGACAATCACATCTACACCCCTCCCCCGAGACTTCCCCGAAGAAGAGCCCTCAGACGATGCCGATGACAAGCGGCGCACCCCGCGATCGGTCGGCGCACCTGCCCGGCCTCGATGGTCTGCGCGCGCTCGCGGTCGGCGCCGTCGTGCTCTTCCACGTGGCGCCCGCTGCGCTGCCGGGCGGATACCTCGGCGTCGACGTGTTCTTCGTCATCAGCGGGTTCCTCATCACGACCCTGCTGATGCGCGAACGCGACGGCGACGGGATCCGCCTCGGCCGGTTCCTCCTGCGTCGGGCACGCCGTCTGCTGCCCGCCCTCGCCGTCGTGGTGATCGGCTGCGCCGCCCTGGCCGCGGTCATCGGCGGGGACGTCCTCGTCGGCATCGGCGCGGAACTTCTCGGGGCGCTGACGTTCTCGAGCAACTGGGTGGCGGTGGCGCAGGGCGACGACTACTTCGCCGCGGCAGCCCCCCAGCTGTTGCGCAACCTGTGGTCGCTCGGCGTCGAGGAGCAGTACTACCTGCTGTGGCCGATCCTGCTCGCCGTCGTCTGCCTTCTCCGGCCACCGGCGCGTCGCGGGACCGTCGTGCTCGCCGCGGCGGCACTGTCGGCTCTCGCGATGGCGCTCCTCGCCCTGCTGTCCGGCCCGGCCCGGGCCTACTACGGCACCGACACCCATGTGTTCGGCCTGCTCGCCGGGTCGGCTCTCGCGCTCGGGGTGCTGCCCGCCGGCGGCATCGGTGTGGGCACCGCCGTGGAGCGGCTGCGCGGAGCGGCCGGTCACTGGATCGGCGGCGCAGCTCTGGTGGGACTCGTCGCCGCGGCGTTCCTGCTCGACGAGCACTCCCTCACCCCCTACCTGGGCGGCCTCGCCATCGTGGCGGCGCTCGCGACGACCGTCGTCTGGGCGGCGACCGCCCCCGGCTCGTGGCTCGGCCGTGTGCTCGACATGCGCCCGCTGCGCTATCTGGGCGAGCGCTCCTACGGCATCTACCTCTGGCACTGGCCGCTGCTCGTGCTCGTCGGCGCGATCGTCCCCACGTGGCGTCAGGACCCCGCCGCGTCATGGCTCGTGCCCCTGCTCGTCGTCGGTCTGACCCTGCTCCTCGCCGCGCTCTCGTACCGGTTCCTCGAGCAGCCGGTGCGTCGCCTCGGCTTCGGCGGTGCGGCCCGCGCTCTGCTGCCGC
Source organism: Herbiconiux sp. L3-i23 (assembly GCF_023734115.1). Lineage (NCBI taxonomy): Bacteria > Bacillati > Actinomycetota > Actinomycetes > Micrococcales > Microbacteriaceae > Herbiconiux > Herbiconiux sp. L3-i23. The sequence goes on from NZ_AP025737.1 coordinate 2,763,758, forward strand.
GGCGCGTCCCGCTCGCCGTCGTCGCCGCTCTCGCGCTGGTCGCCGTCTCGCTGTCGGTCGTGGGAGTGGTCCGCGCTCCGGCGAGCACCGAGGCGGAGGGCCTGATCGCCGCAGGCAGCGCGGCGATCGAGGAGACGACGCCGGAGCACCCCGTCGCTCCGGTGGAGGACGACGGCCCCACCGCCGCCGACGCGATGGGGAACGGCGACGGCGCGACGGAAGGCGCGCCGACGGACAGCGCCGATGAGGCGGCGGCGCCGCTTTCGGGGGATCGGATCACCGCCATCGGCGACTCGGTGATGCTCGCCGCCGCTCCCGCCCTGCAGGCGGAGCTGCCCGACATCAGCATCGACGCCGCCGTGTCGCGTCAGCTGGCCGAGGCGCCGGCGCTCCTCGCGAGAGCGGAGGCGGCCGGGACCCTGCGGCCCGTTGTCGTCATCGGACTCGCGACCAACGGCCCCACGGGGTGGCGCTACCTGGAGCAGGTGCGGGACTCCGCAGCCGGCCGCAAGCTCGTGTTCGTCAACGCGTACGGTCCGATGGAGTGGACGGGCTCGGTCAATCAGACCCTCGCCGACTTCGTGGCGCAGACGCCTGGCGCCGTGGTGGCCGACTGGAACTCCGCGGCGGCCGCGCACCCCGAGCTCCTCGCCTCCGACCAGACACATCCCGGGGCGGACGCGGCGGTGCTGTACGCCGACTGCGTGACGGCCGCGATCCGCCGCCTCTAGCAGCTCGAGGCAGCACAGCGCAGCCCGGGGCAGCACGAGCAGGAACGAGAACAGCCCGCGGAGCCATCGGCTCCACGGGCTGTTCTTCGTTACGGGTGCGACTACTTCGCGTCGTCCTTCGACACGTCTGCGGCGTCGGCCTCGACCTCGGCGGCGGCCTCGGTGGGCTCCTCCGCGGTCGTGGGCTCGGACGTCTCGACGGCGTCGGTCGACTCGACGGGCACGTCGGCGCCGCCGGCGGCCTCATCCACGGTCGTCTCCTCGTCGGTCACGACGGTCTCCTCGGCGGCGGGAGCGGCGGCCGGGGCGGCCTTGCTGCTCGCGGTGCTGCGGGTCGACGCCGCACGCTTCGGGGTGACGGGCTCGAGAACGAGCTCGATCACGGCGAGCGGCGCGTTGTCGCCCTTGCGGAAGCCGGTCTTGGTGATGCGGGTGTAACCACCGGGACGCTCGGCGACGAGGGGAGCGATCTCGGCGAAGAGCTCGTGCACGGCGCTCTTGTCGCGGATGATCTGCTGCACCCGGCGACGGGCGTGCAGGTCGCCGCGCTTGCCGAAGGTGATCAGACGCTCGGCGAGAGGCTGAAGGCGCTTGGCCTTCGTCTCGGTCGTGGTGATCGACTTGTGCGTGAACAGCGCGGTCGCGAGGTTCGCGAGGAGCAGGCGCTCGTGCGCCGGCCCGCCACCGAGACGGGGACCCTTGGACGGTCTAGGCATTTCTTCTCTTCCTCAATGTTGCGAAAGGTCTTCGATTCGTCGACGGACGAACTCAGGACTCTTCGTCGTCGTAGCTGTAGTAGTGGGCGCCGTCGAAGCCGGGGACGGCGTCCTTCAGCGACAGGCCGAGCTCGACGAGCTTGTCCTTGACCTCGTCGACCGACTTCTGGCCGAAGTTGCGGATGTTCATCAGCTGGGTCTCCGAGAGCGAGACGAGCTCGCTGACCGTGTTGATGCCCTCGCGCTTGAGGCAGTTGTAGGAGCGGACCGACAGGTCGAGGTCCTCGATCGGCATGGAGAGCTCGCTCGAGAGCACGGCGTCGACGGGCGCGGGGCCGATCTCGATGCCCTCGGCCTGGTTGTTCAGCTCGCGGGCGAGTCCGAACAGCTCGACGAGGGTGCGACCGGCCGACGCGATGGCGTCGCGCGGGCTGATCGCCGGCTTGGTCTCGACGTCGACGACGAGGCGGTCGAAGTCGGTGCGCTCACCGGCACGCGTCGCCTCGACGCGGTAGGTGACCTTCAGCACGGGCGAGTAGATCGAGTCGATCGGGATCTGACCCGACTCGCTGAACTCGCTGCGGTTCTGCGACGCGGAGACGTAGCCGCGGCCACGCTCGATGGTCAGCTCGAGGTCGAACTTCGCCTTGTCGTTGAGCGTCGCGATGACGAGCTCGGGGTTGTGGATCTCCACACCGGCGGGAGCCGAGATGTCGGCCGCGGTGACGGGGCCCGCGCTCTGCTTGCGCAGGTAGGCGGTGATGGGCTCGTCGTGCTCGCTGGAGACGACGAGGCCCTTGATGTTGAGGATGATCTCGGTGACGTCTTCCTTCACGCCCGGCACGGTCGAGAACTCGTGCTGGACGCCCTCGAGACGGATGCTGGTGACAGCGGCGCCCGGGATGGAGGACAGGAGGGTGCGGCGGAGCGAGTTGCCCAGGGTGTAACCGAAGCCGGGCTCGAGCGGCTCGATGACGAACCGCGAACGGAACTCCGAGATGTTTTCTTCAACGAGCGTCGGGCGCTGTGCGATGAGCACTTATTGGTTTCCTTTCGAAAGAGTGTCCGCTATATGACACTTCCGAGTGATGTGGAGATGAAAAGGACGGGTCCGCGTCGGGCGCGCGGAAGCCGTCCGGGCGGAGAACCCGGACGGCGACAGCGTCAGACGCGGCGGCGCTTCGGCGGACGAACACCGTTGTGCGCCTGCGGCGTCACATCGTTGATCGAACCGACCTCGAGGCCCGCGGCCTGAAGCGAACGGATGGCCGTCTCGCGACCCGATCCCGGGCCCTTCACGAAGACGTCGACCTTCTTCATGCCGTGCTCCTGCGCCTGACGCGCGGCCGACTCGGCGGCGAGCTGGGCGGCGAACGGGGTCGACTTGCGGCTTCCCTTGAAGCCGACGCCGCCCGATGAGGCCCAGCTGATCACGGCACCGGTGGTGTCGGTGATCGAAACGATCGTGTTGTTGAACGTCGACTTGATGTGGGCCTGGCCCACGGCGATGTTCTTCTTCTCCTTGCGGCGCGGCTTGCGGCCCGCTCCCGCCTTCGGTGCTGCCATGTCGGCTTTCTCCTAAATCCTGAAATCTGTACGGCGCTGTGGTCCTGTGGCCCTGAGGGCGACGGACTACTTGCGGCCGGCCTTCTTCTTGCCGGCGACGGTGCGCTTGGGGCCCTTGCGGGTACGCGCGTTGGTCTTGGTGCGCTGACCGTGCACGGGCAGACCGCGACGGTGGCGAAGACCCTGGTAGCTGCCGATCTCGACCTTGCGGCGGATGTCGGCGGCGACCTCGCGGCGGAGGTCACCCTCGACCTTGTAGGTCCCCTCGATGTGGTCGCGGAGCGCGACCAGCTGGTCGTCGGTCAGGTCCTTGACCCGGATCTCGCCGCTGATGCCGGTCTGCTTCAGCGTGTCGAGTGCGCGGGTACGGCCGACGCCGTAGATGTAGGTGAGTGCGACTTCCACGCGCTTGTCGCGGGGGATGTCGACACCGGCGAGACGTGCCATGTCTGGCTTCTCCTCTGGAGTATCAGGAGGTGTGAACCAGCGTCGGTGCCCGGGCCTCCTGACCCGAGGTGTCCCCCGCCGCGGAGTGCGCGACGGGTTCTGATGCTGGCGTTGGTGTTATTCAGTTATGAGTACTGCGTTCTGAGTGCTGCGATGCCGGCGGCGAGTCGATCGCCGCGCGTCATCAGCCCTGACGCTGCTTGTGGCGCGGGTTGTCGCAGATGACCATCACGTTGCCGTGACGACGGATCACCTTGCACTTGTCGCAGATGCGCTTGACGCTGGGGTTGACCTTCATGTTCTTTCTTCCTTCGCTGGCGTCGTACCCGATGCGGGCCGTTCCTTATCCAGCAGTTCGCTCACTTGTAGCGGTAGACGATCCGGCCGCGGGTCAGGTCGTAAGGGCTCAGCTCCACGATCACCCGGTCCTCGGGGAGGATTCGGATGTAGTGCTGTCGCATCTTGCCCGAGATGTGGGCGAGCACTTTGTGTCCGTTGGTCAGCTCGACGCGGAACATCGCGTTGGGCAGAGCCTCGAGCACAGAGCCCTCGATCTCGATTACGCCGTCCTTCTTGGCCATATCCTCACTTCACTACACGCAGCGTTCTGCGGGTCTCGCGGTTAGAGTCGGTGCACGTGCTCGTACCCATGACCGGGAGACCGGTCGGGAGAGAAGCGGCCAACGAAGTCAGCCAGCGCACCAACGGGATATCCTATGCGAACTTCGGGCGCGCCGCCACCCGGCGTGTCTGCTCACGGCGTAGGGTTCCCGCTCCTCGCGGTCCGCGTGAAGTCGGCTGCGCGATCCGCCGCCTCGGCGAGGTTCTGCGCGTGCGTGCGCCCGCTGATCTTCGCCCGCGGCTTCAGCTCGTGCTCACCGTCGGGCAGGAAGCGCAGTTCGATCGAGTCCGACAGCGTGTAGCCGCCGACCTCGACCTCGGTGCCGAACGGATCGCGGGTGCCCTGGCAGATCAGCGTCGGGGTGCGCAGGGTCTCGAGGTGCGCGGTCCGAAGCTTCCCGGGTGCCCCCGGCGGGTGGAACGGGTACCCGAAGCAGACGACCGCGCTCACCGACCCCGCGTCTCGGAGCTCGTCGGCGACCATGGTCGCCACCCGGCCGCCCATCGACTTGCCGCCGATCACGACGGGGCTGCTCGATGCGGCGGCCACCTCGGCGACGACCTCGCGGTAGTCGTCCATGAGCGTCTCCGCCTTGGGCGCCGGCCTGCGCACGCCCGCCCGTCTTCCCGCCATGTAGGGGAACTCGAACCGGACGACGCGCACTCCGCGATCGACGAGGAGGCCGGTCATCCGCTCCATCCAGTCGGAGTCCATCGGCGCACCGGCACCGTGCGCGAGAACGAGCACGGGGGCGTCGCCGGCTCCCGACGACATCAGTTCGGCGGCCATGCGCGTAAGCCTAGGGACGACTCAGCGATGCGGCACCGGGTCGAGCTGGAGCCGCTCCCCCATCACCCGGACCGCGTCGGGGCTCTCGTCGACGAGGACGAAGCGGCGGCCGAGCTCGCGCGCGGCGGCCCCGGTGGTGCCGCTGCCGCCGAAGAAGTCGAGCACCCAGTCGCCGCGCTCGCTGCTCGCGGCGACGATGCGGCGCAGCACCCCGAGGGGCTTCTGAGTCGGATATCCGGTCTTCTCCCGCCCGGTCGGCGACACGATGGTGTGCCACCAGACGTCGGTCGGCAGCTTGCCGAGCGCCGCCTTCTCGGCGGTGACGAGGCCGGGCGCCATGTACGGCTCCCGGTCGACCTCGGCCGAATCGAAGACGTAATTCGTCGGGTCCTTCACGTAGACGAGGATGTTGTCGTGCTTGGCGGGCCAGCGGCCCTTCGCGCGTCCGCCGTAGTCGTAGGCCCAGATGATCTCGTTGAGGAAGCTGTCGCGGCCGAAGAGCGCGTCGAGCAGCACCTTCGCGTAATGCACCTCGCGGTAGTCGAGGTGCAGGTAGAGGGTGCCGTCGGGGGCGAGCAGGCGCCACGCTTCCTCGAGCCGGGGCTCGAGGAAGTCCCAGTACTCGGCGAACGAGTCGGCGTAGCGGAGGGTCGCGCCGCGCACGGTCTCGTAGCTGCGGCCCTTGAAGCCGACCCTGGTGCCCTCCTCGGAGCGCACCGCGGTGATCGATCGCCGCGTCTGCTGCTTGCCCGTGTTGAACGGCGGGTCGATGTAGATGAGCCGGAAGCTCTCGTCCGGCAGGGTGCGCAGGAACCCGAGGTTCTCGGAGTGCACGACGAGGTCGGGGCCGTCGGGTGACCACACCGAGCCCTGCGGTTCCGGACTCGGCTGGGGAAGGCTCACGGGCTCAAGATTAAGGCCGACCCTCGCAGCCGATCGGTGCAGGCGAGCGTGTCGCCTCACCGGGGCTGCGAGGGCCGGCCTCGCGGAAGTGCCGCCCTACCGGTGCGCGCGGGCCGATCCGATGGCGGTGGCGATCGGGGCGATGAGCGGGTTCGACGCGTCGAGGCCGGTCAGCCGGACGGCGAGCTCCTGCGCCGGTGCGTCCCCTGCCAGCAGTGCCTGCAGCTCGACGCTCTCCGGGTCCTCCGGCACGTCGAAGCGCAGGGCCGCGGCGACGGCGCGCACCAGCGCGTCGGCGGGCAGGCCACGCTCGACGAGTTCGGCGGCGGGACCGATGAAGCGCTCGTGCCGACTCAGTTTGCGCAGCGGGGCGCGCCCGACTCGCACCGGGGTGTCGGA